>JBHHYX010000116.1:0-13202 GCA_046757765.1 Acidobacteriota bacterium | reverse complement strand
ACCAAACTGAATCTGGCGGGGATCAAACGCCGCCGTGAATCCCAACGGCCGATTGGCGGGAATACTCTTGCTGCCCGTGACCGTGGAGGTGTCCAATGCAAGATTGCCTACGACATTATTGACACCCGCGTAATTGACATTGTTGAAAAGATTGAAGGCTTCAAAGGTGAATTCGAAGAAGGTGTTTTCTCGTGGAAGGCGGAACCGCCGGGCCAGGCGCAGATCAGTGCTGAAGAAGTTGGGGCCCTTCCCCGTGTTGCGGCCAGCCAGGAGCCCGTTGGTCAAGACCGGGCGATCGGTTTCCTCGTGGGTGTCCCCGTTGGCGTCGAAACCGAGGAGCAAATTGAAGGGCTTGCCGTTGGCCCACGTGATAATGGGCGAAAGCACCCAGTCGGCCAGAATGTTCTTGCCGACGCCCTGAGACGAAGACACCCGATAGGGGCTGTTGAAGACTCCGCTGACGACGAACCGATTGCGCTGGTCAAAGGTGGAAAGCGATCTCTCGGAGCGGAGGTCCCGCTGGTTGTTGGCCTGAAACTGGGTGATGAAATCCGTGGTGTCGTCAATGGACTTGCCCAGCGTGTAGGCAACGTTGAAGGCATAGTGATGCGAGAAGCGCTTGCGCAGCGCCGCCGTGAAGCCGTGGTAAATGGAACTTCCGCTCGTCTCGATAGAGTTGATCTGGATGAAGCGCAGATCCGCCGCCGGCGGGTTGACGAACTCGTTCGGTCCGACCTGGTTGACGTTGATGTCGCGGGATCGGATGAGATGAACGCCACGATTGAGGATGTAATCCAGCGAGAGCGCCCAATCCGAGCCGAAGGCCTGCTCGATGCCAAAACTGGCCTGGTGGCTGTAGGGACTCTGGACATCACCGGCACCCGGCAGAATCACCGACGGCGTCGTTCCGGGGTTGATCCCAAAAGCCTGAAGCGCCTCCTGGCCAGTGGCGCCCGTGGCCTGGATGTAACCCCAGATATCGGCGGACGTCACGTCGGTAATGCCCGGCAAGCCGGTGATGGGGAGAAAAACTTGCGAGATCTGGCCGGAGAGAACCTGTGACACAAAGGCGATAGCCTGGAAAAAATTCTGGTAGAAGATTCCATAGCCGCCGCGGACGACGGTCCTCCCGTTGTTCCAGGGATCCCAGGCAAAGCCGAGCCTGGGAGCGAAGTTGTTGCGGTCGTTGGCCGGGCCGGTTTCGAACTGAAACGGCGCCGTCTTTGAAATCACATTCTGTGTGTCCGACGGCCAGTCGGTGTCGTAGCGCACCCCCAGATTCAAGGTGAAATTCTGGCTGACCTTCCAGGTATCCTGCAGGTAGAGTCCCAGCTGGGGCAGGGTGAAGCCGGTAGTGGGGTCGCCGAACCCCTGGAAATACGTAATCGGCAGGCCAAAGTTGAAGGACTGAACTGCCGTAATCGGGTCTGTGACCGTGGTCAGCAGAGCCGGGTTTCCCAGTCCTCCCAACGACGTGGGGGTGGCCAGTTGGGTAATCAAGCCGGCGGCCGTTCCAGGCCCCAGCAGGGTGTCCATGATGATCGCCAGCGGAATCGCCTCGCCAAAAGTGAATTGCCCGCCCAGGAAGACCTCGGCAAAGCCATCCAAGTCCGTGACCTCGAGATCTCCTCCCATCTTCAGAGTGTGTGAACCGCGGATGACGGTAAAATTATTTGTGATCTGGTAGGTGTTCTCATCGTAGCCGGTGGGGTTGAAAAACTCGCGGCCGAATTCGGCCACCCCCGAAACGACGACCTCCGGGCCGAAAGGATCATTGGTGGGAACATTGAATTGCCTTCGGGCAAACTGAAACCGGAACTCGTTCAGCGTGCTGGGCGAAAAGATATGTGTGTCGGAAAAAACTGAAGCCAGATCCTCGACGTCGAACTTCACCCCGTTGCTGACGCCTTCCAGGGCGCCAAAACTCGCGTTGTCGGTAAACGAGTCGGTGTGGTTGAAACGGAAGTACATCTGATTCGAACTGGAAGCCTGGTGATCGACCTTGATGGAAAACGTGTTGGAGTTGGCGCTGAAGGGGAAGACCCCGCTTTCATTTCGGAAAAGATTGAGAGTCGCCGGAAAGTTGGCGTCCAGGGTCTGCAGAACACCGAACCTGGGATCTATGAAGGCAGCCGATAAGAGCTGAAGCGAGGGAATGCCGGTGGAGGCCAGAAACCCGAACAGCTCTTTCTGGGAAGTGGTGGGCTCAAAGATGCTGGTGTCGTCCAGGAAGTTGACGAACAGCGACTCATCCCGATCCAGCCGCTCGTAGCTGCCGAAAAAGAAGGTTCGATCCTCTACGATCGGCCCGCCCACGGTTCCACCCCACTGGTAGCGGTTGAAATCGGGGTCGGCCGGGGTTCCGCCGGGGCCGAAGGCGAAGGTGTTTCGGGCATCCAACGAATTGTCCCGGAAGAAAAAGAAACCGCTTCCATGAAAGGCGTTGGTCCCCGATTTGCTGACGATATTGATCATCCCCCCTCGGGACCGGCCGAATTCCGCCGCAAAAGTATTGCGGTTGATCTGAAACTCTTGAATCGCGTCCTGGCTCAAGGTGGATCGAACCGAGTTGGAGATCAAATCCACGTTGTCGGCGCCATCAATCGTCAAGGAGTTGCTGCGCTGATCCTGCCCTCCGAAGGAGAGTCCCGAGGTCGGCGTCTGAACCGCCCTTGCCGTCGCCAATGTGCTCTTGTCGCTGACTCCTGGGGTCAAGAGGGCAAAATCCAGAAAATTCCGGCCATTAATGGGCAGGTTCTCGATCTGCAATTGGTTGATGGTGGAGGCCTGAACCGTCCTCTCCTTCTCGACAATGTTGACGTCGGTTCGCACCACAATCTCGGTCTGAGTGCCGGCCGGCTCCAGGAGGATGTCCAGATTAGCCGACTGGCCTACGGTCAAGGTATTGTCCCTGTAGATCTTGGTGGCAAACCCAGGCAGTTCAGCGCGAACCTCATACAGACCCGGCGGGAGAAGAGGAAAACGGTAGTTCCCGCGGTCGTCCGAAATGGCCGACCGGGAAAGACCCGTACGAACGTTACTCACCGTGAGATCCACACCCGGCAGGACGGCGCCGGTTTGATCTTTCACGACTCCAGCCAAATCGGCGGTATTGATTTGTGCCTGGGCGTGAAGGACACCCGACAACACGCCCCACACGACAACTGTAACAAGTAGCTTTTCCCTCATCTGCCCTCCTCACGAATCAACTCTCCTGGACTCCTCACCGACAGCGTCACTGGCCGGGCCCGCCGCCAACGAGCCACTTCAGCATGGAAGATTAATGTTTGGCACTGGACGTGGCAACGATCCTGACAGACTTTTCCTCAAATTGCAATGCCCACCCCAACGATCAGTCCACGGCTGGAGTAGGGGCCCCCACCGGGCCTGTCCCGGTGGAAGCCGGGTTTGCCAACTGGAATTAGTGAGCCACCTCATACCGCCGAGAAAGGCATACGCGTAGCCACAATGACAACGGAGCCGGGAGCGTCAGCGACCGCAGCCCAACGACGAATCTTAGCCGTGATATCCCCTCCCTCACGGTCGGGGCTCCGTTGCTTGATAGTGTACATTGTTGCCACGCGAACAAGTTGACCACTTTGTGAACTTCCTCTCACGCTAGGACGACCCTAGACGGAGGAACCTCGAACTTGGGGCTGGGAATCACGGCAATGCCACTACACCGCTCGTCGGTCTGAGGCGGAGCCTCGCTAAGGGTAGCGGGGCAACCTCATACCTGCAAGCGACCATTGAGGTGATCAGTTGGTTGCCTTTACCGCCTTTGTGTCGGCCCTCCGGGTCTGTCGGCGAGGGACATCAGTCAGTGCCACCCGGCCCTTACCGACCGGGCTACTCGAATGTCAGCCCTCCGGGCCTTTGGCAAGGCCGGTCCCGCTCACGCCTTCAGGCGCCGAAGGTGCCGCTCATATTCAGCCCAGCGCAACGACGCTGGGTCTTTCCAGCGAAGCCCGGTAGCTCTGAAAGAGCGATTCATGGCCAGTCATAGCGATTGTTTGTAGTGCGAATTGTTATGCAATGCACAACTTGACCCTTTTGTGAACTTGTTTCCGGCCTAGCTGCGCTAGATGATCGGACCTGACGCGCGCGTCTGGTCAAGCGATCTTTTGAAAGTTCTGATAAAGGGTGTCCCTGCGGGCAGGGATGAAGCCGGATTCTTCAACCAGGCGAATCAGGTCTTCACGGCTGGCCTGGTAGTGGGCGCCAGCGGTGCTGATCACGTTCTCCTCCATCATGATGCTGCCCACGTCGTTGGCGCCAAAGTGGAGAGCGATCTGCGCCACTTTGAGTCCCTGGGTCAGCCAGGAGACCTGGATGTTGTGAAAATTGTCCAAGTAGATCCGGCTCACTGCCAGCAGCGTGAGGTACTCCACCGGGGTCACCTCCCGCCGGATCGACTTCGACATCGGAGTGCCCTCGAGCTGCACATTCCAGGGGATGAAGGCCACAAATCCGTGCGTCTCATCCTGGAGGCAGCGCAGCCGATCCAGGTGCTCCACCCGCTCTTCCAGGGTCTCCCCCCCGCCCATCATCATGGTGGCTGTCGTCAGCAACCCCTCCTGGTGAGCCGTCCGCATTACTCCCAGCCACTCCTGCGCGGTGCACTTTCCGGGGCCGATGGCCTTGCGCATCCTCTCGACCAGAATCTCCGCGCCACCCCCCGGGATCGAATCCAGGCCAGCAGCCGCCAGGCGCCGGATGGTCTCACGGATCGTCAGCTTGCTGAGCCGGGCCAGAACCACAATCTCGGGCGGAGAGAAACAGTGGAGATGAATCCGGTAGCGCTGACGGATGGATGTGAGCAGGTCTTCATAGTAGTCGATCTTCAGATCGGGGTTCATTCCGCCCTGCATGAGAATCCCGGTCCCCCCCTGTTCAATAGTCTCCTCGATCTTCCTGAAGATCGTTTCTTTGGGAAGGACATAGCCCTCCTGGTCCCTGGGCTTGCGGTAGAAATTGCAGAAGGTGCAACGGGCCACGCAGACATTGGTGTAATTGATGTTGCGATCCATCAGAAAGGAGACCACATTGTCCGGGTGCTTGCCGCGGCGGACTGAATCAGCCGCCCGGCCAATCTCCTGGAGTCGATTGGAACGGAGCAAACACAAGGCGTCCTCTGGAGAGATCCGCTCTTTTCGACAGACCCTTCTTATCACCGATCCGATGGAGACCATCGCGTCCTATTCTACGAAGGGTGTGGAGGGCATTACAAGCAGTTCGCCGAACCGGGACGGAGCCATTGGGCCGGGCGCTGACGCTTCGGTTCAGTTTACAGTGTTCCATGAAGTTTTGTCCCTCGGCTGCTGCCAGTTGCCGGGCTCTGAGAACTGGCGAGGGCAAGGGAGTGCCTCGGTCGTAACGCCTTGTCAGCGGCGCGCTTCCGGCTCTTCGTTACGACCGGTTGTGAGAAATGTGGGCGCTTCGCTTCAATAGTGTTTCTCGTCAAGCGACTCCAGGGTGTCCGCGGAGCTCGGGTCGGAGTGATCCGACTTGTTGCGGGCGTCATCGTAAGCCCTGACCGTATAGGTGTACGTCTTCCCCGGCCGCAGACCGGTATCGGCATAAAGGGGCTCGGTCGAAGTGTCGATTTTCCGGCCGTTTCGGTAGACCTCGTACCCGGTCACCTCGACGTTGTCGGTGGAAGGCTCCCAGACGAGGCGAATCTCAATGTCCGAGACGGCGGTTGCAACCAGAGATTGAGGAACTGTGGGCGGAACCGAGTCGGTTGTCTGGCGTGAGACCGTTTTCGAGGCTGCGGACTCGTTGCCGGCGGCGTCAAAAGCGGTCACGTAGTAGGAGTAGGTGGTTCCGGGGCTGAGGCCCGTTTGAGAGTGGGATGTGGAGGGAGTTTCATCCACTCTCTGAGCGGATTCGGCATCATAGATTCTGTAGCCTGCCACGCCGACCGTGTCCCGGGAGGCGTTCCAGTTCAAATCAATTTGATTGTCCGAGACCACCGTGGCGCTCAAGAATAAGGGCGAGGTGGGCGCGGTCAAATCCAAGGCCTCCGCCAGCACCGGCGACGACTGCTCCGATTCGTTACCGGCGCCATCGACGGCGCTCACCCTGTAGCTGTAAGTTTCTCCGGGGTGGACGCGGCCATCTGAATAGGCTTCCGAGGTGGGAGAGGCCAGAAGCACGCCGTCGCGGTAGATTCGGTAACGCACCACTTTCACATTGTCCGTCGAGGCGTCCCATCCCAGATCGATCTGATTCTCGGCAACCGCGGTGGCCGTCACAGCAAGGGGCACAGTGGGGGCGACGGAGTCCGTGGTTCTTGCAGAGACCGTCCTCGAGGGCGGGGACTCATTCCCGGCCCCATCAAGCGCGGTAATGAAGTAAGAGTGGGTGGTCCAGGGGCCCAGACCTACGTCTGAATAACCGGTCGAGGCGGTCCCCGCTATGAGTTGGCCTGATTCTCCATCATAAATCTGGTAGTCGGTAACTCCAATCAGATCCCATGGCTCCTGCCACGTCACATCGATCCGGGTGTCGGAAACTGCGGCGGCGTCCGGGAAAGGAGGTTTCGTCGGTGGGGTTGTGTCGCCGCTGTTCACCGTCACCGGGAGAGACTTGGCAGACTCATTGTCGGCGGCATCCCAGGCGCTCACCTGGTAGGTGTATTCGGTCATGGGTTGGACAAGAGAGTCGGTGTAGGCAGGGGTCAAGGTGGTGGCCAGAGGATTTCCGTTACGGAAAACGTGATACCCCGTGACTCCGACGTCATCTGAGGATGCATCCCAGCCGAGCTGGATCTCGGTATCGGTCGCCGCAACTGCGTTCAGGTTCTCAGGCACAGTTGGCGGAGAAGTATCGGGGGCCACTCCGACTCCAAATGAAATGGTGTAGTCATCGAGGTTGGTGTCAGCTTCGTAATCCTGACAGCGCACGTGGTAGTTGTACTGAGCGGGACCCGCCAGACCCGTCAACAGAGTTTCATGTCTGGTTCCCCCCGTGAGAGAGAAGCTGTAGGGCATTTCTTCAAAGGGGGTTTCCTGCACTTGGGAAAAGCGGCAGATGGCCGACTCGTCCGTCGAGAGCGCAAGCGTCACTTCGGTTGTTTCCGCCGGCAACATTCCCGTGGGAGCTCCTTGAGCCCGGATGGGGGGCTTCGAAGCCTCTTCCCAGACAGGAATGTCTTCGACTTTCAGCGCACAACCCAGCCCTTCGAATTCTTCTCTGTCCAGGTAATGCACGATGGGATGGTAGGGCCCCATGAATCCCGGTTGGTTCCTTCCCAGCAGGTTTTCGTCATAATCGGGTTCGGACCAGGTTCCGACTTGCCAGGGGATGTTTTCATTGTCGGGCGTGTAAGCCTGGGAATAGTGGTCCGGGTAGACGCTCATCCACCGAATCACGAAGCTCTGTACCGATTGGGGTCCAAACTCCTGCCAGTTGACCCCACATTCGCCCGTTGCGTTGCCCGGTCTTTCAGTGCCTCTGGAGTAAACGATGATGTAGTCGTTGGCGGAGTCGGTTTGGACTTCGTCATCCATGAGGCAGCCATAGACCAAGCCATTAAAGTCGATCGATCCTTCCTCGCCCTGATCGACGGAGTGACAAATGGACCAGTAGCGCGCCTGCGCCGGCTGCATGGTCGTTTCTCCCTGGCGCGTGGCGGGCGTGGTGGGACGTTTGCCGGTGATCACATAAACCTTGTCGCTACCCAGGGCAAAGGGTCGCGACAAGTAACTGTTGTAGGCGTGATCTGTGGCGGAATGCCCGATGTTTCCGGGTGCTGGTTGTCGGGGGCCCGTGTTGAACAGGGTTTCGAAGTCCTGGCGTACTTCCTGCTTGACCGAATCCGGGGCCTGCAGCCCCTGTTCCTGGATGGCCTGAGCCTCGAACTGGGACAAGAATATGCCGTAGCCCTTCAGCCAACCGAAGGAGGAGTTCCAGAACTCTTCCGTTGGCTCTACTGGAGGTGAATCGAGACCCGCCGTTGTCGTCAATTGCCTCTCTTGGGCCAAATCCAAATCGGGTTGGATCCAGAACTTTTCGCCACTGCCCAGCTGTAGCTCAGCCTTGGGCAGGCCGACGCCTGCCAGCGGGTCGACACTCCCGTCCGCGTTCAAGTCGGGCCCATAGTAGCGAAGCCAGAGCACCGCCGGCAGGAGCGTTCCCTGGCCCCATGGTCCGGAAGATTCAAAGGGCCCTCCGACTCTTTGATTGCCAGGGGCCCTGAAGTGGCTGTCCTGAAGCACCGGATTCAGGTCATAGGCATTGCCCGCCATCAGATCGAAGGTGACCTGGTAGTGTCTGTCACCGGCAGCGCGATCCGCCCCCGGGCGAAATGGATTGGTGTGACCGGCATCCGGCTCGATGTCGACATCCAGCAGCGGCACGTCGAGTATGCCGGTATAGAAAGATCGGGGGAATTCAGGGTCGAACGGCGGACTTACATGAAAGGACATCTGTCTGGAGTGGGGGAAGTCGCCTTCTACTCGGAGCTTGGAGTTCAATGGGGCGATATAGAGCAATTTGAGATAGGTGGCATGGGTTTCCGCATTACCGCGGTAAAGCGCCTGAAAACCGTCTGTTGCCGGCTCCTTTCTTGCCGGGACAAAGTACCATTGACGCTCCGGATCGACCTCTTCGGGGCGTTGGAGGGTCCAAGTGTGGGTTTTCGGATTCTCAACAGTGGGGGGGAGGAGGCCTCTCGGGATGCGGGCCGGCACTTCACCTCGCAGCCAGGAACGAATGTATTCCTCGATCTCGTCAGACAATTCCTGAGCGCTCGCCGTCTGGTCACTGTAATACCGTTCCCGTTCCTCCGGGCTCATCTCTCCGAAGGCCAGTTTTTCGTCAAGCGAGGTCTTGGGGAAATCGACAGGCGACCAGTAGTCGATGTCGACACAGTCCTCCGAACAGAACTGCGTGCTCTCCCCCAGTTCACAGAAGCTGTTTCCGCAGACCGGCAGCGGCACAGGATTGGTGACCTGTCCCATGTCGCGGTAAGAGAGTCCCGTTTGGCTGAATTGGCCGGCCAGAAGATTGTCAGTCGCCTGGCTGCTTTGCAGAGCAAAAAGCTCCGCCGGCGACAGGTCTTTGACCTGATCATCGTATTGGACATAGGCGTAAAGGGAGTTACTCCAGGACGGGGAGAAGTAGTCGAGTTTCTCGAAGCTGGCGAAATCAACCAGCGCCTGCAGAAATTTCTGGTCCAGCAGCGCCCAGAAATCAAAGACATCCCTGGAACGATATTCCAGGGAAGAGCCTCCCCCCGAAAGCTCGCTCTCACTTTCCTTGAGAAGCCATGTTTCGCTGATGGTGGTCTTCTTGTTGCCCGAAGCCGCAATATCGGCCACCTCCAACACTCGATCCAGAAAATCCAGATTGACGAAGGACACATGCATGTCGATGTAATCCAGCGCCGTGTTCCGGCTCAAACTGTCCACATAGAGATCGTAGTCCTTCTGCCACGTCCCGATGCCTGCTCCCAGGGAGAGTCCTGAAGTCTCTTGTGACGAAAGGGCGGCGAGAATGTCATTCACAAGGTCGGTCTGGTTGGACACCGTGTCGAGCGGCTGGCCCGTCCTCGAGGCTTCCGTGTCCGGTTCACTTGCGACAACCAGGTAGTCAGGCCGAAGCTCGACGGCGATGGTGCCCGCGACCTCGCTTCGGGCCTCCTTGTAGGCGTCGAAGTCCCCCTGCAACTGGGCGTAGAAGTTGCTGGTGGGCCAATCCGATGAGGAGGACTCCTGGGGGAGGACGGTGTTCTCCACCACCAGTTTCAACCCTTTGGCCCTCACTTGAGCGGCCACCCATTTGTAAAAATCCAGAGTCTGCTGGTAGCTGTCCTGGGAGGAAAGAGCCGGATCCAGATAAGCTTCATGATAAGGAAGGAAGAGCAAGGGAAAGTCGAGGTGAAAGGTGACTGCGTGCATTCCCAGGGCACTCAACCGCTCCAGTTCCAGGGACACAGCGAATTCACTATCTGGACTGAGCAGCGCCGTTCCCTTGCTGCTGGAGGCGCCCATCAACTGAGTGCTGAAGGCGACAGAATGCAAGGTGCCGTCCCACTGGGAGTCCAGACGGCTCTTGAAGGCATCCACTGCCCCTTCCAATTCGTCGTAGAGATCCTGAAACTCGGGCGGAACCTCCTGGATGGTCGCAGACCCGGCGGGAGAAGTAGAGGGAGTTTGCAGGCTTGCTCCCACGGACGGGGACAAGCTCAGGAGCAGAAACAGGATTGAAGAGCCGCCCAAAACCAAAGGACAAGAAGGCACACCACGACCTGATACACCCATTCACCGACCTCCAGTACTAACTGACGCTTGATCCTCGCTGAGGTTACAATTTTGAGGGAAGGGAAGTCTGTACGGGGAATCACTGCGTCACAGCTGACAGGGCGTTAGGGCGAATCGCCAGCCTTGAAACCGCGAAATGATGTATAATACCGATGTATACAGTACTGGAGGTGGGAATGGTCAGAACGCAGATCTACCTGACAGAGCGCCAACGTGATGAGCTGTTTGCTATTGCCAGGACCGCTGGGAAGAAACAGAGCGAGGTTATTAGAGAGGCCATCGATCGCTTTATTGACCAAGCGGGCACGACTCGGCGGGAGGTGGTATTGCGCGAGGCCGCCGGAATCTGGAAAGAGCGTACAGATCTTCCCGACTTCAAGGCCACGCGGGCTGGGTGGGACCGGAACTGATCATGGAGGGGCCAATTCTTCTGGACACAGATGTTCTGGTTGATTTTCTCCGCGGTCACAGCAAAGCCGTGGCTTTCGTCAACACCCACTCTGCTTGGATCATCCTCTCCTCCATCGTGGTTGCCGAGTTGTACGCTGGAGTGAAAGGACATGCGGAACAAGCGGTTCTGGAGAGCTTTGTCTCCCTCTTCCGTGTTGTCCCCGTCAGTGCCGAGATCGCGAAGACTGGAGGGCTTTACAAACGCGATTACGGCAAGTCGCACGGGCTCGGACTTGCAGACGCCATCCTGGCTGCTACCGCTGAAGTCGAGAAAGCGGAGCTGAAGACCCTCAACTCCAAGCACTACCCTATGTTGAAGGGCCTCAGACCCGCCTACACGAAGTAGAAGGCCAACCAGACACTCCAGCGGCCGCGGTTAAGCCGCGCCGCTGCATTTCAGGTCAGGATGGGGTCGTACACGTCCTCGTACACGTAGCACGTACACGGTTGAACCCGGAGGACCCTCGATCACGAAAACCTGGGTGTCTACCAAGTCAGCCTTGATATCTCGGCTTGGGCCTATGCTCTGTGCAAATCTCTGAAGATGACGCGTCGGCGATGCGTTGCTGTGGTACATTCTCGTTTTGCGCTCTGCGATTCTTTCGCAGGACTGGCGGCGGAGAGGAACAAGCATGAAGACCAAACGGCACAAGAGTCCCCGGGGCGACGAACGTCGGCGACATTCCTCGCTGGTGACGGACGGAGTAGAAAGGGCGGGCAGTCGTGCCATGCTTCACGCCGTCGGCTTCAGTCGCGAGGATTTCGCCAAGCCCCAGATCGGCGTGGCTTCCACCTGGGCCATGGTGACTCCCTGCAACATGCACATTGGCGGTCTGGCGGCGGAGGTGGTCCGGGGTGTCGACGACGCCGGCGGCAAGGCCGTGACTTTCCACACCATTACCGTCTCTGACGGTATCTCAATGGGGACGGAGGGGATGAAGTATTCCCTGGTGTCGCGCGAAGTGATTGCCGATTCGATTGAAACGGTGGTCGGCTGCGAAGGGTTTGACGGAGTGGTGGCGATCGGTGGCTGCGACAAGAATATGCCCGGCTGTCTGATGGCTATGGCCCGCCTCAACCGGCCCGCCGTTTTTGTCTACGGTGGGACCATCCTGCCCGGCACCTTCAAAAATGAAAAAGTAGACATTGTCTCCGTCTTCGAGGCCGTGGGGGCGCACGCCAAGGGAGAGCTGAGTGACGCCGATCTGGAGGAGATTGAAGGCTGCGCCATTCCCGGCCCCGGTTCCTGCGGAGGAATGTACACGGCCAACACGATGGCCTCGGCCATCGAGGCCCTGGGAATGAGCCTGCCCAACAGCTCGGCCCAGGCGGCTGTGTCGGCGGCCAAGAAAAAGGACTGCCGTGCCGCCGGCCGGGCCGTACTGCGGTTGATCGATAGAGGCATTCGCCCCAGCGACATCCTCTCCAGGGAGGCGTTCGAGAACGCTATCACCCTGGTCACCGCGCTGGGGGGGTCGACCAACTCGGTTCTTCATTTGCTGGCACTGGCCCACTCCACCGGCGTCTCCCTGAGTCTGAGCGACTTTACCCGCATCGGCCAGAGGACGCCCGTGCTGGCGGATCTCAAGCCGAGCGGAAAATACATGATGGCTGAACTGGTCGAGATCGGGGGGACCCTGCCTTTGATGAAAACCCTTCTCCAGGAGGGTTTGATGGAGGGAGAATGTCTGACCGTAACCGGCTTCACGCTGAGGGAAAACCTGGAAACGGTGGCTTCCTATCCCGAGCGGCAGCAGGTGATCCGCCCCCTTGACGATCCGATCAAGCCGCAAGGTCATCTGGTCATCCTGGCCGGGAATCTGGCGCCAGAGGGCGCCGTCGCCAAAATCACCGGCAAGGAGGGCGATCGCTTCAGCGGCAAAGCCCTGGTCTTTGATTCCGAGGAGGAAGCCCTGGCAGCTATTCTTGAGGGGAGAGTGGGTGCCGGACATGTGGTTGTCATTCGTTACGAAGGTCCCAAAGGCGGACCCGGCATGAGAGAAATGCTCTCTCCCACCGCGGCGCTCATGGGGAAAGGACTGGGAAGGGAGGTGGCCTTGGTCACGGACGGTCGCTTCTCGGGTGGAAGCCACGGGTTCGTGGTCGGGCATCTCACTCCGGAAGCTTTTGTCGGAGGTCCGCTGGCGGTAGTCAACAACGGCGACCCCATTACGATCGATGCCCGCCGGCGGCGCATCGACCTCGCTCTGCCTCAGGCGGAAATCGACGCCCGCCTCCGGGACTGGGAGGCTCCGTCCCCGCGATACCGCACGGGTGTGCTGGCCAAGTACGCCCGCCTTGTGGGTTCCGCTTCAGAGGGTGCCGTCACCGATTAGGGGAGTAGCGAGTCGTCTCGTACCGCCGAGAAGCAGGTAGGCGAAGCAACAATGACAACGGAGCCGGGAGCGTCAGCGACCGGAGTCCAAGGACGAGCGTCAACCCTGGTACCCCTCCCTCACGAGAGTGTCGTAAAAGTCGACGTTC
>JBHHYX010000115.1:0-13209 GCA_046757765.1 Acidobacteriota bacterium | reverse complement strand
GCTTTTCTTGACGGCGCAGTTTGAACTTTTCAGCTCTCCCAAGACTGTGGTCGACGCGAATGGACAAAAAGCGAATTACCGCATCGGACACCTTGAAACGGCGTTCCAATTCGGCGACTGCCTTGGCGGACTCCTCCTCCAGTGTCAGGATGGTGTAGACTCCTTCGCTATGTTTCTTGACCGGAAAAGCGAGGCGCCTGCGACCCCACTGGTTCACGTCCAGGATCTTGGCTCCCTTTTCTTCAGCTGCCTGAGTAAAGCTTTCTATTTTCTCCTTGACATCCTGATCCGACAGCGTGGGAGCGAGAACGAACACGACTTCGTATCGTCTCATGGACATTGTCTCCTCCGTGAAAAAAGCGTCATTCTAACACATTCTCCATGAGGCCGGCCGTTTACTTCAGCAGTGGGGCGATCACCAGAGAGACGATCGACATCAGTTTGATCAAGATGTTCATCGAGGGTCCGCTGGTATCCTTAAAGGGATCGCCCACGGTATCACCGACGACGGCCGCCTTGTGGGCCTCGGAGCCCTTGCCTCCCAGGAAACCCGCTTCGATCATTTTCTTGGCGTTGTCCCAGGCTCCTCCGGCATTGGCCATGAAGAGCGCCAATAGAACGCCTGTCAGGGTCGCTCCGGCCAGCATGCCCCCCAGAGATTCGGGACCGAGCAAGAACCCCACCAGAACCGGGGCGGCGACCGCGACAAGACCTGGAAGGACCATTTCCCGCAATGCCGCCTGGGTGGAGATGTCCACGCAGCGCGCGGTGTCCGGCTTGGCAGTGCCCTCCATCAGGCCATCGATCTCGCGGAACTGCCGGCGCACCTCTTCAACCATCTTGAAGGCGGCGCGGCCCACCGCCGACATGGTGAGATCGCCAAGGAAAAAAGGAAGTATCCCTCCCACGAAAAACCCGACCACCACCTTGGGATCGATCAGGTCAAGAACCTCCAGTCCCACTGTCTGGCTGAAGGCGGAAAAGAGAGCCAGTGCGGTCAGCGCGGCGGAACCAATCGCGAACCCCTTGCCGATGGCCGCCGTCGTGTTTCCCAGCGAATCCAGGCTGTCTGTGATCTTTCGGGTTTCCGGTCCCAAACCGGACATCTCCGAGATTCCGCCGGCGTTATCCGCGATGGGACCGTAGGCATCAACCGACATGGTGACTCCCACCGTTGCCAACATACCTACGGCGGCAATCCCGATTCCATAGAGACCAGCGTAGTTGTGGGCGATCAGTATCGTCCCGCAGATGGTGAGAATGGGCAGGGCGGTCGACTGCATCCCGACCGCCAGTCCCGCGATGATATCGGTGGCAACACCCGTCTGACAGGCCTCGGCAATGCGTCTGATCGGTTTGCCTGAAGTGTACCATTCGGTCAGCAGACCGATGATGATACCGCAAATCGATCCGATCAGAACCGAGTAAAAGATTCCTGACTCGAGGTGAAGGGCGTTGACCACCAGGAAAGTTCCAATCAGCAGGCCTCCGGCACTGACGTAAGTGGAGTAGCGCAAGGCGGCAGCGGGTCCCAGACCTCTCAGAATCCGGATCGACGCCACCCCAATCAGAGAAGCAACCAATCCGATGGCGACCACGAAAAGTGGTAGAGCGATGTAACTGAGGCGATTGGCATCGGTGATGGCCAGCACCTTTGATGTTCCCGCCGCTGCCAGGGCGATGGTGGCAACGACCGAGCCCACATAGCTCTCAAAAATGTCAGCACCCATGCCGGCAGTGTCTCCGACACAGTCCCCGACGTTGTCGGCTATGGTGGCGGGATTCCTGGGATCGTCTTCGGGAATCCCCGCCTCCACCTTGCCCACCAGGTCGGCCCCCACATCGGCAGACTTGGTATAGATGCCTCCTCCCACACGGGCAAACAAGGCGATCGAACTGGCTCCCATCGCAAAACCACTGATGTCGCTGGCCTGGATCAGGCCTCGGCTGAAAAGAATGAAAGCCACCGAGAGCCCCAGCATCCCGAGGCTGGCCACACTAAGCCCCATGACGGCTCCTCCCGAGAAGGCCACATGGAGAGCAGGACCGATTCCGGAGTCGTGGGCCGCTTGGGCGGTCCGCACGTTGGCGCAAGTGGCCGCCTTCAGGCCAAAGAATCCGGCCATCATCGAACTCGCCGCGCCCAGAACGAAGGCACAGGCCGTCCAGATGGAGATCCCCCAGGCAAGAACAAGAAACACGATCAAGATAAAAGCTCCGAGCATACTGTACTCGCGGCGCAAGAAGACCATGGCCCCGCTGTGGATGGCATCGGAGATCTCGATCATTCGCCTGTCTTTGACCGTGATCTTATTGATGGAGACGTAGATGAGACCGGCAAATAGCAGCCCCACCAGCCCGAGAGCAGGAAGGAGAGAGTAGTAAAGTGTCATCGTTGCGGATCCTCACATGGGTCAACAGGCATAACGAAGAGGTTCATCGTCAGTTGTAAAGAGCCATCGCCCGGTCGAAGCCCTCCACCAGAATGGTGTCCAGCGCCTGCTGGGCACGCACCAGACTCTGTTCCAGAAGCGCTTGCTCATCCCGGTCGAAGGGACTCAGGACAAAGTCGGTCAGATCCGGGGGCGGATTCTCTTGTGAGACCCCGATCCGCAGCCGGGGCAGATCCCGTCTTCCCAGGCTGCCGATAATGGATTCCATTCCCTTATGCCCGCCGGCACTGCCGGCGAGGCGGATTCGGATCTTTCCCAAGGGCAGTGCAACCTCGTCATAGACAATCAGAAGTCGTCCGGGATCCACCGGATAGTGGATCAAGAGCTCCCTTACCGCCTGCCCACTCAAGTTCATGAACGTCAGGGGCTTGGCCAGGATAACGGTCTCCAGCCTACGCCGGGTGGCGCAGATGAGCGAATGCTTCAAGCTTTGCCGAAAGCGCCGACCGGCTGATTCCGCCAGTCGGTCCACCAACATGAACCCCACGTTGTGTCGGGTTTTTTGATATCGAGCTCCCGGATTTCCGAGACCGGCGATGAGAAACACCCGGGCATCCTTTAGGGCTCGCGCAAGAATAACTTCACATTTTGGCATCTCATCTTCACACCATCTTCGGCCGCTCCTCAATCGCGAAATCCTCAACGTAGGCCCGGCTACGCCTGCGGTTTCGCTCAATCGGTCGCGGCCAAATCTGGTGCAAATCTGAGCGCCAACTCTGCGAAATTATTCTCGCGCAAACCCTTACTCGGACGGCTGTTCTTCTTCAGCCTTGGCCCCCGTGATGACTTCCGGTTCAGCCGCTTCCTCTTCGACGACTTCGGCCTCCTCAGGAGCCAGCTTGGGCGGAAGAATCGTCACCACCACCAGATCCGGTTCCGAGAGCAGAGTCACGGCGGAGGTTTCCAGTTTGAGATCTTCCACACGGACCGTGCCCCCGAGTACCAGATCCG
Source organism: Acidobacteriota bacterium (assembly GCA_046757765.1). Taxonomy (GTDB): domain Bacteria; phylum Acidobacteriota; class UBA6911; order RPQK01; family JBHHYX01; genus JBHHYX01. The sequence goes on along the minus strand of JBHHYX010000115.1, from coordinate 9,805 downwards.
ACACATCCACAGCGATGCGGTCGGGAACCTGGGTGGGCAGGCATTGGACTTCGACTTCCCGCAGCACGGTATCGAGCACGCCTCCAGCTTTGACGCCCTCGGCTGTGCCCTGCATCTCCAGCGGGACGTGGAACGTCATGACCTCGTCCATCGCCACGGTCTGAAAGTCGGCGTGGAGAAGGTGCCCCTGAATTGGATCGATCTGGAAGTCCTTGATCAGGACATTATGAGACTCCCTTCCGACCTTTAGTTTGAATATGGTGTTCTGGCCCGCTTGCGAATGCAGGATTCGAGACAACTCCTTGGCCTCCACGGTCAGAGCAACCGAGTCTATTCCGCGTCCATAAATCACAGCCGGAATCTGTCCCTGGACCCGCAGCCGGCGGCTGGCATTGGTTCCCAGCGCCGGGCGCTGTTGTGACTGTAACGTAAAATCTTCTTGCATCTTAACTACTCCACCAGTGCCCGGCCGAAGATCATGACCCACCTCTCCCCGGGCCACGCCTTCTCGCCAAGGTCCGGAGACGGCCGTTCTTCAAAGACAAGTTCTCAAAAACCCTTCGACTTGGGTCGGAGGATCTCCTTGTCCTTGCGGACTGCGGGGACCTCCTCTTCGCCTCCAGGCGAGGGGTTTCCACCATTCCCGAACGAGACACTAAATAAAAAGCTTGCTGACTGAGGTTTCGTCGTGGATGGATTGGATTGCTTTTCCCAAGAGTTTGGCTACGCTGAGCACTTTGATTTTGGGAATCGTCTTCTCCTTGCTGAGAGGAATCGTGTTAGTGACAACAATTCGCTCGAAATCCGAATCATTCAACCGTCCGATGGCAGGCCCTGAGAGCACTGGATGCGTGGCCGCGATAAGCACTCGCCGCGCCCCCTGGCCACGAAGCGCCTCCGCCCCCCTGACCGCCGTTCCCGCAGTGTCAATCATGTCGTCGACAATCACCACATCCTTGTCTCGGACATCCCCGATGATGTTCATGACCGTCGCTTCGTTGTCCTCCACTCGCCGTTTGTCGATGATGGCCAGATCGGTTTCCATTCGCTTGGCGAAGAAACGCGCCCGCTCGACGCCCCCGGCGTCGGGCGAGACAATGGTGGCGTGCCTTAGATTGAGGGTGATCAGGTAATCCAGGATCACTCCTGAAGCAAAAAGATGATCCACGGGAATGTTGAAAAACCCTTGAATCTGCCCCGCATGCAGCTCCAACGTCAAGAGCCGGCTCACGCCGACGGCCGTCAGCAGGTCTCCCACGACTTTGGCCGATATGGGCACCCGAGGCTTATCTTTACGATCTTGCCGCGCGTAGGCGTAATAGGGCATGACGGCCGTGATCCGCCGTGCCGACGATCTCTTGAACGCGTCGATCATGATCAAGAGTTCCATCAGGCTCTCGTTGATCGGCGGACAACTGGGCTGGATCACGAAAACATCGGCACCGCGCACATTTTCCAGAATCTGAAAATTGATCTCCCCGTCGCTGAAGCGACAGAGTTTGACCTTGCCCAAAGGCAAGCCCAGAAAATGACAGATCTCTTGGGCCAGAGGAGGATTCGAACTGCCGGAAAAAATCTTTAGATTGGACATTTCGACCGGCTCACCGGAAATCACTCAAGTGCAGACCTGATTGCCTCAAAATGTTTCTATAGTGACTTCGGGAAAGAGATCGGCAGAGGAAAACCTCGCCCAGTCCTTGCCTCGAGATCGAGTCGGCAACTTCAACAACCCGCCGCGGTTCGCCCAATCCGAGTATGCTGGACCCGCTCCCACAGAGGATCACCCGCTCGCAGCCCGCGCGGCCCAAGCTCTTCTTTATTTCGGCAAGAAGAGGGTAGCGCTTCAGTATGGGCACCTCAAAGTCGTTCTCAGCGCAACCTCGCACGCTGCGTCCGCTTTCAATCTTCTCGCGGAAACGTTGGATTTTAGTATCGACCTTCCGCTTTGTCAACCGGAGGTCGCGTTGGGGAGGGAGATTTCCCCAGCCACCGGCTGCATATGCTTCTTTCGAGGTAATGTGCAGGCCAGGAAAAATCAACAAGAGCTTTTCGGGCGGGGGGTCCGGAAGGGGCGTAATCCGTTCTCCCCTGCCCTCCCCCAGCGCCGTCCCGCCAGAAAGAAAAAAGGCCACATCGGCACCAATGTCAGCTCCGATCTCGGCAAGGTGCCGCTTGTCCAGGGGGCCGTTCCAGATCTGGTTCAGGCACAGCAAGAGAACGGCCGCGTTTCCGGAACCGCCTCCCAATCCCGCTCCAACCGGGATGCGTTTGTGCAGTCGAACGCAGACCCCCAGATCGATACCGGCCCGGCGCCCGAATAGAGCAGCCGCTCGATAAAGGAGGTTCCCCTCACCGCTGGGAACCGGCCGGCCCTCCACTTCGATCTGGATTCCCTCATTGCGGCGCGGGAAAACGTGGATCTGGTCTCTCAGATCGATCGTCTGCAGGAGGGTCGATACCTCGTGGTAGCCGTCGGGGCGTTTTCCCAGGATCTTCAGGATCCAGTTGATCTTGGCAAAAGAGGGAACGGTGAGCACCTCGTTCACGTGGGCAGTCCTTCGGTGGTGGTCCGGTCGCCTCAAACCAAGGAACTCCTCCGGCTTCCCGGCCAACCGCACCAGTGCGACCGGGGGGCTCAGTCGCGACGCCTCGTCCGCCCGACGGCTTCGCCGCCTACGTGTTTTAGCGGGTGCCGATGCAAACAACCCAACAAGCCAAAGGGCTTGCGTCGTCCAGCCCAGGGTTGGCAGCAACCCCGGGTTTGGGGCCGTCGTGATCCCCTCTCAACCCCAGCGGGGTTGCGTCGGTATCCAGTGGAATCCCTCTCACTCGTAGCCGGGATCATTCTCCTCCACGACGCGACCCCTTCAGGGTCGGTTCATTGAGGCCCTCCAAGCCCGTGGGATTGCCTTCTCCTACGCCAAACACGCACCTCGCCCCCGGGTAACAACATCCTATGAATCATCCGGGCTAAGGGCTCGCGTAAGAATAACTTCACATTTTGGCATCTCATCTTCACACCAGCAAATCTGAGCGCCAACTCTGCGGATTTAGTCTTGCGCAAACCCCAAAAGAAAAATATGACGGCCTGGCGAGAGGGAACGGGAGATCACTTCTGAGAGGACAGTTGGTTCAAGTTGGAAAGCTTCCGCTCGACTCTTTTTCGATCCCTCTGATCCTCAGCGAAGGAAACGGACCGTTCATAGTAGGTCCGAGCTTTGTTGTAGTCCCTCAACTTGTAGTAAAGATCCCCCAGGTGTTCGAGGATGGTCGCATCCGAGTCGTTGAGCCGGGCCGCCTGGACCAGGTTCTTCTCCGCTTTTTCCAATTGATTGAGTTTGAAATAGACCCACCCGAGACTGTCCAGGTAGGCGCCATTGTAAGGGTCGAGGGTAACGGCCTTCTCGATGTATCGGAGAGCCTCTCGCAGACGTTGGCCACGATCCGCCAACATGTACCCGAGGTAGTTGAGAACCGGGCCATGGCGAGGGTTGGACTCCAGGATCTCCCGAAACTGGCGCTCGGCGTCATCCACTTTGCCCTGCCGTTCATACATCGCCCCCAGTTGAAACTGCATCCGTTGACTGTCCGGCTCGACACTCAGTCCCTCCAGCACGATCTTCTCGGCTCGGGCGTACATCTTGTGCTCCGCACAGAGCTGGCTGGCCGCCACGTAAAAGTCTTCTTTCGCGAAGTCGCCTTGTGTCTGTTTCTTGAGCAGGTCCACGGCCTCATCCAACCGATTGACAATCGAGAGGATGCGGGCACGAGTGATCACTACGTCGACGTCGTCGGGGTCTTGTTCAAAGAGTTCCTGGCTGAGACGCAATGCTTCATTGACGTGACCCGCGTCTTTCAAGGCGTAAATCAGGCCCAGTTTGGCCCTCGAGTTGTCAGGTTGGCGACTCACAATCCGGCGGAAGATCCTCACAGCCTCGTCAAAGCGGCGCGCCTCCTGATAAAGCAGGGCGAGAAAGGATTGGAATCGTGTCAGATCCCGCACCACCTCTGGAGATGAATTTTCATCCAGAGGGCCCGCGGCCGCGAGGAAGCCTTCGATCTGGGCGATCGCCTCTTCACCAAGGCCTAACGCCCGCAAAGAGGACGCCAGATAGTAGTTGGCCTCTTTCTCCTCCGGCTTCAGTTTCAGCACGTCCCGAAAGACATCGGCCGCCTGGCGGTATTGCCGGTTCCCTTCCAGCGCCTTTCCCAGTTCAACTTTGTAAGCGAGATTCTCCGGTGCCTTGTCGACCACCTCTCTCAAAATCGACACCGCTTCGTCAAACCGGTCCAAGCGAGCCAGCTGCACGCCGATTCGGTATTGCCTCTTCAACGTGGGCGCCATTTCCTGGGCCTGCTGATAGGTGGTGAGCGCCTTGGCGAATTGGCGTGTCCGCTCGTAAACCACGCCCAGCAACTCCACATTTTCGGGACTGCGGGCCGGCAGCTTCAGCGCCTCTTCCAACACCTCAATCGCGCCGTGGTATTCGCCTATCCCGATCAGCGCCTTGGCCCTGTAGTTGTAGGCTTTGGACAAGTCGGGCCGGATCTCAATCACGTGCGCAAAAGTGGCCGCCGCCTTTTCATGATCACCCCGGAAAAAGTAGAGCTGTCCCAGATTGAAGAGCGCCTCCTGGTGATCGGGGTCGATCTCGATCACTCTCTCGAATTCACTCAAGGCCTTGTCGAGCATGGCCCCCTGATTGTTTTGGGCGTGACTCTCATAGACCCGCCCCAGCAGAAAGTGAGCGTCTACGTTCTCAGGGTCGATTTGGATGGATTTCTGGCACTCTTCGACAGCTCGCTGAATTTCTTTCGCCCTCAGCAATGTCCGGGCAAACTCGTAATGCAAGCGGGAACTGCCGGGGTCCAAGGCCAAAGCTTTCTCGAACTCCGCGATGGCAGCGAAATAGAGCAGATTGGAATCATTCATCTTGGCCAGGCTGAAATGGTAGTAGGCACTGGCCAGATCGGCGCCCTGGGTTGCGAACAAGCCCGAAACCAGGGAAAGCAACGGCAAAGAAAGCCAGAGACGGTTCATTATCCTATTATGTCATATCGAAAGCGCTGGAGCCACGTAGGGGAGACTCGGATGCAGTTGGCGCTTTTTTGAAATGGGTCGACGGGAGGCAACAGAGGGGTGCTTATCCCGCATCTCTCACAAGCGATCTATCGCAGAGCCGAATGCATCCACCCTGAATGCGTTACGCTCGGTCGCAAGCCTCGTCAGGGCGGCGCCTTCGACTCCTCATGACCTGATAAAGCCTGTGAGCAATGCGAGCTAGTTGAGATTGGAAGCCGGCACGGTCGCCAGAAGTTCCGTGTCGTTGGTGAAAAACAGCTCCAACCCCACAATCGGCTGATCCGCCTCAACCCGGATGTAGCCACCCACCATTTCCGGCAATCCCTGGAACCATTCACTCAGCAACTTGACCTCTCGTTCCCCGGGGCCAATCTGGAGTTCCCGGCTAGCGATCAACTCCCCATCCGGAAGGTGGACGGAAAGCCCCACAGTGGCCCCCGAGGCGCCCGTGTTCAACAGACTCACACCCGTCGAAAACCCCAACCCTTCGGCAATGTGGGGAAAAATGAAGCTCGCGCTGGGAAGGAACTGCAAAGGTATGGCCGACATGGCGCGCCCGGAAAAGAGGCGGACATTCACGTCCCCGACGATGGCCGTGACCGTGCTCTTCACTTCAATCCATCCCGAAACCGGTTCCGAGCTTTCAGGCAGCTGGAAGAGGTCGGCAACCTGTTCTTTGAGAAGCTGGTTGGATGCCAATTCCCGAACCACCGGTTCCGAGAGTGCTTCCCCATTGTCGGCGCGAAGAGTCAGCGTGACAGTGGCCGGCTCAGTATTGAAGTTGATCAAGTTGAGGAGGGAGTCGGCGCCTCCGAAAACGACCACCTGAGTGGCAAACAAGCGGTCGACAAGAGCCGCATCGGGTCCCACCAGAGGAATGCCATTGAGAGCCGCCATTCTCTTCTGGTCGTAAAAACGCTCATAGGCCACCAGGCCCTGATCGGACCGCACCACCAGGTAGTAGTTTTCCCCCTCCACCAGATCATCGGCCGAGAAAAGCCCTTCAGTGACCTCGTCCTCCAGATCGGGATCAATCACAAAATCTGAAAACTGAGCGGCCGAAGCCAAAACCCGATTGAACTCCCCAACTTGCTCCCCTCCGCTGTCGACCAGAGTGACGGTGGCGGCGAGGGAATTCAAATTCGAGTTCACCAGAATCAACTCTGTGCGGAAGCCGTCCCTCACCTGGACTTCGGGCAAGACCAGAACCTCGGCCAGTCTGGCAACCGCAAGCCCCCCGTCCATCCTTTTCCCTTGGGGATCCCCGGTCAGAAAAAAGCCGGCCACGTCGGCGACATCCGTGTCCAGGTCGAGCCACCCCTCGATGGTTTGCCCCGACGGCGCCTCCAGCAGTTCGGCGGCGGTAAAGGCCGTCTGTTCACCCGGCTTCAGCAGCAGGGTCTTGGGATTGACAAATTCAACCACGTCCTCGGTGGTGGGGTCGTCGCTGAAGGGAAAACCGGGCTCGCTCACCCCCCCGGCAATCAATTCGGCTTCCTGTTCCGAGTGGTTCGTCAGCGCCACACCAGTGAACCAATCCGGAGTGGACAGAAACTCCGGGATGGTAATCCGCGAGGTATTTTTCAACAAGTCGATCGTATTGGCATTGAAATTAAGCGAGGTCAGGACCTGACCATCGGGCGACATGGTCAGATCCAACGGCCCCGCCGGTATGGAAAGCGAAGAAGAATCAAATGTCGATCCCACAGTGATCGAGTTTCTGAAGGCCCCGTTGCGCACGTCCAGGGCCAGGACCACGTCCAGAATGGGAGAGGACACAAAGAGCATGCTTCCGTCGCGGGAAAAGGCCGGCCGGCTGGTGGGGCGGAAGGAGGAGCGGGAATTACTGGAGCGCAAAATCTGCAGCGTCTCCGGGTGGATCAAGTCAATGTCGACCGCTGTGAGGACCACGAAAAGACCGGACGGGGCTGAAAAGGTGGCCTCCCCACCGATGCCGCCAATGTTGAAGACGTTGGTGACAGTACCTTGCTCCACGTCGATGAGGAGAGCGTGATCAGAGGTAAGTTCGGGGATGGGGCTGGAAGAGCTGTTCTCTTGATCCGCAATGAGGGCCAGCTTGCCGTCATCGGAAAAAGCCACATTGTTGGTCCCGAAAAAGTTGTGCGGTATCTGGACGGTGGTGCCGTCGGTTTGAGACACTTCCACCGGCTCGGGAACGATGCTCTGGATCACTCGAAACGAACCGGTGTCGATGATCTGAATGGAATCCGGGGTTTCGGTCAAAACTACACTGCTGGATCCCACCAGAACAACGGCAAAAAAGCTGAAGTCAGGCGCCATGGTCGACAAAGAAGGGCGGGTGCCCCCTGGAAACTCCAGACGGGGCGCGATCTCGGTGGCGGCGTCGACGTCAAAGCGAATCACCTGATCCGTTCCGGAGGAGGCCACAAAACCGGTCTTGCTGTCGGCGGAAAACACGATGTTATTGAGCTGCGAGAAGAAGACTTCGGTCAGCTCGAGCGTCCGAACCTCCAGCGTTTCCACGTCGATGACGGAGATCGAACCGATCTCCTCGCTCTTGAATTCGTTGGAGACCTGGGGGAGATTAGCCTGAAGAAAAACCGAAACCACCCCAATCTTTCGTCCGTCCGGAGTCAGCGTCAACAGGCCGGGATTCTCACCCACCGGGATGAGGGCCACCACGTCGCCTGTGCGAGGATCGAAAACCATCACCTGATTCGACCCCGGAAAGCTGACGAAAGCCCGGCTTGAATCCGGCGTGAAGACCACATTGGGAGAGAAATTCAATTCCACCGGCAGACCTGAGGGGGGAGCACCGGCGGGAAAGGTCGTCAGGGGAAACTCGTTAACGTCAAAGGTGAGGTCGGGCATTTCGGGCAGCTCAACGGTGGCAAAAACTCTTTGCCCGAAGGCCGGGGAGCAGCTCAACACCCAAACCAAAAGGATCAGAATCGGGTCACGCATGAGAACTCAGATTATAGGCCGGAAAGCAAGTGGGAACAACCCGACCCGGGTGAGACCCAGGTGTCATCGGGGAGAGCCGTTTTCCACCGCAATGAACTCCCCCATTGCGGAAAGCGTCCCCAAGCGGATTTTTCTGACCAGCTTCCGGCCCCAAAGATTGTTGACCGATCGGATCAGCAGACCTCGATAGCGAACCAGTTCATTCATCCATGCCTCGCTCTCGACCTCCAACATGAGGGTCGCCCGCCTCAAGGCCACGGGCGTGGTGCGGCGGGCCACGTCTTGTCCCGCGATTTGCGGCCACAACTCCCGGATAAAGATCAGCGCCGCCTCCTCGTTTGAGGAGAGTTGGCGCAGCGTGGCCGGCAAAAAAGCTCTCAGCTGTTGCATCCCATCTCACTCAGCCGCAAAACGGGAAGCGGCTTTCTGGACCCGAATCTTTGCATTCGGAAGACGACTCTCTCCCCGCAGGCATCACCGACAGCTCTGCGCGCCAGCTTGGGGAAGTCTCCACATTGGGAGTATAATCGGGATGAGCAGGCGGGGCAACGCCGAAATGGATCGAGAAGAGTCCACCTGACCTCTACTGGATTCGGCTCAAAATCGAAGTGGATTCGCAATGGATTGCACGCTTGTGTTGAATGCGACTTATGAGCCTCTTCAGATCGTCCCCTGGCAGCGGGCAGTACGCATGTTGTTCCAGCGGAAGGTCGAGGTGGTGGCCGAGTACGATCGGGAGATTCGGAGTGTCTCCCTCTCGATCAAGATGCCTTCGGTCCTTCGATTGCTTCACTACGTCAAAGTTCGGCACTACCACCAACGCGTGCGCTTTACTCGAGCCAATCTTTACGTTCGTGACGGTTACTGTTGCCAGTACTGTGGACGGCGGCTCGGCGCTTCCTCGCTGACCTACGACCATGTCTTGCCGGTGGCTCGGGGAGGCGAAAAAAGTTGGGAAAACATCGTCACCTGTTGTGTTCCGTGCAACCGGAGAAAGGCCAACCGGACGCCGCAGGAGGCGGGATTGAGACTTCTGAGGATGCCCAAGGCGCCAGCCGGCTTTCCCCACAAGATTCGTTTTTACTTTCACCAGAAGGCGGCGCCCGAGAGCTGGAGGGATTATATCTTCTGGAACCTCGAGGTGAGCCTTGAATGAGGCTCTGGTCATCTTTGCCCGCTATCCCCGACTGGGGTGCGTCAAGACTCGGCTCAACTCTCATCTGAGCCCTCAAGAGTCGCTTCGCCTTTACCAGGCCTTTCTTCTCGACACGGTCGAGAGAACCGCGTCCCTCAGGCCGCGGCGTTTTCTCTATCTTGGGGATGGCTCCAGGCGGGAAACCGCGGAATTCGCCCGGGATCACCACTTCCCCGCTGATCTCGAGATGCGTCCTCAGCGAGGTGGTGACCTGGGAGAACGGCTCTGGAACGCCTACCTGGACCTCTGCGGCCGTTTCGGACGGATCGTTTTCGTCGGCACGGATACTCCTTCCCTCCCCCTGGCCTACATCACGCAGGCGTTTGAAAAGCTGGGGCAGGTTCCGATTGCGATCGGACCCGTCGAGGACGGCGGCTACTATCTGCTGGGGGTTTCCGAGTCTCGCCGCGAACTGTTCCATGGCGTGGACTGGGGAACCGGTTCCGTTCTGCAACAGACTCTGGACCGCCTGCCGAAGCAGGACTACGTCCTGCTTCCGGCCTGGCACGACGTTGATACGCCGGCAGACTTGAAGCGGCTGAAAAGGGACGTGGATCGGGGGTTTGAGGGTTTTCCGCGCC
>JBHHYX010000114.1:0-13376 GCA_046757765.1 Acidobacteriota bacterium | reverse complement strand
TGTCAGGGCGGCGCCTTTGACTCCTCATGACGAAGGCCTGCGAGATTGGACGAAACTTGCGGTTGCGGTAGAAGACTTCGTGGAACAGATGATAGGCTCGTCAGCAGGAGGATCCGCCCATGAAAGCCAAGAAGCTGAACCCTCTTGTCGACCGAGCCGAAACCATCCGCCTCTCCAGTGAGACGGTCAGGACCTTGGCCCGGAAGCTTCCTCTACATCGGCGGCAAATTCACTCGCTCCTGACCGAGTGTATCGAAGGCTACTTCGCCCACGCCTTTGCCGTCCTCTCTCTGGCCGCTCTCCACAACGAAATCCTGCTGGACGCCTGTTTGCTGGTCCCGGGTGCGCGGCTGTTGCCCAAGCCGACGCACCTCGCCAAACTGGCGGGACACATGACCGGGGACGTGGCGGGAGCCCTCGTTTCCGCCGTCAAAGATGGACGACTGAGCTGGCAGCGCGAGGCGACCGCCCTCTTTTTGGCCGCCTGGTTGGGCAAGGAGGGAAGCTTGGAGGCCTCCAGACGGGCAACCATACGACAGACTCGAATGCTTGCACGAGTCCCCTGCGGCATCGAAACCCAAGTGGTGCTGCTGGCCGCGGGAGACGTCCTCCAGGACCCGGAACTCGAGATTCTGCTGGGCCGGTTGCCCGCCGGCCACTTGCGGGAAGCCTCCAGGGCGATGGTCAAACCTTTAATCGAGCACTGCCACCGCCCGGTCTTGTGGGAGCTGGATGAGGAAGACGACCAGGCGCTGCAGCCCACCACCCGGCGGCGGGCCGTTGCGCGCCTCGGCCGGAACCAGCCTTGTCACTGCGGCAGCGGAAAGAAATACAAGCGCTGCTGCCAGGGGAAAGACCAGGAACGACTTCGTGATTCTTCCGATGTAGCCGGTCTGACTCGCGGCGAGCTGCGGCGAAACCTGGAAGAGCATCTTTCTGTGGAACGCATCCACTCTCTCCGCGCACACGAACTCGCAGGCCTCGATCCACTCCGGGTCGACCCCAAGCTTTATCGGTTGATTCTGAATCAGCTCAACCTTTTCCAGGAGTTCGATGCGATTCGGGACTTCTTTGCTTCGGTTGGGGTGGCCGGGCTCGAAGGCCACTTTCTCGATGCCGTCGATTCGGCTGCCAGCGCCCGCAAGCTTGACAAGGTCAAGGCCCTCATCCAGTTGAAAGAACTCAAAGATGAAGAGTGGCTCGGCTTCCCACTTCGTTTCCTCAAGGCCGGCATCGAGGAAGTGCCCGCCCTGGAGATTCTCGAAGAAGAGGCACGGCGGCGAGTGGACGACGGTCCGGTTGATTTCGCGATCGACCTGTTGCAGAGTCGCTGGCCCCACCTCGGCATCCTGGTGGCGCGGGGGGTGGCGCCTCTGGCCTCCCCCCTGGATCGAGAGACCTTGCTCGAGGAGCTGGGCAAAACACGGGATCGTTTGGATCTGTCAGCCGTCGACCCGACTGAAGATCTACAGGATCTTTGGGGCTGGGATGACGAAGACGATTTCGTTTACCCCGAAGTCGATTCGGCCGACACAATCTCTGAAAGGGACGACGAGGCCTGGCGGGAACTGGAGGCCAAAGAACTGGAAGTGGAACGGCTTCGCCAGGATTTGGACAAGGTTCGCGGCCTGCTCGAAGTCCAGAGCCGGGCCTCTGAGCGACAGCAGCCCAAGCCCTCGCCACAACAACTGGTGACCATTCCTCAGGCGGATCCGCGCGTGGGCGAGTTGAAGGAACGGGTCTCACGCCTCAAGAGCGATCTTTCCCAGCGACATGCGGAACGCAATCAGCTGCGGCGGCAACTCGAAAAGGCCAACAGGCGCCTGGACAGGCTCGAGGCCGAACGCAGGAGACAGGAGCAAACCCCGCCGGCGCCCGAGGGCGGCGAAACGGGGGGCGAGATCGCTCCGGTGAGCTTGCTTCGCTTCCGTCTCCCCGTTTTCAGCAGCCGTTTCCGCTCCTCTTTGGAGGACGTATCCGAAGCGACGATGCGAAAGTCGGTGATCATGGCGAGCCGCATCGCCGCCGGAGACCAGACTGCTTTCCGAGGCACGCGCCGGCTTCAAGTCGATCGTGACATTTTCCGCCAACGGATCGGAAGGGATTATCGCCTTCTTTTCAAGTTGGGCCCGCAAGAGCTGGAGGTGCTCGATCTCACACCCCGCCGCGACTTGGAGCGAGCCATCCGGAGGGTGACCTGAGTCTTCGACCTTTCCACGCCTCCACAGCCCCGAACGACTTCGAACGACTCCAGAAGGGAAAGTGGACAGCCCGCGGCAGCCTTTGCTAAGCTGCCCGGGCGTGGTGGCCCAGGTCAACGCCTTCTGTTATCGAGGTTCCCAACTCTTCTGCGAAGACGTCCCCCTGGCGGCGATTGCGGAACGGGCCGGGACGCCTTGTTATGTCTACAGCAGAGAGGCGATTGTCGGCAATTTCCAGAACTTCGAGTCGGCTTTTTGTAAGATCCAGCCCCGGATCTGTTACGCGGTCAAGGCGAATTCGAACCTTTCCATCCTGCGGACGCTGAAAGAACTGGGGAGTGGATTCGACATCGTGTCCGCAGGGGAACTGTACCGTCTTCAATCTATAGGTGTCGATGCCGAGAGCATCCTCTTCAGCGGAGTGGGCAAAACCACTGGTGAACTGAAAGCTGCCTTGGCCTTGCCTTTACTCTGCATCAACGTCGAATCCTTGCCTGAACTGGGCGCGATAGCCGCTCTGTCGGCCCGGAGCGGCGCCAGGCCACGCCTCTCCCTTCGAATCAACCCGGATGTCGATGTGCCCACCCATCCCTACATCTCGACGGGTGTGGGTCAGCACAAATTCGGAGTCACCCTCAGCCAGATCGATGTCTTGACCGAGCAGCTGGCGAAAAACCGCCAAATCGACCTGGTCGCCGTGGGTTGCCACATCGGCTCCCAGATTCTGAAAATCGAGCCCTTCCTGGAGGCCTTTGCAAGAGTCAAGGAAGTCGCCGACGACCTCCGGTCGAAAGGATTTCCCATCCGGTTCCTCAACCTGGGGGGAGGCATCGGCATTCCCTACCAGGGGGAGTCCCCTCCCGACCTCTCGCGCTATGCCCGGTTTCTGGCCGAAAAGCGTTGCGACTACTCGATCCTGTTTGAGCCGGGCCGCTTTATCGTCGGCAACGCGGGAATTCTGCTCACGCAAGTGCTCTACCAGAAGGCCGGCCGTGGCAAGCGTTTTACTATCGTGGATGGAGCCATGAACGACTTTCTGAGACCCAGCCTGTATCAGGCCTACCACGAGATTCTTTCCGTCAGCGGGCAGCGAGGTGCCATCCAGGCGGATCTGGTTGGCCCCATTTGCGAGAGTGGCGATTTTTTTGCCCTCGACCGCTCTTTACCCGAAGTCCAGCCGGGCGAGTATTTGGCCCTGATGAACGCCGGCGCCTACGGCTTCGCACTGGCGTCCAATTACAACTCCCGACCGCGTGCCGCTGAAGTCCTGGTGAGCGGAAAGAGCCTTCAGATCATTCGGCGCAGGGAAACCTTGAAAGACCTGATCCGAGGCGAAGTGTAGGAGTGGTAGACGGCTTCGCAGAGCTTGCGCGGCAGTTCTGCTCAGTGCCTATTGCCGCCTGGCCCGCCAGTCGTCGCTTCCACCGGTTCCAGGATCTCATCGGTGACCGGTCCACAAAGGCCACCCGCTTGGCCTGGCGGCAGGACAGAAGTAGCGGGCTTTCCTGGAAAGGCGAGCAGATATTCCTGGGAGCAGTTCCCACATCCGACACAGTCGAAGAGATTGGTGATATAGTTGAACGTAGTATCAGAGGTACATCTAATGGTTAAAATTCCCCAGATCGTTCCCGTTTCCGATCTCCGACAGGACGCGGCGGCCGTTCTCAAGAGAGTGCGCGATTCGCGTGAACCGCTGATCATCACCCAGCGGGGCCGGGCGGCGGCAGTTCTGCTCAGTGTCGATGAGTACGAGCGTGAAAACTCAGAGCGGCAGCTTCTCCGGGTCCTTGCCCGCGGGGAGCAGGAGATTGCTGCCGGCGAGGGATTCGATCTCGATATCGTTCTGACGGAGGCCGACTCACTGTTGGCAGGCACTCAAGAGTGAGGGTGCGGTTCACGCCATCCGGACGGGTCCAGTTCCTCGCGGCGATTGCCTATATCCGGCGGGACAACCCAACCGCGGCTACTCGATTTCATCGCGAGGCAGAGCAGCGCCTCCGCAGGCTCGAGCGATTTCCCGAATCTGGTCGGCACCTTCCGGAGTTTCCCGACCTGCCGTATCGAGAAGTTATCATTGCCCCCTATAGATTCTTCTACCGAGTTGAGCAAAAGACAGCTTGGGTCGTTGCTGTCTGGCATGGAGTGCAGATCCCGGGGACCCCTGGAACCACTTGATTGGCTCCTCTTCCGCCGGATGCCTGGCAAGACTTCGGCATGGAGAGTGCTGAAACCGCCGTTTTGACAAGGCTCCCGAGAAAGGAGATTGCCGTCATGGGAATCAGGCGGCAAGCGCGCAGGCCGTCTTCGTATGAGGGTAAAGGCCTGCTGCGCCATGGAGCGCCAGAGTCACCATGAGCTCTTTCACCACCCTCTTCGGGTTGACCGGCTTCTTCACTGGTTTTGCGCTCTATCTCTTTTTCTTCTGGACTGTGCTGGAGAGGAGGAACAAGGAAAAGTTCCACCTGGCCTTGCTCTGCCTCCTGGGCAGCCTCCTGCTCTGGTATGTGGGCAACTTTGTCTCACTCCTGCTGCGGCAGATGGACACCGAAAAGGTGGCTCGGCTGCTGGGAGCGGTGGATTCCGTTTCCTTTCTCTCATTGGCCGTTCTTCCAGCCCTGCTGCTACACACCCATTGGCTCTACTATGGGAGAAGTTATGCGCCCGCGCGCTGGGAGCGGAGAATACTGCGGCCGGCTCTGGTCTCTGTCTATGTCCCACTTCTGTTTCTCCCCCTGGTGGTGAGCCGACTTTTCCCGGCTACCGGCGCCCAGCCTCTTCAGAGACTGGGGGTATTCACGACTCCCTTTCTGGCCATGCTGGCGCTCTCCTACTACGGTTCCTGCCTCGTGCAGGCCGGCATTCTGAGACAGTCCCGAAATCCGATCGAGCGAGCCGTGTTTCAAAAGCTGTTGATCCTTTTCCTGCTCATCCCCTTGTTCAATTTCTATGTCTTTTGGGGAGGGGGAAGCGATCAGCCCGTTTTCGGGCCCTTCTGGACTCTTCTGGCTCTGCTGGCCTCGGTGCCGCCCACGCTGGTAGTGACCTATTACATTTTTCGCTATCAGTTCCTGCGCATCATCGTTCAACGAGGACTACCCACGCTTCTGCTCATTCTCGTCACGCTGTCGGTGTACCTGGTGGGGGTCCGCCGGCTCACACTTTACCTGGAGGAGGAATTCGGCGCCCCGGCTCTCTTGCTGGAAGGCCTCTTCCTGGTGGCGGTGATGCTTCTTTTCCCCCCCCTGAGTCGATGGTTGGGCAGTCGAGCCAGCCGCCTCTTCAGCGGCCGGGCCCGCCAACTCCTCGAGCTGGCTGAGAGGCTCCATCGAACCGCCCCGAGCCTTCTGGATCCCCTTCTCCTGAAGGAATTCATCCAAGAAACTTTGGCACAGGAACTCCACCTTCCTCGAGTCAGGATTCATCTGAGAGAAGACTTGCCCATCCCCGTTGGAGAGGGCTTCCATCCCCTTCAGGCGGGAGATCGGGTCATAGGCTACTTGGAAATGCCTCTGCCCGGACTGGAAGCCTCAGTCGGAGCCGCCGGGGCGGTTCGACTCCTGTCCAACCAAATCGCTTCGGCTTTGGAACGGACTCAACTGCTGGAATCGAAACTCAGGATGGAGCGGGAACTGGATCAAAAATCCTACATGGAAGAGTTGGGCCGCATGGCGGCCACGCTGGCCCATAATCTCAAGAATCCGCTCAGCTCAATCAAGACTCTCATGCAGTTGCTGCGAGAGGCACCCAATCTGAGCTCCGAGCAACATCACGAAGTCGGAATGATGATCCGCGAAGTGGATCGGCTCACCAAGACCATCACCAAACTGCTGAGGTTTTCTCGACTGGAGAACCCGCCGGACGCTGCCGACATGAGCCTCGCCGGAGTGGATCTGAACCATCTGGTGGAGTCGCTGCGTACCGTCTTTCGCGGCGAAATGGAGGCTCGAAGGGTCGTCCTGCGAACCCGAGTTGAGCTGACGGGCTCCTCCATCGTCTCCAACGCCGACATTCTGAGTGAAACGATCGGCAACCTCTTATCCAATGCGCTGGAAGCCAGTGAGCCGGGTGGTAAGATACAACTCTGGGTTGGAGAGCGGGACGGGCAGATTGAAATCAGAGTCGAAGATGACGGGCCCGGGATTCCCCCTAAAGTGCGGGACCGGATCTTCAGACCATTCGTCACCACCAAGACGAGCGGCACGGGCCTGGGGTTGGCGATCGTGAGCAAGAGAATCAGCCAGCTGGGTGGATCGATCCGCTTCGAGAGCCCGCTGAACGATGGCGGGACGCGCTTCATTGTCCGCCTTCCCCGCATCGCCCCGGGTGGCATTCAATGATGCCGGTGACGCGGCACCCGGCTCATCACACAGGCGGGCTGCCCGGCGGTACGAGGTGGCTCGGCAGCGCGGGTCCGAAAGCTGGAAAGGGAGGGGTATGAAAATCCTCATTGTGGATGATGAAGAGACTGCCCGCTACGGGATCCGCAAATCCCTCGGCATCAGAGGAAAGCTCTATGAAGCAGCAAACCTGCGTGCGGCCGGAAAGATTCTGGAGGACGAGACGCTTGACCTGGTTCTGCTCGATTTGAACCTGGGAGGGGAAAACGGATTCGAACTTTTCGAGCAGATCCAGCAGCAGGAGAGCGCCCCCAAGGTCATCATCATCACCGCTCATGGCAATGAAAAGACAGCCGTGGAGGCCATGAAGAGAGGAGCGTTCGACTATCTGGCCAAGCCGTTCGACATTGACGAGCTTCGGCTGCTGGTTCGCAACGTGGCCGAGCAGGTTCAGTTGAGACGAGAGAATCAGACCCTCAAAGCCAAGTTGGCGGCCAGCTCCGGCTACGGCGAGATGATTGGCAGCGGCGAGGCTATGATGAAGGTCTACGATCTGATCGACAAGATTGCCGAGACCGACGTCACGGTGCTGCTGACCGGTGAGAGCGGGTCGGGGAAGGAACTGGTGGCTCGCGAGATCCACCGCAACAGCCCACGGGTTGCCGCCGCCCTGGTAAGTGTTAATTGCGCCGCCATCCCCGAAAACCTGATGGAGAGTGAACTCTTTGGACATGAGAAGGGAGCCTTTACCGGCGCCACGCAAAAGCGGATCGGAAAGTTTGAGCAGGCTCGCGGAGGCACCCTTTTTCTAGATGAAATCGGCGACATGGCGCCCGACACTCAGGCCAAGATTCTTCGCGCTCTGGAAGAGAAACGGATCGAGCGTCTGGGATCGAATGAGGCCATCGACGTGGACGTGCGCATTATCAGCGCCACCAACAAGGATCTCAAGCAGATGGTGGCTGATCGGGAGTTCAGGGCAGACCTCTATTACCGGCTCGAAGTCATCCGACTCGACGTTCCGCCCCTGCGCCGGCATAAGGAAGACATTCCCGCGCTTATCAACTACTTCCTGAACCTCTTCGCCCACAAACATGGGCGCGAGCGACCGGATCTGACTGCCCGCGCCATGGCTCGTCTGGCCACCTATCACTACCCCGGCAACGTTCGCCAGCTCAGAAATATGCTCGAAAGGCTCCTGATCCTCAACAGCGACGGCCCGATTGACGAGAAGGACCTGCCCGAAGAGGTCCGTTTTTTCGTTCCCTCACAGGAGGTCGACTTTTCCGGTCGAAGCCTGGAGCCCTTTTTCAGCCTGGACTTCAAGAACGCTCGCGAAGCCTTCGAAGTGAAGTATCTTCTCTGGAAGCTGCGCCAGCACGAGAACAACATCACGCATACCGCCGAAGCCATCGGCATCCATCGCCAGAGTCTGCAACAGAAGATCAAGGATCTGGGCCTGCGCCGGCTCATGGATCTCTAGTAGGGCCGCTAGGCCGGAAATAAGTTCACAAAAGGGTCAAGTTGCACTACATAACAATTCGCACTACAAACAATCGCTGTGACTCGCCATGAATCGCTCTTTCAGAGCTACCGGGCTTCGCTGGAAAGACCCAGCGCGTTGCGCTGGGCTGAATATGAGCGGCACCTTCGGGGCCTGAAGGCGTGAGCGTGACCGGCCTTGCCGACATTCGAGTAGCCCGGTCCGTCAGACGTGTTTAGCCCCGGTTATGCACCAGGTTTCGTTGCGAGGCGTCGGAAGCGCCGCGCTGACAAGGCGTTAGGCCCGAGGCCCCCGGAGGCGTAGTCGTGCATTACGTCGAGGAGGCCGAGGGTGGGCAACGCAGTCAGCGGGGATGATAACGGCGCCGCAGCAGAAAGCTGGTGAATAGTCCGGGTTAGCGTAGGAGAAGGAAATCCCACGGGACTGGTGGGGTCAATCCCGCAGGGATTGTGTCTTCCAGGCGTGATACCCCCTCCCTCACGGTCGGGGCTCCGTTGCTTGATAGCGCTAGGACGGACCTAGAGGCAGTCTCGAGACTGCAAGGACCAAGGGTAAGTGGCAGTCACCTGAGCTCAACTCAACCGCTCCAGCATCTGAGACTTCCGACTCACAGTTGCCCTCTGGTTTGGGAATGGGTGTTTGGAATCCGATTCCAGAGCAGAGAGGGATTTCAGAAGTCGATCTGGAAGCGGGTCTGCGCGATGTTGGCTTCTCCCAACCCTTCGGGGTCGGAGAAGACATAGTTCCACATCACTCGGGTGTTGGGATTGAGATGCCAGTTGACCCCAAAGGTGAAGTTGTTCACCTCTCCACCCTCGATTCCCGCGTCGCTGAGATCGAGGCGGGAGAAGCGCGCCGCCAGCTGCCAGGCGCCCCTCCCCTGGTGCTGCAGGAAGTTGGAGTGGGGCCGCACGCGGCCGAAGGCGCCTTCAGACCGGTCGTAGACGCGATGCTCTCCGGTCAGGAAATAGCTTCCCTCGACGTAGAATCCGGAAAAGCGCGGATCGGCCCTCCCAATAGCGCTGACAAAGGATTCGGTGATTTCTCCCTGTAGCGAGAAAGGTCCCCTGACCAGGGCGGCTTCGAAGCCCAACAGGTCTTGAGAGCGGGCCGCGATGAGTCCCGTGTCGACGAAGTTGGGGGCCAGGTGAGCTTCCGGTCTTTCCCTCAGCCTCAACTGGTTGTTGTGGGGATTGCGATGGCTGTAGGAGAGGCCCAGGTGAAGCAGTCGATTCCCTTCGCCACGGTACCAGGGCAGGCCGCTGACGCGAGCAGTGAAGTTATATCCTCCGTTCCCCTTGTTGTCTCCGAAGGCGTCGCCATCGCGGAACGCTCCCAGAGCCCAGCGTAGCCGCTCATCCAAGGCGCTGTTCTGAAACAGAAGGCCGGTGTTGCGGGAAGGGGAAAAAACGTTGTGAAGCGACCGTTCCATGAAAGTGATGTACTTGCTGCTGGTCAACTCCTCCAGCGCAAAAGGCTCTTTGAAATGCCCCACCCGAAGAGTTCCAAGGGCCGGGAGGTCCCTCAGGCCGAGGTAGACATCCTTAAAATCGGCGTCGCCTCCGGCAAAGTCATATTGAGCCTTGAATTCGACGCGATCGTAAATCCGCCCCGACAAATAGAAACGGGCCCGGCGAAACTCGGTGCCGCCGGGCAAGGGTCCGACTTCCTCTTTCAGGCTCTGATCCCCCTCCAGGACGGCCCAGTCGTTCATGATCCGTCCTCCCAGCTTCAAACGGAAGCTTCCGTCCTCGGAGCTCATTCGAACGCCGTCCTTCCAGTAAAGGTGCAAGGGCTGGCCGGAGCCGGCCCCTTTCTGACTGGTCGGGGCCCTGTCCCCGGGTGGACTCGGGTGGGGGACGTTGGAGGCGTCCTTTTCCCCTACCTTCCGCTGGAGAGCTCGCACCAGCTCCATCAGTTGGCGCACCTTTTCCTCCAGGGTTCGCACCTTCTCTTCCAGTGGAGAAGAGGCGGGACTGGATCCGGCCTGCCCTTCTCCCCAAAGCAGCGCCACTATCATCAGGGCCGAGGCGGCTCTTGACATGTCGACTCCTTTCCGCAAGCAACTTCAGGCCCAACCGCCCGAGAGCGATTGGCACGCTCAATGCCCCTGAGTCGGCCGCTTCCGACTTTCGCCCTTTTCGCCCCTCTCTTGCTGGCTTCCAAGTCACTTCTCTCAGGCCCACCAGTCTTCAGTCAAAAGGCCCGGGAGGCGGGAGAAATGCTTCAGGTTGCGCGTCGCTACCGTAAGATCATGAGCCAGAGCTGTGGCACCGATCAGAACGTCTTCCACTCCGATCGGGGTCCCGGCGGCCTGAAGCGCCGCCAGGACTTCCCCTGCCTTGACCGCTTCCTTCAGACCCAATGGAAGAATGGAGATTCGGTCCAGCACCTCGCGCCTAATGCGTTGCCAGAGGGGTTCTCCATCCGGGTGTCTGACGGCTCCGAATCTGAGCTCCATGACGCAAACCGTTGAGGTTGTCAAAAGTTGCCAGGCGGGGACGGCTCGCAGCCTCCCCATGACCTGACTCGAGGGACGCTTTTTCAGGATCTCGGAGATTAGACTGGTATCCAGAAGATAACCCTTCAATCCGGAGTTACTCCTATCGCTGAGGCTGGCCTTTCATCGGCAAGACCCGCGGCCGATGTTCACCCCGATCAGAGACGATGCCCTCCACAATCTCAAAAAAAGGGTCCTCGTCGTCGAGCCATCCTCTCAGAGCCGCCAGTTCGTTTTCGCCGCTCTCGACTTTCCGCACGGGAACGAGCCGAGCCATGGGCCGGCCGCGGCGAGTGATGAGTATGGTCTCTTTTCCGTAGGCCACCCGACCCAGAAGGTCTGAGAATCGACGTTTGGCCTCGGCTACATTCACAGCCCATTCTTCGGTTCCTTGCATAATGTGTCCATTATGATTAAAAAGATCATCAAGATCAATTCGCTCTTTCCCCCCACAGATCTGAACCCTGGGAAGAATCCTGCTAATCCGGCGCTGGAGACCACATTCTGTCGGAAGAAGATCGATGAGCGGAAATGCCAGGTGGTTGAGCTGCGCCTCTTTGGAGGCCTGACAGTGGAAGAGACTTCGACCGCCCTGGACTTGTCCAGGGCCACCATGAAGCGGGACTGGAAGTTTGCTCGGGCCTGGCTTTACAGGGAAATCTATGGCCCAGGTGCCGAGTCCTGAGCAGTGGCGGGAAGTCAAGCGGGTGTTCACGTTGGCCCTGGAGCGGGAGGTCATACCCTTGACTGATGCGCCGAATGATGTTTAGATAGGCATCATGAAGGACGTCATGAGTCGTCATCCTTCGAGTCGGAGGAGAAGAGTGCGCACCACCGTGGCCTTGGCCGCTGAGCTGCTTGAAGCGGTGGACATTGCCATCAAGAGGGGTCATGCGGGAAGCCGCACCGAGTTTCTGGAGAAGGCGCTGGTGATGCGGTTGGAGGCTCAACGACGAGAGGAGATCGATGCTGCTTTCGCCCAGATGGCGAGTGATCCCGACTTTCAGAGGGAGGCGGAACAGATGTGCGACGAATTTGCCGCCGCCGACTGGGAATCGCTCCGTTCGGTGGAAGGTCGGCGGTGAAGCGGGGCGACGTGTTCTCGGCGCGACTCAATCCTGTCGAGGGCTCGGAACAGGCGGGTACTCGTCCCGTTGTGGTAGTTAGCCGGGATGCCATCAACGCCGCTAGTCCGGTCGTCATCATCGTCCCCTGCACCTCCTACAGAACGGGAAAGCGGATCTACCCAAGCCAAGTCATCCTGGGCGCGCCGGAGGGTGGCCTGAAGGCTGATTCCATCGTCCTTTGCGAGCAAGTTCGAGCCATTTCAAAAAGCCGCCTGGTTTCTCAGTGGGGTAGCCTGCCGGCCTCGTCGATGCAACGAATCGATCAAGCCCTTCTCATTGTCCTCGATCTGGAGGCGACCGGGTTGGGTCCCTGGTAGCACCTCGTCAGGCGGCCCACCATTGCACCCACCTCGAAGCTGCCCCCGATCACGGACCCGGTGACGATCGACGGCACCACCCAGCCAGGGTTCGCGGGCCAACCTCTGATCGAGCTGAGTGGCACCGCGGTCGCCGGCAATCCGGACGGCCTGGCGCCCGGGACGACTCCCTGAAGCTGTCGGCTTGCAGAGCATGAGACCAGCCGGTTCGAAACAGACTCTGTATCGCCCACAACTCCTTAAGCGGTTTGTGGGCGATCTTCCTGGTCAGCTTGAGTGGTTGGGAAACTGTTGGAATCCCATCCTGCGGAAATCTCGGTCGAGGCCGATCACCTTCCGCAGCTTCAGTCGGCGCATGACGGCGAAGCTGGTGCAGTCGGTGAAGCTCAGAGTCTTGTCCCCGTAGCGGACGAAGGTTGTCCAGGCCTGTTCTTCATCCCCGGTGCTGACTCGGACAATCTGCGCCAGAGCTCCTCCCCGCAGCGCCTCACCCAAGCGTTGGGCACTTCGATGGCTACAGCGATAACGCAGTAGTGTGATGGCTTCGTCGAAGACGTAATTGGAGGTCAGCAGCAGACCCCGATCACGGCGCAAAGCCTGAACGATGCTCTTGTGATCGGGGTCCCGGCCATCGACCAACGCGTACCAGGCGCCCGTGTCCACAAAGACCTTCTTCATTCGGTCTCACCGTAGAGGTAGCGGTCGTGGTGACGGCCCACCGGCTCCCCACTGCCTTGGCCCAAACCGGCCAGGTTCTCGAATGGATCCTCGCCTTCCTGCTTCAGGAGATACTCATCGGCCAAGCGTCGAATCAGCTCGGCAAGGCTGATCCCCAGCCGACGGGAGGTCTCCAGCAGTTGACGATATTGGTCTTCCCGAAGCGAGACCTGAGTTCTGTGCATGGTCGCAATGTTACATCACTTGGGTATTGATGTAAATCCCGGCGGAATCGCTCACCGGAGCGCCAACCCCGGAACCACTTTAGTTAGCGGCGAGTGGAAGGAGAGTGAGCGCTTCTCCTTCTCACCTCACCGGGTATGCCGAGGAGATAATGGAAAGCTCGAAGAATCCTTTTCCAGCAGATCGATCGGCACCCTGGTGGGCACCTTGGCAAGGGCGCGATCGGCGGTGAGCAGGGTTGCCCCCAGGACTTCGGCCAGAGCCAGGTAGACGGCGTCGTAGGCCGTCAGGTTGTGCCGTAACCTCCAGATGCGGGAAAGCAGCAGATCGTGACGGTGGCGGACGAAGTCAAGCTGCCGCAAGTGCTCCAGAGCCAGCTTTCCCCGAGCCGCAGGCAGGCTCCCGGTACGAACGTAGCGGCGCAGGGTCTGAGCGATCTCCAGGTCGAGGAGGTGAGGCACATGAACGGAGACGTCCACGAGGCGAATTC
>JBHHYX010000113.1:0-13497 GCA_046757765.1 Acidobacteriota bacterium | reverse complement strand
CTCTGAAAGAGCGATTCATGGCCAGTCATAGCGATTGTTTGTAGTGCGAATTGTTCTGTAGTGCGCAACTTGACCCTTTTGTGAACTTGTTTCCGGCCCCGGGGCGGCCCCTCATACGGCCGGGCGTTGACGCTTCGGTTCAGCTCACAGTGTCGCATGAAATTTTGTCCCTCGGCCATCGTCGCGAAATCCGGCCACAGCCCACATGCGTCTCCGATCCTGGTTTCGCCGGTAGGAATAGAACAGGTCCGCACGACACGACGTGCACATTCCGGAGTCCAGGGCATGCTCGATTCCGACGCTCTCGAGGTCGGCGAGATTGGCCTCGACAAGGTCCAGGTAACCGTTATGAAAAATCCGAGCGATGGGGTGATGCGCTTGTTGGAACTGGGTCAGCAGCTCAGGTCCGACACGGTAGCAGCAACGCCGAATCGAAGGCCCCAGTGCGACGATGAGGCTTGTGGGAGTGGCTCTACTCTGTTCCAGCAGCCTACGGATCCCCTTGGCGACGATGTGATCACGCGTTCCGCGCCATCCCGCGTGCAGAAGACATACCTTTCTCTGCTCCGGCATCACCGCAAGAATGGGCAAACAGTCTGCTGTTCGAATTGCGGCGTAGAGTCCGGGCCGCTCGAGAACTACTCCGTCGGCTGGCTCAGCGCCAACCAGGGCCGAAACGTTGGCCACCCTCTGGTCGAGAGAGAGGACGCGATCGGAATGGATCTGATTGAGAAGAACAAGCTGCTGGGGCCGGACCTTCAGACGGTTCAGGAGATAGGGCTTTTTCAGAACGACTTCCACGTCCTTTGCCCTCTCCAACGCAGAGTCGGTTCTTCGAGACGTAAATGCGTGAACAAATCCGGGGATCTCTTCCAATTCCTGAAAAGCAAAATAGGAGGGATCCGCGCAAGTTGACTCGTAGAACATCCCTACCAGGGAGGGTAGCATAGCCCGGAGTTTAGGGCACTTTGTCCAGGTGCGCCGTTTCCGAATCTCCCATCTCGAGGCCGGCTGGAAAGAATTCTTTCCAGCGGCGAGAAACGGCCTCCGCCACTGGCGCGGCGCAGGAAAGCTCTTTCGGATACCAGGGCTTGATCCTGGCGTCAATCAGGATGGGTGCCGTGAAAGAGAGATGATTGCGCACGAGACGCTTTTCGGCTCCATAAATGTCGGCGGCGGGTTCGAATCGAGTAAAGGTCGTCCACAGGAAATTGGTGGGGCTGGCAACGGCTCGCTTGGGCTCGTCGCTGAGGACGAGCAGGGACCAACCGGCGAAAGCGGGATGGCGGCAAATTCTAGCGGCGGCCCCTGGTTCGGCGCCGTAGGAGGGTCCCCCCAGGACCAGGCAGCCGGGACAAAACACGTGCGTCTCGGAGACGCCTTGAGCCAGTTCGGCCGCCCTGAACTCCTCGGGAAGGTCGCGACTGGGTTGGCCCAGTCCGAGCCAGACTCCCTTTGAGCCCCGGTTGACCTCCGGGCCCGTGTAGTCCAGCGTATCCATGGACAGATTGGAAAAGATATAGAGATCGGTCTCGGGGCGGGTCCGGGCTAGAATGTGGCTCAGGGTGCTTTTGAAGTCCTTCAAGTCAACGGCCTGGTCGGTCACGAGCAGAAATTTGGTCAATGACAACTGCCCTTCGCCCAGGATGCGGAAAGCGCTCGTCATCGCTTCCCGCTTGTAACGGTCTTGCACCACAGCGGCGGCAAGAGAGTGGTATCCCGTCTCACCGTAGGCCCAGAGCTGACGCACTCCGGGCATGACCAAGGGGAAGATCGGGGCGAGCATCTCCTGCAGCAGGTCGCCTATGTAGAAGTCCTCCTGGCGCGGCTTCCCGACCACGGTGGCGGGGAAAATGGCACCCTTGCGGTGGGCCAGCAGATCCACCTCGAAGACGGGATAATCGTGCTGAAGTGAGTAGTAGCCGTAATGGTCTCCAAACGGACCCTCTGGACGGCGCTTGGAGGGCGGCACCTTGCCCATCAATGCAAACTCGGCGGTGGCCGGAAGTCGATGCGCCCCGGGCCCCTTGAAGAGCTTCAACTTCTCCCCAGCCAGAAGGGAGGCCAGCATCAATTCAGGGACATTCTCCGGCAAAGGAGCCACGGCGGCCAGGATGATCCCGGGTGGACCGCCGAGAAAGGCCGTGACCGGGAGACTCTCTGCCCGAGACTCGGCAACGGAGTAGTGAAATCCACCTCCTTTGCCGATCTGCCAATGCATCCCCGTGCTTCGCTCATCGTAGACTTGCATCCGGTAGACGCCCAGATTATGTCCCTTGCCGGCGGGATGTTCGGTGTAGACAAGCGGGAGGGTGATGAAAGGCCCTCCATCCTCCGGCCAGCAAGTGAGCACCGGCAGCCGATCCAGCCTGGGATTCCGGGTGATGACTTCTCCAATCGGCGCCGACCTCACACCCCTGACGCCGACTCGCAGAAGCTCGAAGCCCAAGTCGCGTGCTTTCCACAAATTGACCGGAGTAGGCGGCAACAGCGTCTCAGCAACTTGGACGATCCGCTTGATGAGGCGGAAAGGCCGAGTGCCGAACGCCATCCGGGCCCGTCGGGCGGTCCCGAAAAGGTTCGTTACAAGGGGAAAGTCTGAGCCCCTGACCTTCAAGAAGAGCAGAGCGGGGCCCCCGGCCGCAATCACGCGCCGGTGGATCTCGGCAACCTCGAGAAAAGGATCGACGGGTGCCTCGACCACCGACAGGTCACCCTCGCGGCGCAACTGCTCTATGAAAGCTCTGAGGTCTGGAAAACTCGATTCGCCCAAGGTGGAATGTCCGCTCCCTTGAACATCATAACATTGCTCCACCCTTTCTCCGACCCTGAACCGTTACTGCACCAGGAGCTCCGTCAGATAGACCTCTACCAGCTTGCCCCGATCAGGGGGGATCATCTCAGAGACCGCCTGCTTGATCTCCTCCTTGATTCTCAACTTGTTCTCCCCACCGCTCAGGTCTTCCACGCTTTGCCCGGAAAGGTGCATCAGCAGGTAGTCCTTGATCTTGGGAAGAAGAAGGTTGGGATCCACCACCGGCGTCCCCGGATCATTGTTTTGGAAGCCAAAACTGAGCCCCACCCGAGCGTAGGCCGCAGCTCTTGTGCCTTCCAGATGAACAACAAAGGGGTCGAGCTCCAGGACCTCGGTAACCTCCGGCTCAGGCTCATCGACAACCTCAGCCTCTACCGCATCACTCGCCTCTGCTTGCCCGGCACCACTGGTCATATACAGACCCCAGCCCGCAATTGCCAGGAGGAGGGCAACACCCAGGCCGACAAAAAGCCACATCCTGCCTTTTGTCTGGGGACTTTCTTCCGCCTTCTCTGCCTCTTCCGCCATTCAACAACCTCCTTGTCGCCGAAACTGACTCCATTTTCACTCTGCCGACGCCGACCAGACAGGGTTCCCTCGATGCCGCCTGTCAACCCGCGTTACCCGCGGGGGTCGAACCTCGGGCCTCTAGCGACGTCTCCTGTCGGCCTCACCGTCTGGGTCGCCTCAATACCGCTGGTTGGGAGCCACCGGCCCAACTGGACTCCGAGTGCGTTATCGGTCTAATCACATTATCGGTTTAGCCCGACATTCCTCATAAGGGCCGTACCGAGGCGGAGGAAGCGCCCGCTCACAAGGTGTTGCTGACCGGACTCCCCCGCAGTCGCACCGGTGCAATACGTCGAGGGGGCCGAGGCAATACAGTCAGAGGGGCGCTTCCGACGCCTCGCGACGAAACCTGGTGCATAATCCGGGCGAAAAGCTCAATGGAACTCCAAGTGTGCCAGGCCGGCCAGACGGGCTTCCCAACCGCCTCTGATTCCCATGGGTATCGCGTTGAGGAAGCGCGCCCAGCTCACTGATCCCGCCGCCCCGGAGAGCGGATGAATCTCGCTTCAGGGCCCCATCCTGGCTACTCTGTCTCTTCAGACTGGAAAAAAAACTAAGGATCTCAGGGCATCTGAGCCGATCAGAAGATGGAGCGGTGCTCCGATTGTCCGAGCACCCGGGCCAACGAACCCGGATTTCTCACAGGGGTTCGCTGTTGAAGCCGAAATCGCTGTTCCGACACGGCTTGCAGGTCATTTCGAAGCGGCCGGTCGAGCCCAACGCAGTCACGATGGGTGGTTTTGGCTCCACTAGCCCGGATTACTCACCGGCTTTCGTCACGAAGCGGGCTCTAAGGGCGCCGGGCTGGCAAGGCTTGCGAGGGAGGCCCCCGCAGTCGTACTCGTGCAGTACGTCGAGGAGGCCGACCGAGTGTAACGCAGCCAGCCCGGATGATTTCGCCGCTGCAGTAGACAGTTGGTGAATAATACGGGCTAGAGGCACATCTGTGAAGAATGCGGGCTTTGAGGAGATGAGCCATGCATGTTGAACCTATCAGTGGCGAACCTTCGCAGTCGCATCAGCCGCCCCCGCGTAAGAAACGGGGCAGGGGTAAGAGTGTGAAGTGCGCCCCGTCTGCATCGGACTTGTTGGAAAACACTGAACTGGTGAAGGAGGCCCTCGAGGAAAGGGGCATTGGCAAGAATGTGAACGTCCAAGTCTAGCCCGAGTTTCTCACACTCGATCGTAGCGAGGCGGTGGAGATGCGCGTGGATACAAGGCGTCGCGACCGAGGGCCCCGCAGTCGTACTGGACAGTACGTCGAGGAGCCCGACGGAGCGCAACGCAGTAGACGCGGGCATATCCGTCGCCGTAGTAGATTGGGTGTGAGAAATGCGGGCTAAGCCCGCAACAATCCTCACCTCTACCTCACGTTCCTTCTCCCGAATTCGCCCAACCCTCCCACACCCTTCGACGACTCTTCCACAGCGGGTCAACCTGATTCACCCTTTTCGAGGTCGTCCCCGGAACAGGAGGCCACGAGCGGCGGGCGGCGGTCTCTCCAGGGGCGCGCTTCCTCGAGCTGGGCGGCAAGACGAAAAAGAGTGGCGTCCTGGCCAAAACGCCCTGCAAAGTGGGCGCCTACCGGCAGACCGTCATCGGTCCAGAAAAGAGGCACTGACATAGCCGGCTGTCCGGAGACGTTGAAGATCGGCGTAAAGGGAACAAACTGAGCCGCTCGGTAGTAGCCCTTCAGCGCGTCGGCGGCGGGAGCATCGAAAGTCCCGAGAGGCACGGGGCGCTCGGCCAGTGTGGGTGTGAGCAGCATGTCATACTGCTCAAAAAAAAGGTCCAGAACTCGACCCACCTCGCGCAGGGCATCGAGGGCCTGCAGGTAAGAAGAGGCGGCATACTGGCGCCCCGCCCTGTACAAGGCCCAGGTGACAGGCTCGAATTGTTCCTCTTCCGGATCTCTCCCCGTCAGGAACGCTATGCCATCGATAATGGACGCGCTCCCCACCGCCCACAGAACTCGGAAGGCCGTCTCAATCGCCTCACCGTTTATTTGGGGCGTTTTCTCCTCCACCTCATGACCCAGATCGGCACAGAGCAAAGCCGCCTCCTTCACGGCTCGGACGCAGGCCGGATCGATGGGCACCCCTGTGGCGGCGACCGTGGTGAAAGCAATTCTCAGCGGTCCGGGATCGGCTCCGACTTCTTGCGCGAAGGGGCGCAAAGGGGGCGGGGGCGAAGACGGCCCCGTTGGCGACCAGTCCGAGGTCGCATCCAGCAAAGCCGCACTGTCTCTCACTGATCGAGTCACGGCGTGCTCAACAATCAGTCTGCTCATGACTTCCCCGAAATCATGCAGAACGGGGGTGCGTCCGCGAGTGGGCTTGAATCCGAAAAGGCCGCAACAGGAGGCGGGGATACGGATCGACCCTCCTCCGTCGTTGCCGTGTGCCATGGGTACCAGTCCGGCTGCTACGGCCGCGGCGGAACCCCCACTGGAACCTCCCGGAGTGCGGCTCGGATCCCACGGATTGTGGCAAGGACCAAAGAGCAGAGGTTCGGTAGTTGGCAGAAGCCCGAACTCTGAAGTGTTGGTCTTGCCCAATATGACGAGCCCCGCCCTCTTCAGCCTCCTGACCAATTCGCTGTCCTGGTCGGGAACAAAGCCGCTCAGGGACTTTGATCCCGCACTCAGAGGAACTCCCGCATAGGTCGCAATCAAGTCTTTCAACAGGAAAGGCACTCCCTTGAACGGTCCATCCGGCAGATTGCTGCTGGCAGCTTCCCTCGCCTGGTCATACAGGGTCCTCACCACGGCGTTCAGGATCGGGTTCAGTTGTTGGATCCGACTAATGGCGCCTTCGATCAGCTCGATGGGTTGGACTTCCTTCGTTCTGACATGATCGGCCTGGGCAGTAGCATCGAGAAAGGCAACGTCGTTAAACCGGGACATCAGTCACAGGTCTCCCTTTGTTCCGCATTTTCATGATCCGCCGGCCGCACCCCCGGGATCCTCCCCGCTGACTGCGGTGCCCGGCATTGGACTCCTGGAGGTACCTTCGGGTACGCACGCGGGGTCGCCAGGCTTCAGCGCGGCGCTTCCGGCACCTCGCGACAAGCCCTCATGAGCAAGCGAGTTCTCCATCTCTTGTTCTCACCCCGAAAAGGGCGAGAGGTTCGCTATCCCGGACTATTCACCAGCTTTCTGCTGCGACTACGCCTCCGGGGGCCTCGGGCGTAACGCCTTGTCAGCGCGGCGCTTCCGGCGCCTCGCGACGAAACCTGGTACATAATCCGGGCTATAAGACTATCGGTAGCGAGCGACCTAGCGATTTCCCGTCCCGGAAAACTTAAGTCATTGGGAAGATATGAGCTAAGAGATTGGGATGGAAACTCGCAATTCCCAAGTCCCGACTCCCCAAAGTAAGATTGCAAATACCAAATCTCAAATGCAAGAGCGGTTGCGGTTTGGAGCTTCGGTCCTTGAAGTTTGTTTGGGATTTGGGGCCTTGGAGTCTTGGGATTTCCAGCTTCCATTCCAAACGGTAAGCTGTTATTTCACAATTATTTAAGAGTCTTGGGATGGGAACTGGCAGCTATGCCCCGCCGCGAAAGCTTCCGCAAGGCCTGCCGGGTCAACGGTCGAGGTGACAAAGCGGTGCGATAAAGATGAATCGAGCCTCTATCATAGTCTGTTTTCGGATTGAAGGGGAACTCAGCATATACTATCCTCTGTTGGAGACAGGATTCCGAATTCAGCCTGCCGGCAATTAAGGAGTGCGGGTCAGGACTGTCCCGCCGGTGGTGCGCCGACCTCCGTGTCCTTGGACAATAGACATCGACCGGGACGCGTTATCGACAACGGATATGGGCATTCCCGCAGGCGACCAACCGCTCTGGGGGAAGGGATGAAGTTCGGCGTTTCGAGGACGCTAATCCTCCGCCGATGTCGCGGCGCCGCAACGGGGTCTGGCCCCTGGTCGCGCGACAACAAGCGGGAACGGTCAAAGGGCGCGTTGCGAGGACCGATTGGGAAGCCCGCGGGATGGTGGGAAATTCGGGAGCCAAGGTCGAAGGAGTTGGGTTGGTGATCGGCGCTTCAGATTCGAACCACCTTTCACCCGGGGAATACGCGATTCTTCGAACGGTCTTGTACTCGTCTCTTTTCGACTATCCTCTGACTCCGCGGGAAGTTTGGCTCAGCCTGCTGGAATGCCGGCAGGATAAACCCTCGATCCTGGAACTGTACCTGTCCAGTTCAGCACTGCAGAGGGTGATTGACTTCAAAGACGAGCACTTTTTTGTTCGAGGGCGTGAGGACCTTCCCCGCTTGCGGAGCAAACGAAAGGCCTACAGCCAGAGTATCCTTCACAAGAATCGACGTCTGCTGAGATTGATTTGCACGGTGCCTTTTACGCGGCTGGTCGCCTTCTCGGGGAGTGCCGCCCACTTGAACATGGATGGTTCCGGAGACATCGATCTGTTCGTTGTCACCCGGGGGGACCGTGTTTGGAGCACCGCCATGACCATGCTGCTTCTGGCCAGATTGTTTGGGCGCAGAAAGACGATCTGCTTCAACTTCCTGCTGGCTGACACGCGCCTGCACATCCAGAAGGCCGACCTCTTCAATGCCAACCAGTTGATTCATCTCAAACCACTGATTGGCCATGAGGTTTACCGGGCGCTGATGTCAAAGAATCGGTTTGCCCGCGACTATTATCCCAACTTCACGCCTTCTCCCGACGGGGCGGCCGAATACGCTCCCGGGCGCTTCCTGATGGTGGCGAAGCGTATCCTGGAATGGCTCTTGCGGCCCGGTCTCTCTCATCTTGAGGAGGCCTTGTGTCGTTGGATCTATCGCCGCCATCTTCTACGCCAGCAACCGACCTGGACCTCGCCGCAGGAAGTCATCCTGGACAAGGACATCCTCAAGCTGCACGCCTACAGCCACCGGCAAAGAGTGTGCGACAGATTCGATCAGGTCCTGCGCGAGGCGCGGCAGAAAATCAGCCTTGCCGGTTAACTCGCATCTGGCCAGGGACTGTGGCAGGTGTCGCGACTGAAGCCCCCCCAGTCGTATTCGTGCAGTCCGTCGAGGCCGAGGGGTGTGCAAGGGCTGAGTGCAACTTTGGAAGCGATGCGCACGCCCGGTCAGGATGAAGGAGTCGGAGAAGCCGTTGGCTTTCCGTTGCGTTTTCTTCGCAACCAGCCCAGGCGCAGGCGGTCCGAGGGGAGAGTCAGGAATCGAACAAGGTCTGGCCAGCCCCCCGGGTCTCCGTGTCGCAGATTGCGCCAAGCCTGACGGGCCCGGAATTCTTTGTGCAAGGTCCCATGCAGTCGGCGATAGAAGCCGGGGACAAAGGGTCCCTTGTACAGCATGGCCAGATCCTCGCTGTCGAGCCAGTTCTGTTGGCGACCCAATTCAGCCTTTACCCGGTGGTAGAACCTGGTGCCGGGGAGGGGATAAGAGACCGATACGCCGATGTCGTCCGGCATACAGTCGCGCACCATCTGGAACGTCTTGACGATATCCTCCCAATTTTCGCCCGGATAGCCGAATTGGAGAAAGTATCCGACTTCGATTCCGGCCTGGCGCAGGCACCGGGTAGCTTTGTAGGTGTCTTCGACGCTCGCTCCCTTGTCCATGGCATCCAGAACCTTCTGGGACCCCGACTCGGCCCCCACCCAGACAGTCTGGCAGCCCGCTCTCCGCAGTTGGCGAGCCGTCGTCTCCGTGACCAGGTCGGTCCTGAGCAGGCATTTGAATGGAGTTTGAAGATTCCGGGCGCGGACGAGTTCGGAAAAACGCTGAATCCAACCTCTCTTGAGCCCGAAGATGTCATCACAGAACCAGATGTGGTCCGGCTGGACGGTCCGCTTCAACAACGCCAGCTCTTCCACCACGTTTTCGGGGCTTCGAGAGTGGTAACGCTGGCCGTAGATCGGTTTTGCACACCAGTTGCACTGATAGGGGCAGCCTCTGGTGGTGGCCATGTTGATCGAATAGAGCTGGTGTCGCTGCTGCCACATCTGCCGGTAGCGCGCCACGTCGACCAGACCCCAGGCGGGGAAGGGGAGACTGTCCAGATCGCGCAGAAGCGGTCGGGGAGGGGTCCTGAGTCCGGCGGCGACGACGCCGTTGATCTGCTCTACAGGAGTGGGAATTCTCCCTGCAAGCGAAGAGAGGATCTCGCCAAGAGTGATCTCCCCCTCACCGATCAGGATGTAGTCCGCGCCTCGGGCCAGGTACGCCTTGGTGTGGTCCGTGGCGTCGGAACTGGACACGATCACCGTGGCCCCTCGGCGCTTGGCCGCCAGGACCATTTCAAAGGCCGCCTCGCGCATTCGCAGGAGGCACATCTTGGTCAGGTAATTGAAGCTGTCTTCGTAGAGAACCGCATAGCGAGGCTGATTCTCATCCAGGGCCGTTTCCCAGCCGGCCGTGGACTCAGCCAGCATGGCGTCGAATAGAGCTACGGAAAAGCCGAGGTTTCTCAGATGGCTGGCGGCATAGAGCGTGCCCAGCGGAGGATAGGGCCGCATCGCCTCCCAGAGTTTCGGATCGAAACGGAGATAGTAGCATTGACCCAGCAGTACTTCAGCCATGTTCGCTGCTCGGCTATTATATCCAAAACCTGCCAGGCGGCCAATTCCTGTGTGGCTCGACACGGAAAGGAGCAGCGGGGAACGCCTGGCCTTTGGAGACGTGCCGGTGGCGAATTCAAACAATCGAAAGGGCCACAGAGCAACCATCGACCGGCGACCCGTCAGTTTCAACGATCGCAAGGTCTGGATGGATCTGTTGGCGATTGTCTGCTTTGGCCTGGCCCTGCGCACGTTGCTGCTGGTCGCGTTTCCCGTCCCCTATGGCAACGATGGTTTCGGTCGCATCTACTTCAAGGATTCCATTTTTCTGGCCCACTGGCTACCCCTGACGCAAGTGATCGTCTTCACCGTCGCCTCCTTCTCCACGGGCATCTTTCCGATTCGATTCACCTTCGCCTTGCTGGGAGCGCTGGCCGCCTGCGGCTTCTATCTCTTTCTGAGGCTGCTGGTCAGACCCTCCATGGCCCTCTTCGGCGGACTGCTCTTTTCGGTCAATGCGCTCTACGTCATTCTGTCGCTGATGCCCTATCAGGACGTACTCTTTCTGGGCCTCTTCTATGCGTCGCTGGCGTTTTTGTTCGAGAGAACTCCCGTTCTCAGATCGGGCCGCGGCGCCTTCTTCTATGGGTTGGCCTCCCTGACCCGATATGAAAGCTGGTTCGTGATGCCCTGGCTCATCTTCTGGAAGGCCCGGCTTGAGGCAGACGATGCGTCCATTGCCGGGCGGAGCCGCAGCCTGCTGAAATCGGGCCTGGCCCTCGGCTCGGCACCGCCTCTCTGGTTCTTGCTGAGCCAACTGCGCTGGGGAGAGTGGAACAGTTTCCTGGTCCAGACCCCGGACCAGAGATTCTATGGCTGGCACCCGCATTTCGATTTGCTGTGGAGCCTGGATTACGCCGCCCGCATGCTCTACTGGATGGGGCTTTTTGGTTCCCCTCTTCTTCTTTTTGCGCTGCTGGCGCCGATCGCACTGGCGCGGTCCGGCGCCCGTCTACACGCGGGGCTCAAAGTGATCCTGGTCCTCAGTCTCCTGCTTCTGGCGTTTTTCTTTTTTGTCATCGGCCGGCAACAGGAGACCGTTTTCCGATTTGTGATGTTTCCTCTGAGCGCGGTGCTGGTGCTGGCCGTGATGGGGATCGAAACCACCCTTGACTGGATTTCGCGGAAAAGGTTCTTGGGGCCATTTCCGACCCGGTGGCGCCGCTGTCTTGCCGGCCTGATCCTGGCGACCCTGGCCCTCTATGCGACACTTCCGGTGGCCCGCCTTAACGCCCGTCCCGAATTCCTCGATCCCTATTTGATCGCCCAATACCTGGATGAAGCGTTAAAAGGAGAGGAGACCGCCCTGGTCGTCGCCGATCGATCCCGCCAGCTACTGGACGCGGCGCCGGTCGCCTATCAGAGAATCGTCGCCCAGTCGAGGGCCGGTGCCGACAGGATCCTCTCCTCCGGGCTTCTCGAGGAAACGGATCCCGGTGCTCTGCTGGAATTTGCGCAACAGAAGAAGGTGCGCTACCTGGTCATTTTCGAGAATTTTGAGCCGTGGCTGCCGGCGGATGTGTTTTATTCAGGTCTGGTCCGATCGTCCCCTCAGGGGCTGGCGGTCGCACTCGATACAAAAACCGCCACCGTTTACCAGATCAGCTCCTGGCCCCGGCCGTAGCAGCCAAGGTGGAGGGGAGCGTTGGTTTGGGCAGACGACTCCCGGGTCCGTACGATGCACGGGATATCGCTGTGAAGCGCCGAACTGACAAGACGTTGCGAGGGCACATTGCAACCAGTTGCCGAATGGACCCCTCGTGTGAGCCTCTTCTGAGTGGGTGGAGTCTGAAAACGAGTCGCCTATGCGATGGAAACCACAAAAAAGCAATCTTTTGCTCTGTCTGATCTTGGGCGTCAGTGCCGCAGTACCGCGCTTCTGGCATTTGACGCAGCTGGGTCTGACTCACTTCGACGAGGGCTCCTACACGATGGCCGGGAAATGGCTGGCTACCCTGGGGAAAGAAGGATGGTTTTTCCAGGCCGGTCAGGCGCCCGGCCTATTTCCCACTCTGGTGGGGCTGTTTTTCTGGCTTTTCGGCATTCAAGACTACGTGGCCATCTCCGTCTCCGCGCTGGCCGGAACCCTCACTGCCGGATTGCTTTTTGCCCTTGGCCGGGAGTGGTTCGGCCGCAAGGTGGGAGTCCTGGCGGCTCTCTTCTTAGCCACCTGCGAGTATCATCTCATCTACTCCAGAATGGCTCTCACGGATGCCCTGTTCACTCTGCTTTTCTGGGCGGCGCTGGCCCTCCTGTTCCATGGGGTTCGGAATCAGAGCCGGCTTGGATTCATACTGGGGGGTGTCGTCACCGGGCTCTGCTGGAACACCAAGTATCATGGCTTCTTCCCACTCCTGATCGTGGGGCTCTGGCTGCTGGGCACGGCCCTGGACCAGTGGAGAAAGAGAGGCGGGGGGTTTGTCGCCTCGCTTCAGCCCCGCCGTTTCGGACTGGCTGTCAGTCTAGCCGTCCTGACCTATCTCCCCTGGTTCCTTTCGGTGGTGTTCACAGTCGGCTACGGATCCGTTCTTCGGGGACAGCTCAACCATTCCCTGGGGTCGGGCCGCCTCATCCTGACACCGCCAGCGGCCTTGTACTTCTACTTGACTCACTGGCTCTCGCCCATCCTTCTCTTTTTTGCCCTTGTTGGCTTCGTGCGGGCGCTGATCGACCGAAGCGCGGCCGCACTGTTTCTCATGGTCATTTTTGGATTCTTTGCCGGCTCGGCACTTCTCTATTTGAGCTTCCCGCGACTGATCCTGCCACTGGTGCCCGCCGTTTGCCTGTTTGGTGCCTGCGGCATCGTTTTCCTCTCGCGCAAGACCCGGTGGATCGACCCGGGAATTGCTCTCACCGCCTGCGCTCTGGCGGTTGTGGTGTGGAACCTGGCCGGCGCGCGGGGCATGCTCACGCTGAAGACAGATTCCTACCGCCAGGCGGCCGCTTATTTGCAGAGTTTCAACGAACCCCTGCTCACCGAGCTCAACAAGAACTTCTACTTTTACGAGAGGGAGAAGAAATCGAAAGAACTGAGATGGCAAACGCTTGAGGAGCTGGACCGCCTGATCCACGACTCGCCCTCGATTCTCATCGCGGTCGACCCCATTCTCCGCCGTCTGCCGGAGCGCTATGCCTGGTTTGAAAGACTCTGGCCTCGTCTGACGCTGCTGCGAAGCTTTCCCTTGAGGATCTATAAACCGGCCTATTTCCAGGGTTTTGACCCCAACCAAGGTTTCGAGAACGCGACCGGCCCCGTCACTCCCTATGTCCCCGGAAAAGCCCGAATCGATGTTTACCGCCTCCAGAACTGATGGAGGCAACCTCCTTAGGGTTTGCGCAAGAATAAATCCGCAGAGTTGGCGCTCAGATTTACACCAGATTTGGCCGCGAACGATTGAGCGGAACCGCAGGCGTAGCCGGGCCTACGTTGAGGATTTCGCGATTGAGGAGCGACCGAAGATGGTGTGAAGATGAGATGCCAAAATGTGAAGTTATTCTTGCGCGAGCCCTTAGCT
>JBHHYX010000112.1:0-13535 GCA_046757765.1 Acidobacteriota bacterium | reverse complement strand
TCCACGCGCATCTCCACCGCCTCGCTACGATCGAGTGTGAGAAATCCGGGCTAGGGAGTCCACTCATGAGGTCCCTCGGCCGGTCGAGCCGATCCGTTTCCGCTTGACACCATTTCTCCCTCAGGATGAGATAAGAAGATGGAGGAAGTTGTTGCCCAACTGATGAGTCGTCTTTCCTGGCCCTTGCTGGCGATCGTCATCGCCCTCTGCATGGGGGCCCTGGTGAGGGGGGCGGACTGGCTGGTCGGCGAGGCGGTAGCCCTCTCCGAGCGGTCGGGGATTCCCAAGGTTGTCATCGGGGCAACCGTCGTCAGTTTGGGAACCACGACCCCTGAGGCGGTCGTCTCGGTACTGGCGGCGATTCAGGGTCGATCGGGGCTGGCCTTGGGGAATGCAGTGGGATCGATCATCTGCGACACTGGGCTTATTCTAGGTGTGGCCTGCCTGATTTCTCCGCTTCCACTTCAGCGCCGGATTGTCAACCGCCAGGGCTGGATCCAGTTCGGGGCGGGCTTTCTGCTGGTTGCCGGCTGCTTCTGCTGGAGCGATATTCCTTCAAGCTTTTCCCAGGGAGGAGGGCTTTCGCAGGCAACCGGTTTTCTTTTCCTGGTCCTGCTGGCGCTCTACCTGTGGCTCAGCGTCCGCTGGTCGCGTGGAGAAGAGGCCGTTATCCGGCCCAGGGGACGGCTCAAGCCTGAAGGGGGCTTCCGCTTCTCCTCTGGGCTGCTCTTCATGAAACTGCTTCTCGCCATTATCCTGGTAGTGGCCTCCTCCTGGGTGCTCATTCCAGCTGTGGGGGAAGCGGCGGCCCGCCTCCATGTGCCTGAGAGCATCATTGCCGCCACCCTGGTGGCTTTTGGGACTTCACTCCCCGAACTGGTGACGGCCGTCGCTGCCGCCTCGCGGGGGCACGGCGAACTCGCCGTCGGCAACGTGGTGGGCGCGGATATCCTCAATGTTCTTTTCGTGGCCGGCGCTTCGGCCGCCGTCACTTCCGGCGGACTGCCCGCTCCTTATTATTTCTTCACGCTCTACTTTCCCAGTATGCTGGCGGTTCTAATCGTCTTCCGCATCGGTATCTGGCTCTCGGGGAGCCACTTGAGGCGTGCCTTCGGTGCCATCCTCTTTTTCACCTATCTCCTTGTCTCCGTCTTCAGTTACGTGGGTCGTTGAAGGGGCGCCTCCGAACGGCGAGGGGTGCCTGCCGAGTCTTCATCGGAATCGGAATCGGGTATCGCTATCGACCTGGAGTGCAATGGCAGCGGGGAATGAGCAGGAGTGTCGATTGCCGATCGCGATACCGATACCGATGCCGACTCCTGAAAACCCGGCTCAAGATCGCAGATCATGGACCCGACGCTTCATCGGCGGTGAGGGACTGGGTAGGGAGGGGGTGAGCCCGCTTGAACGGGCTCACCTTGGGAGGGGATTCAAAGAGAGTATTTGGCGTTCTCGTGTCTTTGGATGAGCCTTTTCCGGCGACGTCTCTCACATTGTTGAGTTCATGTCGTTTTCCGAACAACCGCAAGAATCGCTCAACTTAGGTGGAATAAAGAGCGCTCCAGCCGGCATGTAGTTGCTGCCTGTGAATCGAGTGTGAGAAAAGGGCCGGAGTTCTTTGGACACGGGAAAGATGAGGCGACCTTTTGAATGCCGGGAATGTCCTCAGGTGGGACAATTGTTGGACGATTTCTTGAACGGGGAATTGCGTGTCGAAACCATTCACGCGATTTTGACCCACCTTGAAGGGTGTTCCGAGTGTCGGTGGGAGAGGCAGTGGAGGGAAGAGATGCGCCGAACGCTGGGCGAGGCTTGGAACGCCCAGCGGGTTCCCATCCATTTGAAAAGGGCGATTGAAGGCTCATTGGAAAGGCGGCACGGCATCCAGCCGCTCTGGCTTCGATGGGTGGCCGACGTTTTCCCCGTGTGGTGAAGGCGGGGATCGGAGCGGGCAACCGAGTCCGGGCGCGGGAATGTGGTGGTAGGCTGCGGGTTTCCTTCCTTTCCAAGGACCTGAGCATCTCCCCAGTGGGGTCTGTGTCGGATCTCTCCCCAGTGTGCTTTCCCAGGCCAAGATTCCGGTGCCAAAAAATTTTGGAATAAATAGCCCTTCAGCTCGCATGTTTGAGATGTAAAAGAATTGATGTTGTTCGAGGCCTAGTCGTCCGAGCTTTGAGGATAACGTTAGAGGGGGACCTCAATGTCTAATGGGCTCCGGCAGAGGGCTGAAATGTCCTGCCAACCGAGGAGCCCGACACGTCCAAACCCCAATTCGACTGAGCGTGCGTCTCTTAATTAAGAACACTGGTGTATACACCACGAAAGGAGCAAGAATGAGGCAATCCAAAATCTCCAAAACTTCGCTGATCGTACTTTCCGGGCTGGCCGCGACGGTATTGGTCAGCTCCTTCTTCGTGGCCGATGTCCAGGGCCAGATGATGAAGATGATGAAGCCCAAGATGGTCACTCTGAAGGGGACAGTCATCGATCTGACCTGCTCGGCCAAAGGGAAGGCCATGATGAACAGCTGGCACAATGCCAAGAGCGATGACCACATGACGCCGGATGGTCCCAAGAAGACATGTGCCACCATGTGTTTGAAGGGTGGTCAACCGGCGGCGTTGTTTTCCGGTGACTCCATCACGGCGGTCTTCGCCTGCAATCCCCAGGCGACTCTTTCCAACTTTGCCCAGGACAACGTGGAAGTCAGGGGTTTCTGGGCGGGCGATGGCACCTCTGTCAAGACCTTTGTGCCCCAAAAGATCCGCAAGTCCGGCTCCGGCAGCTGGCAAGACGTCAACTGTGCCACGATGCACGGCTAGAATTACTGGCCCTGGGGACCACGATCAACCAGGAAAAAGGGGAGGGGGCCGTCGGACTTGCCGGGCCCTCTCCTGACTGCACCTTGTTCTGATTGGAGCGGATTTGGCGCAGGTTTTCCCAAAGTGGGCGAACAAGGTGCCTGGCTTTTTGGCTGGCGGAGCCCTGGTTATGGGTCTGCTGGTCATCGCAGTGGTCTGGTGTTTCTTTTCCCCCCAATTCACGGATGTCGGCTACCGGCCTCACCAGCCCGTGGCTTTCAGTCACAAGCTCCACGCGGGCGAGCTGCAGATCGACTGCCGCTATTGTCATGCGACGGTGGAGGTTTCCGCGGTCGCCTCTATTCCTCCCACCCAGACCTGTATGAATTGCCATCACCTATTCAAGCGCGACGACCCGAAACTGGCGGCCGTTCGAGAAAGTGCCGAAACGGCCCAGCCGATCCACTGGCTGCGGGTCCACAAAGTGCCGGATTTCGCCTACTTTAACCACAGTGTTCACATCAGAAGCGGGATCGGCTGTTCGAGTTGCCACGGCGATGTGTCCCGCATGGACGAAATCACGCAGACCGAGCCTCTGAGCATGAGTTGGTGCCTGGACTGTCACCGCCGGCCAGACCGTTACTTGCGCCCTCCAGACCAGATCACCAATCCGGCTTGGACGCCGTCTTCTGAACAATTGGCCTTTGCCCGGGAGTTCAAGGCCGTTCACCAGGTCGACGCCCCCACAGATTGCACGGCATGTCATCGATAAGCGCCGTATGAAAGCGCAAAGATCTGAGCCCGAAAAAAGGTATTGGCGCAGCATGCAACGCTTGCTGGATTCCCCGGCCATGCGTCCCCTGAAGTCCGACGAGTTCCCTCAGGGGGCGGCCGAAGGGCCGGGCTCTCTGAGTCGCCGGACCATGCTCAGGTTGATGGGCGCTTCTTTTGCTCTGGCCGGTCTGGCCTCGTGCCGAAGGCCCGAGGAAGCGATCGTTCCCTACGTCTCGCAGCCCGAGAATCTGGTTGCGGGAATTCCCCAGCACTACGCCACCACAATGGCCCTGGGAACGAGCGCTTACGGCCTTCTTGTCGAGAGCCACGAAGGGCGGCCGACAAAGATCGAAGGCAACCCGCTTCACCCTTCTTCCCACGGGGCTGCCTCCAGCTGGATGCAAGCCGCGATTCTAGGACTCTACGACCCGGACCGTTCTCGAAGCGTGCTCCAGCGTCCTCGGCCCGGAGAGAACCATCAGAGGGCTGCCTGGCAAGACTTTTTCAGTTTCTGGAAAGGAATCGCCCCGGAATTTGAATCTTCCGGCGGTGAGGGGCTGGCGGTTCTGGCCGAGGCCTATTCCTCTCCCACCCTGGCCGCACTGTCCCGGAGCTTTCGGGAACGCTTCCCCAAGGCCCGCTGGGTGGTTCATGAACCGGCTGGTGATGAGAACATCTACGAAGGTTTGCGTCTTGCCACCGGCCAGGCCTACAGGCCGGTTTATCAGCTCGAGAAGGCTCGGGTGATTCTTGCCCTGGATGCGGACTTTCTCCTCACCGAGAGTGAGAGCTTGAATCATGCCAGGGGCTTCTCCTCCGCCCGCCAGGTCGGCGCTGCAACGGATTCGATGAATCGGCTCTATGTGGTGGAGAGCTGTCTTTCTCTGACCGGGGCCATGGCGGACCATCGAATCCCCTTGCAAAGTCTCCAGATTTCAAAGTTTCTATCTGAGCTGGCGCGTGAGCTTCAGATTTTGGGCTTGCCTCTGGGCCTCCCCGTTTCTTCCCCCAAGGAGACCCAAGGCAACCCTAGGGCATTGGCCACGGACCTGGTTTCCTCACCGGGCGCGGCACTGATTATTGCCGGCAGGAGTCAGCCGGCACAAGTGCATGCCCTGGTGTTTGCGATCAACCAGGCCCTTGGCGCCCTGGGGCGCACACTGAGTTTAGGTGAACTCACGGATGGCGGCTGGCCGCGCCCGGCCGGCTTGAGTACTCTTGCCGAGGAGATGCATCAGGGACGAGTTTCGACACTGGTCATGCTGGGAGGGAACCCGGCCTATGACGCTCCGGTAGATCTTCAATTTGAAAGGGCCCTGGGGGAAGTTTCACGTACTGTCCATCTCGGCACTCACGTGAATGAGACTGCACTTCAGGCGCAGTGGCATCTTCCCCAGTCTCATTTTCTGGAATCCTGGGGGGATGCCCGGGCTGCCGACGGGTCGGTCAGTCTCATTCAGCCTCTCATTGCTCCCCTTTTCGACAGCCGCAGTTCGATAGAGGTGCTGGGTGTTCTGGCCGGCGGCGATCTGCCCAACGGTTACGAACTGGTTCGGAATCACTGGCTGGGGGGCGTTCTCAGTGAAGAGGACTTCGAATCGCGCTGGCGGCGAGTGTTGCATGATGGCCTCTTGAGAGAGCGCGTGCCGCCACCTCAGAACCCCTCACTTCGGCCGGGAGTGGTGAAGGAAAGTTTCGAACACTTGTCTGGATCCCAGACCTCGAGTGGGGGGAAACTTGAAATCGTCTTTCGAGTCTCTCCGGCCGTATACGATGGGCGCTTCGCCAACAACGGCTGGCTCCAGGAACTGCCCGATCCGGTGACCCGTCTCGCCTGGGGCAATGCGGCTCTCATCAGTCCAGGGACCGCCAGCAGTCTTGGCCTCCAGAACAACGAAGTGATTCGTCTCCACTATCAAGGCAGTGCGATCGAGGTGCCGGTTCTGGTCCTTCCGGGCCAGGCGGACGCTTCGGTGGCGCTGGCCCTGGGATATGGACGCAGCGCGGCCGGCAGAGTAGGCGACGGAGTCGGGGGCAACGCCTACCGGCTGCGGCGGTCTAGAGCTCTTTACTTTGATGCAGGAGTGCAAATCGAGCCCACGGGGCGCTTCGAGAGTCTGACGAGCACCCAGCACCATTGGGAAATGGAGGGGCGCTCTCTTGTCCGGGAGGTGAATCTGAGCGAATACCGCTCCAATCCGGATTTCGCTGCCGCGCCCGAGGCTGATCTGAAGCCGCAACCTTTGTGGGGGGAGAACGACTTCAGCCAGGGCTACCAGTGGGGCATGGCCATTGATCTGAACGCCTGCATCGGCTGTGGCGCCTGTGCAGTGGCCTGCCAAAGTGAAAACAACATCCCCATCGTCGGCCAGGAACAGGTTCGTCGCGGGAGAGAGATGCACTGGCTGCGCGTTGACCGCTACTTCTCCGGGGATGTCCGGACCCCTGAAGTCCTCTTTCAGCCGGTGCCGTGCATGCATTGCGAGAATGCCCCTTGCGAGGAGGTGTGCCCCGTTGGCGCCACACTCCACGACCGGGAGGGGATCAACGCCATGATCTACAACCGGTGTGTCGGCACCCGCTATTGCTCCAACAATTGTCCCTATAAGGTGCGGCGGTTCAATTTTTTCAACTATACGAAGGATTTGCCGGAACTGGTTCAAATGGCCATGAACCCCGAGGTGACGGTACGCTCCCGAGGGGTGATGGAAAAATGCACCTACTGCATCCAGCGGATCAACCGGACCAAGATGACTGCCAAGACGGAGGGTCGAAAAGTCGGGGACGGTGAGATCCAAACCGCCTGCCAGCAGACTTGCCCCACCAGCGCCATTGTCTTTGGAAACATCAATGACCCGGAGAGTCTGGTGGCCCGCCTCAAGAGACAAAGCCGCACCTACACCGTGCTGGCTGAGTTGAACAACAAGCCTCGAACTTCTTACCTGGCCAAGCTTCGTAATCCCAACCCGGAGTGGGCTGGGTAAAGGAGGGATTCGCTCTGTTCGCAGGCGTGGAAAGGAACGGCTTGAGAGGTCGAGGCGGGCTTTACCGGACGGTGTCGCAGTGAAACCAGGCGCTGAGGATCGTTTGAGAAGAGCGTGCCCGGCAACTGGCGCGGCGCTGGCCAGAGTGGTCATCGCGTCGGCTTTTCTCCTACTGCTTCCCGGCTGCTACCGAGGGTGTCCCTCCGATCGGCCGCCGATTCACTTAATCCCCAACATGGACACCCAGCCCAAGTACCGGCCGCAGCGGGAAAGCCGCTTCTTTTACAACGGAGCGGCCATGCAGGTCCCAGTCCCGGGGACGGTTGCCAGGGGAGAGTTGCGGGAGAACGAGGAGTTCTACAGCGGGCGAAGTCCATGGGGGTTTTTTCTCCCCAAGGTCCCGATGGAGGTCACCGAAGAATTGAGCGCTCGGGGTGGGGAGCGTTATCGAATCTACTGTCTTCCCTGTCACGGAGAACGCGGTGACGGGCAGGGCATGCTGTTGGAGCGAGTCAAGGTGAAGACTGCCAACCTGCTGGAAGAGCGCATCCGAAATCTGCCCGACGGCCGGATATTCCATGTCATCAGCAACGGTCTGGGACTGATGCCGGGGTACCGTTTCCCCATCCCGGCCCGAGATCGGTGGGCGATCGTCACTTACGTGCGGAAACTCCAGCAAAAAGAGGTGTCGCGTTGAGGAAAAGGCTGATTGCAGCCTTGACGGGACTCGTCCTGGTGGGGCTTTTCTCAACCGGCCTGGCCCTTTTCTTGGAGCGAAAGGTCGCCTATCGCTCCCCCTTGTATGGTCCACCGCTCGATTGGACGCCACGCAGGCAAAGCATAGTAGATGTCAAGGAGTGGCGAAGGAGGAAGGCCGAGGAGAAGGCGCGCTGGGCCGAGTTGATGAAGAGCCTGACGACTCCAAAGATGGTGATGTTGGGGAAGGAAATCGTTCACGGCAGAGGGCTTTGCTTCAATTGCCACAGTGTCGGTGATGCCGGAGGCGCAACACAGGGTCCCAACCTTGCGGGTGTGGGCGAGCGGGCGGCGACGCGCCGGCCGGAAATGAGCGGTCTGGACTACCTGGCCCAATCCCTCTATCAGCCCGCCGCCTTTGTTGTCCCCGGTTATGCCGCGGCGATGCCTGCAGTTAACGGCGATCCAATCGCTCTCAAAGATATCGAAATCCTGATGGTCATTGCCTACCTGCAGTCGTTGGGAGGAACGCCCACCGTTCAACCGGGCACTAGACTGGCATACGCTGAGGCGGGAGCGCCGTTGGCCCGCTGAGGAGCGGTCTCCCGGAGCGCGAGAAAACTGAAAACAATGACTCAGACAGTTGCCGATATCGACCCCCTCGGAGAGCGGCCGGCCTTGATCGCCGGGAAGCCCGATTTTCATGCCATCACAGAGGCAGTGGCGCGTCCTCTGGAGTGGAAGCCGCCCCTCGGTTGGTACATTGCCTTCGGTCTCTCCTGCTCGATGCTGGCCGTCTTTCTGATCAGTATTGCCTGGTTGTTCTGGGAGGGTGTCGGGATCTGGGGCAACAACATT
The DNA here is from genome assembly GCA_046757765.1 of Acidobacteriota bacterium. Lineage (GTDB taxonomy): Bacteria > Acidobacteriota > UBA6911 > RPQK01 > JBHHYX01 > JBHHYX01. The sequence goes on along the minus strand of JBHHYX010000112.1, from coordinate 5,422 downwards.
CCGGTGGCTTGGGGCTGGCCCATCGTCAACTTTGTGTTCTGGGTGGGGATCGCGCATGCCGGCACCCTCATCTCGGCCATCCTCTTCCTGTTCCGCCAACGCTGGCGAACCTCCATCAACCGCTCGGCCGAGGCAATGACCGTCTTTGCCGTGATGTGTGCTCTGATCTTTCCCGGCATTCATACCGGTCGTCCCTGGCTCGCCTACTGGCTGATGCCCTTTCCCAATCAGATGGGGACCTGGCCGCAGTTCCGCAGCCCTCTGATGTGGGACGTTTTCGCCGTCTCCATCTACGGCACCGTATCGGTCCTTTTCTGGTATTTGGGTCTTCTTCCGGACCTGGCCACCATGAGGGACCGAGCCAAGACCCGAATTCGTCAAATGGTTTATGGAATCCTATCCTTGGGCTGGCGAGGGGCGCAACGGCACTGGAATCACTACGAAACCGGCTATCTGCTGCTGGCCGGTCTGGCCACTCCCCTCGTTCTGTCGGTTCACTCCGTGGTCTCCTTCGACTTTGCGGTTTCCCAGCTTCCCGGCTGGCATTCCACCCTCTTTCCCCCCTACTTCGTCGCAGGCGCCATCTTCTCGGGAATGGCCATGGTGGTCACGCTGATGGTGATCTGCCGTGTGGTCTTCAAGCTCGAAGACCTGATTACGATGCTCCATTTTGACCGCATGGCGAAGCTGATCCTCTTCACCGGCAGCCTGGTGGGGTACTCTTACCTGGTCGAGTTTTTCCTGGCTTGGTTCAGCGGCAACACTTTTGAGAAGTACGCCTTCGTCAACCGGGCCCTGGGTCCTTACGCCTGGGCGTTCTGGGTGATGATGGTGTGCAATGCGGTGTCGCCCCAAGTCTTCTGGTCCAGACGGGCCAGAACCAGCATCCCGATCCTCTTCACGGTCTCCATCCTGGTCAACATTGGGATGTGGTTCGAGAGGTTCATCATCGTTGTGACCTCCCTGCATCGCGATTTTCTGCCCTCCAGCTGGGGCCATTTCTCTCCCACATTCTGGGATGTGAGCACGCTGCTGGGAAGCTTCGGCCTGTTTTTCACTCTGTTCTGCCTTTTTGTCCGCTATGTGCCGATGGTGGCGATGGCGGAGGTCAAGGGAGTCTTGCCCCAGGCCCAATGCCATGCCGAAACAGCCGATCACCCTGCGACGTACCGACTCAAGGAGTTCTTGGGCGAGCTTGTAGGGAGGGGAGCGACGCTTCAGTTGGCGAAACGAGTGTCCTTTTTCAGGCCTGCCGTGACAGGGCCTCCGCCGGAGACGCAGTCACCAATCTACGGCTTGCTGGCGGAATTCGGTTCACCTCAGCAGCTGATGAAAGCCTGTCAAGCAATACGGGCGGTGGGTTACAAATGGTGGGATGCCCACACTCCGTTTCCCGTCCACGGCGCCTTGCGCGTGATGGGTTTGAAGAGATCTCCTTTGCCCTGGTTTGTCTTGAGCTTTGGCCTTTGCGGCGCCGCTTTGGGGATGATTCTCCAGTGGTGGGTCGCGACCATCGAAGCTCCGCTGGTCATCAGTGGCAAGCCGCTGTTCAGTTGGCCGGCCTTCGTTCCCATCATGTTCGAATGCGGGGTGCTGGGGGGAGCGCTGGGAGCGCTACTGGGATTCTTGCGCCTGAGCCGTTTGCCCACACCCTACCACTCGCTTTTCAACTCCAAGCGGTTTGAGCAGATGACCGATGACAAGTTTTTTGTTTCCATCGAGGCTCGCGATCCACAGTTCGATGTCGAAAAAACCCAGGCGTTCCTTGAAAGTCTTGGGCCCAGCCAGGTGGAACGGGTGCGGCATTAGCCTGTATTTTGCGAGGATTTCGTCATGAGGAATCGCCGTTCTGATAAGGCTTGCGAAGGAGGCCCCGCGGTCGTAGTGCGACAGTACATCCGCAGGTTGACCGAGCGTAACGCTGTCAGAACGGATGACTTTGGCTCCGCAATAGACGGTTTGTGAGAGATACGGGCTCATTCAGGTTTGGAAGGTTGGCTGTGAAAGAAACTCCTCATTCGCTGGAGCTGTCCGCCCAGGAGCTATCGATTCGAAATCGCCCCGGCTTCTCCCGTCTTCCTCTGGTGGCGGCTGGAGTGGGCCTTTTGGGAGTGCTGATTTCAGTCTTGCTGGGCCTGGGTTCGAAGCAGCTGGTCTGGGCCTCCTACCTCATCTCTTGTCTGTTTTTTCTCAGCCTGGGGTTGGGATCTCTGTTCTTTGTTCTGGTCCAATTCGCAAGCCGGGCGGGTTGGAGTGTGGTGGTGAGGCGCCTGGCGGAACACGCCATGGGCACTCTGCCCCTAGTGGCGATCTTGACCGTTCCCTTGTGCCTGGGCTTACACGAACTCTATCCCTGGTCGCGCGGCGAAGTTCTCGCTCAGGACGCTCTGCTGGGGCACAGAGCCGTCTATTTGAACTCGAGCTTTTTCTTCTTGCGTTCCCTGATCTACCTGTTGAGCTGGACGATCATCGCCTGGTGGTTCCGAAGCCAGTCCCTGCGACAGGACCTCAGCGGTGGCGGCGGCGTGACGCGGCGGCTTCAAGCGGCCAGCGGGCCCGCTCTGGTCTGGTTTGGCCTGACCGTGACCTTCGCGGCCTTCGACTGGATCATGTCGCTGGATCCCCATTGGTACTCCACCATCTTCGGGGTCTACTTTTTCAGCGGTTGCGTGGTGGCTGGGCTGGCCTTTCTGGTACTGGTGATCGTGGTCCTTCAGCAGCAGGGTTTCCTCATTCGAGCCGTGACCTTTGAGCACTTGCACGATTTAGGGAAACTGCTCTTCGGGTTCACCGTCTTCTGGGCTTACATCGCCTTTTCTCAATTCCTCCTCATCTGGTATGCCAACCTGCCGGAAGAGACCGAGTGGTACGCGTGCCTCCTGGAAAATGGATGGGAACCGGTGACCGTGTTGCTGGTCCTGGGCCACTTTGTGGTGCCCTTCTTCTTTCTGCTCCCCAGAGATATCAAACGGCGCCGGTCGACCCTGCTCGCCGCTGCGATCTGGCTTCTGGTGATGCATTACCTGGACCTCTACTGGCTCGTCATGCCCAATTTTCACCCGGGTTCGCTGCCGGGTCTGGGGGATCTCGCCACCCTGGTGGCGGTGGGCGGGCTGTTCACCAGTTGGCTGAGCATGCTGCTGCGCCGGGGGGCGCTGGTGCCCATGAGGGATCCCCGTCTCCAGGAGTCACTCTCGTTTGAGAATTTGATTTAGGCGAGATTTAGCCCTCGGGTCCAGCCTCACCGCCGGTAGGTGCCTGCCTCAGTAGGTGGCTGGCGCCTATAACTCGGTCGGACACCCGAGGCCGCTTAAGAGCGTATTCGCACGGGGAACGCTGGCGTTTTCTCCTTCTTCGACCGAAAACACGGCCTGCGGAACATGGGGAAGCGGGGCTGACATGGCATCTCCTTGTAGCTTCGGTCTGAGATCTTCAGGGACCTCACGTTGCCTTTGACCGTCCGCTTGACGCCCTTGTTGGGCGGCCCGTGAAGTGCTAAGCTGTCCTTCGTGACTATCAGGGCACGCGTTCGAGAAGGTCGCCTTGTCGTGGACGAGCCTACGGAACTTCCAGACGGAACGGAAATAGAGCTTCTGCCGCTGGATCCTGGCGACTGGCTCGATGAGGCTGACCGGGCTGCGCTCCATAAGGCTCTGCGCCAGTCTGAAGCTGACGTCGCCGCGGGCCAACTTATTGACGCTGAAGAGATTCTCAAGGAACTCAGATCGCGTTGATTGGCCGCCCCCTGCGCTTCACAGCAACGGCACGACAGCATGTTAGGCGCGAGAAGGCCTGGTGGCTTGAGAATCGGACCTACACGGAGATTTTCCCGGCTGAACTGGAAAGAGCCCTCCAAATCGTCGCGTTTCTGCCTGGAGCTGGCACGCCTTACGCCGAAGCAGGTGTCGCCGGCCTTCGTCGGCTGTATCTGCGTAAGATAGATTGCCACCTCTATTACACCGTCGCCGAACAGGAAGTTGTCGTTCGCGCATTGTGGGGTGCTCGGCGTCGGCGTCCACCGCGCATCACACCGTAGGGGCCGTTCGTTGCTACGAGTATAACGAGGATAGGATCTGGAGGGCTGCGAGGCCGAGGATAATGGCCGTTGCGCGCCCCACCGGCGGCTGCTGTCCCGCTTCGGTCTCGCTGGGAGCAGGCGAGGGTGGCGTGCTCGATGACATACGTTAATCTGACCTCCAGTATTGAGAGCTAGCCAGGAGTGCGCCACACCGCTGAAGATGGGGATGATGTCGAAGCGGGGATTCTCCTCCGGGTGCTTGCGCGAGTCAGCCTCTGAGTCTGCGGACACGCTCCGACGTTACAATTTCATTTGAACGTCCCCACATAGCAGAGAGGAGCTTCCCCATTTCCGTTTGGATGACTTCCTTTTCTTTTTCGCGATCCTCAGATCCCGCAACGATTCGCACGTATTCCTCACACAGAAGGAATTCGAAGATGACGTCGGAAGCCAACGCTCGACCGGGCGAATCCTCATCAACCAAAAGGAGTTGGCCACGGCGCTGAGCAAATCGCGACGCTCGATCTTGACCTATCTGAAGGAGCTGGAAGGAGAGGCACTGTGTCGCATCCGGAGGGCCCGCAACCAGCACCAGTCGAGTGAAATCGAAATCTCCGACGCCTACTGGCCTTATGTCAAAGCTCCATCGGCTCCGCTACCACTCCTGCAAAAACCGCCATTGCCCCAAGTGCCAGAACCAACAGGCCACCCGCTGGCTGGAGAAGCAATCCACTCTGCTTTTGCCCGTCCCCTACTTCCTGCTCACCTTTACCTTGCCCCAAGAACTTCGCCCCCTGGCCCGCTCTCATCAGAAGAGCGTTTACAATCTCTTCTTCCGCAGCTCGGCCGCGGCCCTGAAAAAACTGGCTCGCGACCCCAAGTATCTGGGTGGGGAAATTGCCATGGTGGGAGTTCTCCAAACCTGGACCCGCGACCTGCTTTTCCACCCCCACATTCATTATCTGGTGCCCGGCGCCGCACTCTCCCCCGATGGCCAAAGCTGTAGGGGGATCCCGGCCCAGGACTTTCTGGTCCCGGTCCAGGCCCTGTCGGTGATCTTCTGCGCCAAGCTGCGCCACGCTTTTCACAAAGCCGGCCTCTCCGAAATCTGCCCCAGCGGGTGTGGCGCAAGAAATGGGTAGTGGACTGCAAGCCCGTGGGTAGCGGCAAACCCGTCCTCCGCTACCTGGCTCCCTACCATCTACCGGATCGCTCTCTCCAACAGCCGGCTGGAAAAACTCCAACAGCGACGCGTCACTTTCGGTTATCGCAAAAGCGGCAGCCGAGAGTGGAAACGCACCACTCTGGAAGTCCAGGAGTTTATGCGCCGTTTCCTGCAGCACGTCCTGCCTTTTTGAGCGAGTACAGTTGCCGCGTCCCTCCGGCCTGCTACCCGAAGTTGAT
>JBHHYX010000111.1:0-13544 GCA_046757765.1 Acidobacteriota bacterium | reverse complement strand
GTCTTCCAGCCCAGGGTTTCCGAACCCTGGGACGTAGGACCAGCAATGAATCGACTGAAGGGGTCGCGTCATGGAGGGAGAATGGTTCAGACTGGATGCCGACGCAACCCCGTTGGGGTTCAAAGGGGCCACGAAGGCCGGCCAACCCGGGGTGGGGTTGGAGGACACAAGCCCGACGGGCTTGTTGGACGCTTCCAGCGCCCCTCGCTACAACGCGTCAGGAGAAAAATGCGGACTAACGGAACAGTCTGACGGTAAAGTTGAATTGATCCAACACCTGGTGGATTCGCCGCAGAGCCGGTTGGCTGTATGGGTCCCCAGGCGCTGGTTGAGTTTGCTCAACCGCTTTGCGCAAGAGGTCTGAATTGCTCTCCACCACCCGCCCATCCAGGTCCACGATCACCCAGTGTTCGTCTTTTCGAGAGGGTTTCCGCGGGCCCACCCTGAGGGTGAATCCGAGTAGTTTCAGAATCGCCGCCGCTCGATCCTTCGCCTCCAGCACATCCTGGAGGTATTGCACCAGGTCGGCGGCCATCCACCCCTGGCTCAAGAAGTCCAGTGTGTAGTAAGAGTCGCCACTCTTCAGGCTGATCCGGCCGCCCACGACAAGTCATTATAGCCTACAGAGCAGGATTCTTCCGGATGGATCGGTGCCCCGACAGTGCACCGATGGTTATTCACACCGACCGGATGAATCCTGAGGGGTGGCAGCTCCACAGCCAGCCCAGCGCCGGAAAGAGCAACCCCGTCATCTCTTTCAGCGGGTCTTGACGCGGTAGTTGTCCTTTTCACAGATCCAGTACATCCCACCCGGAAAACCGGCGGAACGGATGACTCGTGTGGCGACCATCTCGGAGCCACATTGGGGGCAGCTTCTCTCAGAACCGGAAATCCCCTTCTGTCCCAAACTGGCGCGTGCCGTCTTGCTGATTCTTTCAGCCATCGTCTTTCTCCTTCTCTCGATTCATCCACATCATCAACCTGGAAAGCCGCGGTCGCGACAGAACTGGGCAGACCACTCATCAACTTCCCGTTGAGCTGGAACTCATTCGTGTGGTGCCGGACCCGCTGGTGCGGGTCCAACTTGACAGAAGACGCGCTTTTGCGCCCGCCGGTTTCAAACAGGATCTCATTTTTCTACAATGGAGCCGGTTGGAGAGGAATCTTCAGTCTGATGAGAGAATCCGGGCTGGGACACCAAGCCCGGGAACGAGTTCAAGTGTCGCATTGGATAACAATTCGCACTTGAAACAACGGCTAGCGAGGCTCCGCCTCAGACTGACCAGCGTCTGGACCGGGGGGTCTGGAGGCGGCTGGTCGGAACACCCGACCGTTTGCAGCGGAGGAAATAGTGCACGTACGAGAACTCTTTGAGCTGTCGGGCAAGACAGCACTTGTGACAGGCGGCTCGCGAGGCCTGGGTCTTGAGATTGCCAGCGGACTCGGTGAAGCCGGCGCGGCGGTCGTCATCACGGCTCGGCGCCAGCCCTGGCTGGACGAGGCGGCATGCTTGCTCAGGGAACAGGGAGTCGAATGCCGGGCGCTGGCGTGTGATGTCTCCCAACCAGAGCAGGTTCATGAAGTAGTCCGGCAGGTGGTGGAAGACTTCGGCCAGATCCACATTCTGGTCAACAACGCCGGCGTGGTATGGGGCGCCCCGGCGGAAGAAATGCCGCTGGAGAAGTGGCGGTTGGTGATGGACGTCAACCTGACGGGAGCGTTCCTGATGTCGCGGGAGACCGGCAAGAAGATGATAGAAAACCAGGGCGGCAAGATCATCAACATCACCTCCATATCCGGTCTCCGCGGCAGTGACGCCCAGCTGATGGACGCCATCGGATACAGTGCCAGTAAAGGTGGGATGATCAGCTTCACGCGAGATCTGGCAGTGAAGTGGGCCCGCCACTCGATCCAGGTCAATGCCATCGCGCCGGGGTTTTTTCCCACTCGGATGAGCCGACCCCTCCTGGAGCGCGCAGGCGACAAGATCGTATCGCGCATCCCCATGGGTCGGACGGGGCGGCCCGGTGAACTGAAGGGCGTGACCGTCTTTCTAGCCTCGTCCGCCTCCAGCTACGTGACCGGCCAGGTGATCGTGGTAGACGGCGGAGCAACCGCCTGGTGAGGCTCTCGGAGGTGGGAATGGACGAGGTTTCCACACCACTCTCAGTGAGAATGGTGCGAATCGCGATGCGCAGCCATGGGCTGGAAAACCTTTTCCATCGTCTGCTCAAAGGGATAAACATGCACCATCCAGCCGAACAACCGCGCATTCCATCTTCCCCCCGCCTGCCGGCAGGCTTCTGGGGTGGAGATGGAGCCCCTGGGACCAAACCTGGCATTGCGGCCCAGAGACGCACGGGGCCCCGCCCCTTGGGGAGCGAGACAGACATTCACATGTTGGTGCCAATCAGCCAGACTCAAAGGCACGCGGCGGTCCAATTCGTCCACTGACATCCAGGGCGGCGCCGTATACATCACGCCCACAAGGCGGTAGCCCGACCCCTTCTTCTTGTACAGCAGTGAGGTGGGGTGGTCGATGTCGAAGCCGGAAGCCGCCCGCATACCGTAACGACGATTATTGAAATGGTATTCCTTCAGAGGGAGGTTGGGCAGAAAGGCCTTGTAGCCCTCCTTCTCTGCATAACGGTAGTCCTGAAAAGGCACCAGAACTTCTTGCAGGCGCTTTTTCAGTTTCTCTGCCTGCTGAATGTCCGATTCGACCACGGGGCGTCTTTCCGTCATCAGCAAGTGGGAAGACATGATCTTCGTCCCCGCGGGCGTGCTCACAGTGCTTGAACCATGGCGATGCTGGGCGGAGCCGTGGCTCACAGCAGTCATGGCCGAAAGCATGGTGAAGGAGATCACTGAGAGCGACCGTTTAAGACTCATCTTCATAATTCACCTCCGCTGCGGGGATCATAGTGGGCCCGTCGTTGTCGAACCCATCGAAATAGTTCGCTCGCATTTCTCAACAACCGTTGACTGCGGCTCAGGGACCATCCGCGCTGCGTGCGTCTCCGGGCCTCGGCCTCCGCTGCGGGAGGGCTGCTGGGGCGCCCGGCCTTAATGCCTTGCCAGCGAGGTGCTTCCGGCACTTCGCTACAACGCTCAGGAGCAATGTGGACTCGCGCCGCCTTCTCCTCAAAGCCCGTTCAATCCCGGCGCCAGTCTCTTTTCCTGTACTGGTACGGTCGGGAGGAGGCTTTGTTTCGCCCTTCAACGCTGAGCGGGTTCCAACTCGACATCGATATGGATCGTCCGGTCGGGGATCACCTGCAGCTGGGTCTCATAGGGCTTGCGCCCGGGGAACTCGATCCGCAGCTCGTGCTCGCCTTCCAGGAGGGTAAAGCGGTCCCGCTCGGTGGCAAAGCTGCGAGCACTGCCGATGAGCCTGCCGTCTACGTAGACCAAGGCCCTGGGCGGAGTGACATCGAAAATGAGGTCCGAGTAATTGGCTCGCACCACTTCCGAGGCGGGAGGCACCGCAAGCACCACCCGGTACGTGGCGCGGCCGGCGGGAAAATTTGCTGATGGAGGAGTCGAGTAGCTGCTGACAGGGTAGTCGAGGAATGGCTGGTAGTAGCGCAGAGAGTCGGCCCCGTAGCTGAAAGGGTAGTAGAGGAAAGGCTGGTAGTACCTCAGAGAGTCGGCCCCGTAATGGCGACCATGGCCATTATGGGGCCGGAAATGCCGGTTCCCCCCGTAAGGATAGAAAAAGTAAGAGCCGTAAGTACCAAAAGAACGGTGGCGGGGGTAGCGGTGAGCCGCCCCGAGAAAGCTGGAACAGAAGAACAGCGCAAGGACGGCTACCGCTGGTTTTCTCATCATTTTCCTAGATGCGTGACGGCCTTCTATGTTTCAAGTCGGCAACTTCATTAAGGATAGCACCCCTTTGCCTCGAAAGTAAACAAGCTTCCTCCCCGGGGCAAGCCCGGTGGGGGCCCACGCTCCAGAGTTGGCTGATCGTTGCTTTACGGTGTCAGTTGTTGCCAGGTGCACAAGTTGACTCAACCATAAAGATTACCGCCACCCTAAGTGGTCTAACCAAAGATGTTTGAAATTCTGACTCCATCGGTTGAACGATTCTGCCGCCAAGTCACTGAACCACGAACGTCAGTGAGTGGCCATCCGGATGGGGCCGGGCGCTGATGCTTCGGTTCAGTTGACAATGTTGCACGAATTTTTTTTAGACTGCGAAATTTTTCGCTGAAACAATCACCTCTCTGCCTCGTTATTAACTGCGAAAATATTCGCATTTGTGCAAGGAGGTTGTCGATGAAAAAGGAACACGTGCTTTGCCTGGCGGTCCTTTTACTGGTTCTGGTACCGGTTCTCCGGGCTCAAGACTCGGAGCGGTCGGAAGAAATCCTGCCGCTGATCTTGACGCCGGCGGAAGATCCTCCGCGTGCCTACACCACAACGCTTTATATCATGAACCTGGCCAATACGACGGTGGAAATCACGGTGGAGGCCTTCGCCGACGGGGAGCCGGCAGCCGTCCTGGATGCCGACCCGGAGCCGGTGGCCAGAACCACCATACGACTGGAGTCGGGCGAGTCAGTCCGCCACCTGCTGATCCCCCGACCCTTGGGGAGCGACCCGAACCCGTTGCGGCGGGCCTGGCTCAGGCTCACAAGTCCCGACCCCGGCAGTTTTGCCGCCAGCGCCCGCGTCACTCACTTTCTGCTTGGAAACCGGGAAGAGGTGGAAGCCGACAGCGAGCGGGCGACTGATTTCCTGGAATTGGATCGGAGAATCATCAGCGATGTTCAATTCGATTCCGTCCATCCCTCGGGCGACTTCAAGTCTTTCCTCTCCTGGGATGGTTTTGAAGGCTGTTTTCCCGGGGCCATGAGCGCCTACTCCGTGATCAATCCCAACTCGGAAACGGCCACGCTCCGAATCCGCTTCGTCGAGTTTGTTTCGCCCCATAATCGTCTGATTCACGTGACGTCCTTTCGACTCCCGGCGGGCACTCGAATCAACCGCCTTCTCTCCGAGGTCTTTCCGGAGCTCTTTCCTCCCCCCGAGGGCCGAAATGCCTGCTCTGATCACTTCATCCACCAGTCCGGTGTCCTCGATCTGAGCAGTGACCTGCCCGTGGCTATGGTGGCGATCAACCTGAATCTGGCCACCCAGCACTTCGTCGATCTGCCGGTCCGGGTCGTTGCCGAGGCCATTCCGGACGATAACTGAGGCCGTCGCAACTCACCAGACGCCGGGTCGCTGAACCATGAACGTCAGTGAGTGGCCATCCGGATGGGGCCGGGCGCTGACGCTTCGGTTCAGTTGGCCTGAGCTGCTTCGGCTGCTGGGTCGCCGGGATCTGACAACCGGGCCGGGCGGGCTGTCGACCCCGTTCCCAATAACCCGGCTCCAAATTGCAGATGATCCCAGCTGGAGTGGTCTGGCGCGTCGCCCCCCCGGGAAGACCGGATCACCAATGGCGCTCGGGCGGGGGGATCGGTCCCTGGTATCTCTTCTTGACCTCGAAGATGTTGAACCATTCCCAGCGCTGCTTCCCGGCCAGGCTGAAGGGAAGAGGTCCCCAGGCAGTGCTGTAAAAACCGGCATGAGAGCGGAAGTCCAGAATGCGAATCGGAAAGGTCATCTTCGCTTCCCGCTGTTCCAGCAGACGGAGGTATCGGTCACTGTCGTAGAGGGTGACCCAGGGAAAGGCGACATAGGGTTTGACCAGGATATCGCCGGATTCGGGGGCCGTTGAGATGCGGGGAAGCGGAGCTGCCCCGGCCTCTTCAAGGTAGTGGCGAAAACCCCACTCGGCGGTGAACCAAATCGTCCGTCCCGACTTGGCATAATCGGAGGTGATCGCCCTGGCTGCATCCCGATACATTTCGGCAAACCGATAGTCCGCGTAGCTGAGCGGGAGCGAGTAGAGCATGGTCAGTCCGACGCTCAACCAGACCAGATTCCTCCGGAAATAGGCATTCTTCACCCTTCTTTCCATCGCCAGTATCCAGACCAGGATCAGGACCGGTGTGGCCAGTAGCGCATAGCGTACGGAACCGCTGGGGTAGAGCAGGACAGAAGAGAGCAGGATCCCGCAAAACCAGAGGAAGAGGAGCGCCAGACCATTGCGTGCTGGACCGGAACGGGGAGCACTCCCGGGTCCAGCTCGGCGGAAGCGGGCGGCCAGTTCCTTGTAGAGTCCGAACAGAGCCATTCCTCCCGAGGAAAGGAAGGCGGAAAAGAGGAAGGCCTGAACGAGGTTCCACGACTCGAGCCCCCAACCGAGGCCGGCAAAACTGAAGATGAAAACCAGCAGGAAAATGAGGCTGCTCGCTCTGCCGGCAAAACCACACCAGAGTGCCAGGGGAAAGAGAACCGCACCCCCCAGATTGAGCCCAAAACTGAGCAGCTTCTTGGCTAGAAGTAGGGCTGAAAAGGCAGCCCTCTTGTCCAGATGGAGGACCGTCCTCACCAGAACCAGGCGGTCATAGTGGAAGTAGGCTCGTGAATACCAGAGCAGCCACAAAAGCAGGGGAAGTGCCAGCAGCAGGGCAGCCCTTCCGTAAGGCACCTGGGCGGGGCGGCCCGCTCTCCACCCCAGCCGTCTGCCAAGGAGTGCCGCGGCCAGGAGAAGAAGAAGGCCCCCCGTGAGCAGTGAAATAAAGGAGGCGGCCAGCAGACCCAGGGCGCAGAGCGCCCAGTCCGATCCGCCCGCCGTACCGTCGCTGATTCTGAGAAAGCGCGAGAGCGCCAGCATCCAGAACGCCAGCAGCGGCACCTCGGTCATCAAAGTGTGGCCCAGTACCAGGACTCCCGGTGAAAGCACCAGTACGCAGGCCGCGGCCAAAGGATACCGTACGTATCGGCGGGACAGGTCATAGAAGCTCAGTGCCACCACCAGGGGAAAGATCAGAAAAGCCAGGTGGCAAAGCCATTCCGGATAACTTGCCGCCACAAGCTTCAGCAGCGCCAGGTAGTAGGAGGTGAGCGGTAGATGACTGTGGCTGGCCGCATCCTGCGAAGCAAGCCCTTCAAAGAGAGGCGGGTAATCATAAGGGAAGAAGGGATGTTTCAGGGCGTTGTCGGCCACTTCCAGGTAGATCCGGTCATCGATGTGAAAGGGCTGAAAAAGAAAGGGAAGAGCGAGTACAGCGACCAGCAGAGTCAGCAGGATTCGGTCCCGGCGAACTCTTCGGTTGGTGAACTCCGAGCCGCCCGCCGTTGACCCCATCTCCTGGCCCCCATTCTCCATCAACTGTCTAGCCCGCATTTCTCTCACCCAATCTACTACAGAGCTGGAATCATTCCCGCTGACTGTGTTGCCCGCCCTCGGCGTCCTCGACGTAGTGCCCCACCACGCCTCCCCGAGGCCTCGGTCGTAACGGCTGGTCAGCGCGGCGCTTCCGGCTCTTCGCCAGGACCGGCGTGAGAAATCCGGGCTATCCACGCGCATCTCCACCATTTCGCTGCGATTGAGTGTGAGAAGTGCGGGTTAATGTCCGACCTACCGGGATAACTTGGAAAGCTGGGCCTTGTGAAAGAACTGGAGGTAGAGTCTTTCCAGCAGGCGGATGACGGGGATCTCAGGCATAAACTCGAAGCATCGCCAGCGCAAACGCAGCTTCAAGTATCGGTAGTACAGGTCGTAAAGGAGCATCAAGAGGGGCTTGAGACGGTTCTCACTGAACCTTTCGAAAGCCTTGCGTTCAAAAAAACGGCTCATCACGTTGACTTTGCTGATGAAGGCCTTTTGACGCCTGGAAAGGAAAGGGTTGTTATTCTCGCCGAAATGAAAACGACTCCAACCTTCCAGCGTGTCGGGAAACTCCATGCCATAGACGAGCCTGGCCTTGTCGTAAAGCGTGGTCCCGGGGTAGGGTGTGTAGATGGCCACCGGCGCCACACCGGCTCGGGGATTCCGGCTCAGAAGCTCGAACATGAAGTCTACCGTCTCCAGTGTCTCCTCCCGCTTTTCCTTGGGGAAGCCAGCCATGAATCCATACTTGGCGTAGACATCGGACCGGCTCAGCATTTGGTTCACCTCCCGGACCTGCTCCAGGGTGGTTCGCTTCAGAATCTCCTTCAGCCGCCGAGGCGAGCCGGACTCAATTCCGATCCACAGCTCCTTGAAACCGGCACGATAGAGCTTGTCGATCATCTTCTCGCTCTGCCGGAAAAGATAGTCCACCCGGCACGGGACTTGAATCAAGAGGTCCAGACTCTCTTCCAGAAGAAGGTCGCAAATTTTTTCCACCCGGCCCGGGTGGCCGAAAAAGTAGTCATCTTCGACGAAAATGGCCCGGACTCCGAAACGCTCCACCAGATCCACGATGTCGGAGACGGTGCGCTGAGCTGAAAAATAACGAAAACGCCTCTCGTTGAACTTCAGGTTGTAGCAGAATTCGCAATCGAAAGGACAGCCACGGCTGGTGACGACTTGCAACTGGCGCTCCGCGCTGGAGGGAGCGGTGGTGAAGTAGTGCTCCATCGGAAGCAGGTCGTAGTTGGGAGGCGGAATCACGTCCAGGTCTTCGATCATGGGCCGTGACGGGGTAAACTCGAGCTTCCCGTCGGTCTTGTAGCCGATCCCCGCCACCGCGGACAGATCCCGGCCCTCCCCCAGACAATCGGCCAGTTCGATGAGAGTGATCTCTCCCTCTCCCAGGACGATCAGGTCACAGAGCGGGTCCTTGAGAGTGGAATCCGGGCACAACGTGGGATGCACGCCACCCCAGACAATGGGAAGATTCGGGTCCACTCCCCGCACCGCGGCCGCCGCTTGAAGCCCCCCCCGAATCTGCATGCCGGTCATACTGGAAATGCCAACCATCACGGGCCTCTCCTGGCGAATCGAGACCGCCACATCCTGGCCGAAGGTGGAGGTCAATCGTTCATCCAGGATTTCAACGCGATAGCCGGCCTGTTCCAGTACTGTCCCCAGATAGAGGCAGGAAAGCGGTAAGCCCACATTGATCCCCAGCACGTCCATCCCGGTGACGGGATAGATGAGAAGGACTTTGCCCAAGTCACCCCTCATGGCGCGCCGCCAGGGAAGATCTTCATACTCCTTTACGGGCTTCTGCAATTTCACAACACTCCTGATTGCGACTCGACTCCGACTGACAAGGGCCCATTCGGCATTGCGGTTACTCCCGCGTCATCGCGTGAGCCATTTCTTATACAGGTTTTCCGCAGTCGTGGCGACCTGGGGAAAACTCCTCATCGCGTAAGGGCGCAGCCGTGCCAACGGTCTCACCCAACTGGGGTGGTTGATGTAATCGCATCCGGCGCACAGGCCCATTTGGTCGAAATTCAGATTGTAAAGAAGCTGCCTTTTTTCATTGAAGGCATCGGAGTGCCAGACCTCGTGGATGCTCTGCTGCCTGACGTCTCCCACCTTGTACTCCGCCTCCGAGTCAAAACAGCACATCGCCACGCGGCCGTCGGCCAGAATCGTGATGTAGTGCTGCAATCGCTCGCAGAAATTGATCTTGTTGGGCGTTCGGTCTTTGTTCTGGAGTTTTCCGGCCCAGTTGAAATAGACCGAGAATCGGACTTGATCCGCCTCACTCCACGCCTCTTTCAACTTCTGGCGCGTATGCTTGTTTTCTTCCACCGTCACCATGGCCACCGAGACAGTGGGTCTGGATTTGTTCAACTCCTTTCGCCTTTGAAGGAAGCGCCGCACGTTGCTCCGCACTTCGTCATAGTCCAGGTTGAGCCGGATCTTTTCAAAAGTCTCTTTGTCGCCGCCGTCGATGGAGACGATGAGGCTGTCGAGTAGGTTCTCGCGCAGGATCTGCTCAGCCAGATCGGCGGAGAGGCGCGAGCCATTAGTGGTGAGATT
Organism: Acidobacteriota bacterium; assembly: GCA_046757765.1. GTDB lineage: Bacteria > Acidobacteriota > UBA6911 > RPQK01 > JBHHYX01 > JBHHYX01. Next base: position 3,724 of record JBHHYX010000111.1, on the reverse strand, counting down.
CAGATGGGTGAAAGGCGAGGCCCGGCGCACGTAACGAAAGTAATCGAGAACGTTGGGAATCAGGAGCGATTCTCCGTGAAGGAAGGGCAATATTTTTCGAGCCCGGTGGCGGCCGCATTCATCGACGATTTTCCGAAACAGCGGCATCGGCATGATGTCGCGCTTCCTCTTCATGGCGGGCGTGGCACAAATGGTGCACCGGGCGTTGCACACATTGGTCAATTCCACGTAGACCTGATCGGGAAAATCGGGATACGCATACATGGTTGCAACTCGCCGCCACCCACGCCCGCCAGAATCGAGCCACACCTGAGAGAGACGACTTCAGTCGTGACGGGTGAGTACGATTTTCTCACCAGCTTCCGACACTCGCTACGAACCCTGACGAGAGATCCGGTCCAGGGCCGATTCTCTCTCCCACGGCTCGCCCTGGAAGGGCGTCAGAAAAAGATCAGTTCACTCTGGACGCCTCACCCGTCAATGCCTGAGGCAAAAAGTTTCGCTCAATCGCCTTCAGATACTTCCTGCTGGAGCGCATATTGAGAAGCTTGGGCAACATTCGCAAAAAGCGAAAGCGGGTGAGAAAGAACCTCAAGTAGGCCTGACGCTGCAGCTTCTTCAAGGTGTCGAAATCAAAGTCATCCGTTTTGATCTTAGCCACCTCGTGCAGATGGTCGGTCTTCCGATCAGGATCGAACAGTCCCTGCGACAGGATCTCCCGGCTCAACTCAGTCCCGGAATAGGGGATGACGATGCTGAAGAGCGCTTCGTCCAGATCCGTTCGGCAGGCAAAGCGGACGGTCATCTTGATCTCTTCGACCGTCTCGGTCGGAAAACCGATCATGAAGAATCCCAGCGTATTGATTCCGTGCTTGCGCATCCATCGGACCACGTCGTTGACCCTGTGCAGCTTCAGGTACTTCTTGGTTCGCTTCTGAATCCGGGGGCTGGCCGATTCAATGGCGATGGCCACATGATGGGTGCCGGCGGCCGCCAGCTTTTGAACCAGTTCTTCATCCAGGCGCTCCAGGCGAATGCCGTTGCCGAACTGCAGCGCAATCTCCATGCCTTCCTGAACAATCAGGTCGCAAATCCGCTTGGCCCGATCCATGTCGAAATTAAAGATGTCATCCTCGATCATGAACTCCTGTATCCGGTAGTCATGGTAGAGCATTTTCATCTCGCGGAGCACGTGTTCGGGACTGCGGGCGCGAAACTTCTTTCCAAACAGGTCATGGCAATAGGTGCAATGCCAGGGACAGCCCCGGCTGGTAAAAATCTGAATCGCTCTCGGGTACTTCGGCGTATATCGAGCCGATTCCGCTGTGGCGTACCGCTCCAGGTCCAGAAGATGATAGGAGGGAAGAGGGATATCGTCCACTTCCTGGAGAGGAGCGCGGGGAGGATTCCGGTGGACCTCGCCGTCGGGGTCTTTGAAAGCGAGGCCGCTGACCAGCGACATGTCCCCGTCCGCCGCAAGGGCTTCCAGGAATTCGCCAAAGGTCTCTTCCCCTTCCCCCATGCACACAAAATCAGAAAAGTCCTGACCCAGGACCTCGTCCGTCACGATGGTCGCGTGCTGGCCGCCAAAAATGGTCCGAATGCCGGGGTCGTAGGCCTTGATCTGGCGGGCGGCCTTTTCAGCTCCCTCAAACTCCGCCGTCATGGCGCTGAACCCGGCCACATGCCACCTCCGTTCCCTCAACTTGGAGTCCAGGGTCGACTCCGGCCGTGCTTCAAGGGCCAAGTCCAGGATCTCGACATGGTGTCCCTTTTTTTCCCCAATCGGGGCGATGTAGACCAGTCCTATGGGTATCCCCACAATCATGTCCATAAAGGTCGGCTTACCGCGTACAAGTAAGATATTCATTGCGTTTCTCCGAGCACTGTCGCGCGACAAAGACCAGACAACCCTTCAGACTGCCCGGCTCACGTTCTCGCATCCAGTCCATTCCAGTCGATGCCTCGTGGCCGCTCCGTTACTTCCGCCGGCTGGTCGTCCGGAAACCCCTTCAAGCCCGGGCGAGGATCTCAGTCGCGGCGCTTCCCCGCGGTTTCCCCTCGACTGACAACCCGGCGCGCTCCACGCGAGTTGAGGTTACCTGTCCACAAAGAGGGGGACCTTGTAGAAGATTGCCATTTTCTCCAACTTGGGAATCCACTTCCGGATCTTGAACATATCCACCAGGAAACTCCCCAGGATAACCGGCAGCCTGGGATTGGGCGCGTGACAGTCAAGGCAGTCGGGGTAATCGCTCAAGTCGCCCCGCAGGTGGGCGGAGCGCATCTTGCGCATCGCCTCTGAATTCCACAGTTCGTAGATGGACTCTTCGTTCACATTCCCAAAAGGCTTTGAACGCCAGGTATGGCAGCAAGGAAAAAAGTCGCCTTTGTAATTCACCGTAGCAGGGCCCTGCCAGAGCTGGTAACAGGGATGCCGCCGCCGGTCGTGGTGGATCCGTTCTTTCAGAGCGACCTCCGGAATCACAATCTCATCTTCCTTGATCCGAATCTGGTCGACGCCGTCAATGGACCACATCCGGTGAAAATCCCCGACCTGATGCTGGTTCTCCGGCAGTCGGACCATCTGCACCACCGTGAAGAGGTCCGATTTCATCCTCCTCTTGACTTCCAGAAATTTCAGAATATTGGCGCGCACCTTGTGGAAGTCGCCGCCTTTTCGGTACTTCTCGTACACCTCCGGAGTGGCGCCGTCAAAGGCCAGTATCAGGTTGTCGAGTCCAGACTCGATCAGCAGGCGGCTGTGCCTTTCATCCAGCAGGCTGGCATTGGTGGAGACCACCGTATAGATCCCCGCATCCTTGCAGTAACGCACCATCTTGTGCAATTCCGGATTCATCAGGGGCTCACCGCCCCCCCAGGGGAAAACGAGTTCGGTCTGAGAACTCACCTCATCGATGACCCGCTTGAACAGATTGAAGTCGAAATCTTCGGGTGGATAATAGCCGAACTCGCGCGGACACATGGGGCACTTGAAGTTGCATTTGGCGGTGTTTTCCACGATCAACGTGATCGGATATCCTTGAAGATCGGCTTGACCGGTGAGGTAACCCGTCAACAGTTTCCACCGATTCTGAGTATGAGAAAGCTTCACAGTGTTAATTCCTTCGCAGCCAGAACCCGTCCAATCTTAGCAGAATGCCCCAGACGAGCAAGAGAGAAACCGGACTTTTTTGGTACTGTTTGCCAGAAACAGTCAGATTTTCATCCTCGCCCGTCATCGGTGCCGGCCCTGGGCCTACCTCCCAGCCTTTCCCAAAGCTGCTGGGAATCCCTTCCATACGAAGATTCATGGCGGCCAATGATTGCCACGGGGGCTAATTCAACCCTGGATTGTGTGTCGGGTGCGCGCCACACGAATCCACATTTCGTTTTGGGACACGGCGGTTTGGGTCGTACTCGTTCACGTACCCGGCGTTCTCCCTCGCCTACACCGTCTGTTCGAGCTGAGCCTCCCATCGTGTACGTGGCACGTGTACGACCCCGAGGTGGAGATCAGCGGGTTTGCCCGTACCCGCCAAGGCCCGTTCGCCACGGTCGTTTCGGTTTCCTGGAGCGACTGTCGCTCCTTCTCTTTTTGGTGCAAGTCTGAAAGAATTGGGCCGATGTTCGTGTTGATGCTTTCGGGTCTGATCGCTCTCCTCTTCCTGCTGGTGGGTTTGCTCAGCTGGCTCGGTCTTCGCTTGTTTCGAGTGCGAAGAAA
>JBHHYX010000110.1:0-13640 GCA_046757765.1 Acidobacteriota bacterium | reverse complement strand
TTACTTACACAAAGCCCACCGATGGGCTTGACACGTACCATGTCTTCTATCCCAAGGAGTTTTACAGTTGGGATTTCTGGACCAAGCCCGTTGGGGAATGGACCTTATCGCTACGTTCGCCACATTGCGAAGGCGATGGTCGAGGTGGAAGCGAACCCGCACTACTATCGTGGCAAGCCACGGATTGAGAGGGTGATATTGAAGTTCTCCCCGCAGCCTTTACTCACGGAGCTGCTGAGCGAAAACGTCGATGCTCTAACGTTTGCAACCCGTGACATGCTTCTCAAATTGTCGGGAATCGAGCGTTTCCGTTCGTATCATTGGTGGGGAAGTCGGATCAATGCAATATATTGGAACCATCGTCATTCGCTGTTCCACAGGCCGAAAACCCGTCGAGCCCTGACGATGGCGATCAACAGACGCGAGCTTGGCGACGTTCTGAACTACCCTGACAGCATCCCCGTCCTGGATACAATTACTACACGCCGTCAGTTTCAGCAGGGCCTCTATCCAGCGCCCTTCCCGTATGATCCCGAAGCAGCGCGCAGGCTGCTCGACAGAGACGGATGGCGCGACACCGATGGAAACGGCGTAAGAGAGCGAGATGGAGAGGAGTTCCGTTTTACCGCGATAGCGCCGCATGGTGACTGGGAGAAAATCGCCGTTTACCTTCAGGATCAATTTCGCAGGATCGGAGTCCGGATGGAGATACAAGTCATGGACGCTAAGTTTGTGCGGCGACGCCTGAAAGCAGGTGAGTTTGAGGCAATAATCGTCCTCACATCGAATTCGACTACCCAAAATTTCGGCCACGCGAGGATGTTCGGTGAGGACTCTCCATTCGGCTACGCTAACCCCGAGATGATCCGGCTGCTCAATCTGGCGGTAGAAACGATCGATCCCGATGAGAAAGACAGGATTTACCAGGAAATCATGCCTATCTTCGCTGAGGACATGCCTATAACACTTCTCTTGCCTGAGGTCCAGACGCACATTGTCCATCGGAGGATTCAGGGCCTCAATAGTCCCTGGGAGGCCGACCCCGTCTGGAACATGGAGTATCTCTGGATTGAGGATCAAGAGTGATGTTGCGTTACATTTTAAAGCGGCTCCTCCAGGCCGTCCCGCTCCTTTTCGGGATCGCCACGGTCTCGTTCTTCATTGTTCACCTGGCGCCGGGCGATCCCATGGACTTTTATCTCGAGCAGCGCTACCGCCGCAACATTGACCCGGAGGTCATCGAGCTCATCCGCCAAAAATACGGACTCGACCAGCCCCTTCACGTCCAGTACGTGAAATGGCTCGGCAACTTGCTCCAGGGCGACTTGGGTGATTCGTTTGCACACCGGAGGCCGGTCAGCGCCCTGCTGGCGGAGGCTATTCCTTACACATTGCAGTTGACCATTGTGGCGCTCTTCCTCGATGCGCTGGTGGGGATTGCCCTCGGAATCATCTCAGCCGTTAAACAATACTCCGCCCTGGACAAAACCGTTACCCTTGGTTCGTTAATCATTTACTCGGTCCCCGGGTTCTGGTTGGCGCTGATGCTGGTGCTGGTGTTTTCCGTCAATCTCGGCTGGTTTCCCACTTCTCAGACGCGGTCATTTGACTACGAATTCCTGTCCTGGTTCGAAAAACTACAGGATTTGGCCTGGCATTTGATTTTACCGGTCTTTGTTCTCGGCATCGCGTCGGCGGCCGGAACGGCGCGCTACATGCGCAGTCGATTATTGGAGGTACTGAACGAGGAGTACATTCTAGCCGCCCGGGCACGCGGGCTTCGAGAACGGGCCGTGATTCTCAAACATGCCCTTCGAAATGCGCTGATGCCCATTGTAACCATTTACGGCCTTTCCCTGCCTTTTTTGTTGGGAGGGGCGGTCATCATCGAGACCATCTTCGCCTGGCCCGGGATGGGACGACTGGCGGTGTCAGCCATCCAGGCCCGTGATTACCCGGTTATCCTGGCGACGAGTATGATAGCGGCGGTTTTAACCGTGATCGGCAACCTCATCGCAGATGTCACTTATGCACTGGTAGATCCGAGAGTCTCCTATGAAAAGAAGAAACCAGTCTAGTCATTTTAGCCTTCTGGCAGCTTCTCTGCTCCCCGGAATGGGGCACATCCTGCTGGGCAAACACAGCCGTGGTCTACCGCTTCTGGCGTTTACGCTCGCGATCATTCTGGTGCTGTATTGGCGCTGGCAAGTCTTTCTCAACGTTTTTTTCACCACCTGGATCGACCACTGGCTGGCAGCTGTTTTTCTCATCGCATCGTTAGCCGCAAGTTTGATCTACTCCGTTTGGGATGTGCGTCGACTGCTTACCCCAACCCCGGAAGGTCCCCGGGGAAAGAGTCCATTCCAGCTTGTGCGCCGCAGATTTAGGGCGAACCGCCTGGCAGTAACCGCACTTTATCTGATTGCGGTTTTCTATATCCTTGCCATCCTCGCACCGATTCTGGCCACGTACGACCCCTCAGCGATAACGGATGTGCTTCAAACCCGATACCTTACACCATCGTTGGAACACCCGTTCGGCACCGATGAATTCGGACGTGATCTGCTCAGCCGAGCCCTCTATGGCGCCAGAGTTTCCTTATCCGTGGGTCTGCTGGCCGTTTTAATTGCCATCTCGATTGGAACCATTTACGGTGCGGTGGCCGGCTACTTTGGAGGACTCATCGATAACGTCCTCATGCGAATCGTGGATGTCATCATTGCATTTCCGACCTTCTTTTTGATGCTCATGTTGGTGGGCATTTTTGAAGCAAACATTGTTTTTCTAGTACTCATCCTGGGGTTGACTTCCTGGTTGGGAACAGCTCGTTTCATCCGTGGCGAGTTACTCTCTTTGAAGCAGCGGGAATTTACCGAGGCAGCCCGTGCCATCGGGCTCCCCAGCCGTCTCATTATCTTTCGACATCTGATTCCCAACGCCATGTCGCCGGTGCTGGTCAGTGCCGCTCTGATGGTGGGCGGGATGATTGCCGCCGAAGCCGGGCTTTCCTTCCTCGGGATCGGCATCCGGCCGCCGACGCCGTCGTGGGGAAATATGGTCAGCGCGGGGCAAGACGCACTGCTGGTGGCCTGGTGGGTTGCCTTTTTCCCGGGAGCTCTGCTTGCGCTCACGGTCGTTTGTTTCAACTTGCTGGCGGACGGACTCCGCGATGCCCTGGACCCCAAGGCCCTGATGCGGAGGTTCGTCTGAGCATGCTTTTGAAAGTCGAAAACCTGGCCAGCACCTTCTTCCTTGACGAAGGTGTCTTGAAGGCGGTCGATGGGATCAGTTTCCAGGTGAATGAAAAGGAGACCGTGGCTCTGGTCGGCGAGTCGGGCTGTGGCAAGACGATCGTCGCCCTTTCCTTGCTCAATCTCATCCCCTGGCCGGGACGAGTCGTAGGTGGCAGTATTCTTTTCAACGGAGCAAACCTGTTGCGGATGGAGGTGGAAAGACTTCGCCGAATACGAGGAAGTGACATCGGAATGATTTTCCAGGAACCAGGCGCTGCGCTTAACCCGGTCGTCACGGTTGGGCGCCAGATCACTGAAGTGCTTCGCCAACACAGAGGTCTGGGCAAACGCCAAGCCGAAGCTGAAGCGGTTCGACTGTTGGGGGAAACCGGTATCCCTGAGCCGGAGAAAAGGATCAAAGCTTATCCCTTCGAATTCTCCGGTGGCATGCAACAGCGAGTGGTCATTGCCCTGGCGATCAGCGGCCGCCCCAGGCTTCTGATCGCGGATGAGCCTACCACGGCATTAGACGTCACGGTGCAAGGGGAGATTCTCGATCTCCTCCGCTATCTGCAAGAACAATATAAGATGGCGATATTGCTGATCACGCACGATATGGGTGTGGTTGCCGAGATGGCCAGGCGTGTGATGGTCATGTACACGGGTAAGCTGGTCGAAGTTGCCCCAACCCAGGATCTCTTTCGAGAGCCCAAACACCCGTATACGCAAGGCCTCCTTCACTCCATTCCGCGTCTGGGCACAGGACGCAAAGAACCGTTACGCGGCATTCCGGGAGCCGTGCCCGGCTTTCTCAGTCTGCCCTCCGGATGCACGTTTCATCCCCGTTGTCCCATCGGTGATGCTTCCTGCACAACTGAGTTCCCCCTTTTGAGCAATATCTCGTCCAAGCGCAAGTGCGCGTGCTATAAGGTGGAGGCTGGCTGATATGGGCGAAGCATTGCTCTCGGTGTCGGAGCTAAAGACCTACTTTCCGTTCGGTAGCCGCTGGTTCGGCACCCAACAATGGATTAAAGCAGTTGATGGTGTGGATTTGAGGATAGGGCGGGGCGAGGTGCTGGGTCTGGTTGGGGAATCGGGCAGCGGCAAGACAACCCTGGGGAAGTCCATATTGCGGTTGGTGGATCCAACTGGCGGGAGAATCCGGTTTGATGGAAAGGACTTGATGACCCTCAGTGCTGGAGCGCTTCGGGTCTTACGCCGCCGAATGCAGATCATCTTTCAAGATCCCTATGGTTCCCTGAACCCACGGATGCAGATCAGACAGATCATTGCTGAACCACTCCGATTTCATGGCCTGGTTCCCAAAGCGAAAATCGAGGAGAGAGTCGTATCATTGCTGGCCAAGGTCGGCATGGAAGCCTATTTCATGCATCGGTATCCGCATGAATTCAGTGGCGGACAGCGCCAACGCATCGCCATTGCCCGGGCCCTGGCCCTGGAACCTGATTTCATCGTGGCCGATGAACCGGTATCGGCACTCGACGTCTCGGTACAGGCGCAGATCCTCAACATCTTCCTTGACCTGCAGCAAAAAGAGGGTATCGCCCTGTTGTTCATCTCTCACGATCTGGCCGTGGTCGAACGCGTCGCCGACCGAATCGCGGTGATGTACCGGGGGAAGATAGTTGAGGAAGCAGAGACTCACCAATTGATTTCCAGTCCCCAGCATCCCTATACCCAATCGCTACTGGCTGCAGTTCCCGAAGCGGATCCAGAGAGAAGACGTAAACGGGGGATGCCACGGCCATGATGCCTCGATGCCTTCTTCCTCACAGACACGGCCCCCAGTTGGCGAGCAGGGCGAGGAGATTGGATGCGCCGACGGAGCCATGCAAACAAGAAACCCCCGGCCAACGACGGCCGGGGGTGTGATTGCTGTACTCGGGGCAGGAGCTTCACACGCGGGGGGCGTGTCAGGATCAATCATCGTCATCCTCACCTGAGCAGATTTGTCCTTCAAATGTAAAGGCGGCTTCACCGAGGCAGAGGTCCAGCGTGCCATTGAGTAGCACCTGAGATTGTTGGAAGTCCTCCGCTCCCGAGACGATCACCAAGTTTGACTGTAAAGTAAACTCGCACTCCGTCACGGCCGGCAGGATAGCCATATCGACCGTGGTGAAGCTTCCTTCGCTGTCGTCGTCCTTGTCGTCGTTGTCGAAGGTGAATGTGTGCGAAGTCATTACGGCGAGGGTGAAAGGATCAAAGTTCACGGGCACAGGCTCCGTGAGCAAGACCGTCACGACCGACGCCTCGAAGACTTCACCTCCGATTTCGACAATGGCAGAGCCTACGAACGGACCTTCACCGGGGATCTCTTGTGACGTAGCGCCGCTTCCCGAGATCGGCTCGCAGTCAGGATCGCCGCCAGCCGCGGATGACATCACTGCTTCGCCTGAAGTGAACGTCACGAGCGCGACGACCACAATCGAAAGGAAGATGCGGACCATGAATCTCTTCTTGTACATGAAGTCTTCTCCTGTGTCTTGGATTTGCGTGAAGGGTTGATCACTTCCGCACCGGCGGAAGCGCAAGTTGGGTCCTGCAGCGGCCCGAACGGCAGCAACCGCGGCACGCACGTGAGTGTGATGGAACACCCCCCCTTGTTTCTCCACCTCCTCGCCGCCGAGAGGCCGCATCACAGTGGTGCCGAGAAAAGCGCCAGTGTTCCGTGGCCTACGATCCTCCGCACTATCGCACAACCGCTTAAAAGAAGGTGATACTTCAGTAAATCACCACCGCGGTAGGTATGTCAAGGGCAAATCACGCTGAGGGTGCACGACAAAAATGTGATACGAGGAGCGCGGCCAGCCGTGACACCGATCGTCAGCTCTCGGATTTTCCCCAACGGGTGGAACGGGAAGCCACTCGACGTCGTTTTTCCGAGGTCGCTCGCCAAGTGGTCCTGGGCGACGGTACCAAGTGGATCTGGATCCTGGCCGAAGAACTCTTTCCCGAGGCCATTCAGATTGTCGACCGCCACCATTGACATGATTCTCGAAGCGATCGCTCCACATATGCCGACCTCTGAAGAAGCTCGACAAGACTACGGCTATTTCGACGCCAACGGCGACCGAATGGCCTAGGCCCAGTTCAGAGCCCTTTGAAGATTTCTGGGAATGGAGAGCCAGCCAAGGGTCCGCAGCCTGGACTTCTCTACTTTCTTGTCGTGCACCCCTGTTAGTCCGAACTTCTCACACTCAGCCGTAGTAGATTGAGTGTGAGAAATCCGGGCTAATCCCGCCAGTTGGACTATCGCGCTTGGGCGGGGAGGTCGTTTAGCGTGTTATTCTGCTGTCGGCGGGAGGTTGATTCCGGCGAGACAGCCGCAGTTATGCTTGCCAGGCTTCATCTGAGCAACCGTTGGAACCCGGTCGACTGGATCGTGGTTGCCTACTCGGCTGCGACGGCTGTTCTGATCCTGGCCTTGGCTCCCTCAATCCCCCAGTGGATCCATCTGGTGGCGGGGCGACTGGTCCTGTGGGCCGCCCTGCTGTTGCTCCCGCCCCGGGGAAGCGGCTGGGAACGACCCACGAAGGGGGAGTCGAGAAGAGTCGGGATGCCGCGGCGGTTGATCTGTTTTCTTCGCTATGCCTATCCATTGCCTCTGGTTCTGCTTTTCTTCGAAGAAGTCCGGTTTACCGTAAACGCGCTGTTTCCGGCCCAACCCTATTGGTTTGAGCCCTACCTCTACGCCGCCGACCGCAGCCTATTCGGTCAATTGCCAGCCCAAATGCTCTCTAGTTGGGTGAGCGCGCCAATAACCGAACTCATGCATGCCCTTTACTTTTCTTATTACTTGATTCTGATCTTGACGTTGCTCATCACATGGCGGTGGCGGGAGCAGGCGGGAACGGCCGAGCGTGGAGGGAAGCTGCTCCTCTCTTCTCCAGGGCCGGGCTTTGAGGCGACCCTCACGGCAATGACGCTGGCCTTTACCGTCTCTTTCATTGGCTACCCGTTTCTTCCGGCTCGAGGTCCCTGGGAGAATCCCGCTTTGATGGCCGGTCTGCCCCCAATGAAGGGATTCGTCTTCACCGCCTTGATCAACTCCATCATCGAGCGGGGGGCGGTTTCGGGGGGGTGTTTCCCCAGTTCGCACGTCGCTGGCGCCTGGGGGGCTGTGATCGGTCTGAGTACCACCCACCGCCGTGCCGCCTGGGTTTTCGGTTTTCTGGCAACGGGGATGAGTTTCGCCTGCGTTTACACTCGCTACCACCATGCAATCGATGTTTTAGCCGGATTGCTGATTGGTCTTGGAGCCGGCTGGTGGGTGCGGAGACGGTTCCGCGGGTGCGCTTTCCGGTGCCCCAGCCGCTGAAGAATCCCCAGCCCGCCACCCACCATTGTCCTTCGCCAAAAACGAGCCAGACTCCAGCGTAATGCACTCGTGTGTTTGCCCCGGGAGACGTGGGTCGGTACACTGCAGTTGCGAAGTCAGTCGGAGCGAAGAGAACACCACGAACCCGCTGCACCCGGAAGATCTAGCTTGGGTGCCCAAAGAGCCAATGGCTCCTAAAGGCAAAACAGGTGGCTGGAACCGTCCTTTCGCGAGAGGCATCACGGGTGTGGTCTCCCCATCTAATCAGTGGGATGTGCGATAGGCCCGGCTGTTCGATAGGAGGCGCTAAGACCATGAAAAACCACATTCTTTACCTCATGGCCGCTACTTTGATCGGACTGGGGGCCTGTGGCGGACAGACTGCAGAGGAAGAGGCCGCACCTTCCGGAATGCTGAGAACCGAATCGGAAGCGGCCAGTCTCGAAACCCCTGTCGAGGTAGCGGCGGGCGCGGAATTCGAGGTTGCCTGGACCGGCCCTGACAACCAGAACGACTACGTCACCATCGTCGAAAAAGGAGCGCCGGAAGGTACCTACCGCGATTACAAGTACACGCGCGAGGGCAGCCCGCTCGGTCTCGTTGCCTCTGAAACGCCCGGGGAGTTTGAAGTCCGCTACGTTGCCGGAGAAACCAAAGATATCCTGGTCAGCGCTCCCATTACCGTCACGGAGGTGGAGGCCAGTCTCGACGCTCCCGGCGAAGTGGGTGCCGGCGCACGTTTTGGGGCCTCCTGGACCGGTCCCGACAACAAGAACGACTATGTCACGATCGTCGAGAAAGGCGCGCCACAAGGCAAATATGGCAGCTACACGTATACCAGACAAGGCAGTTCACTCGAGCTCACGGCTTCTGAAGATCCCGGAGACTACGAAATTCGCTACGTGATGGCCCAGTCGAAAAGGATTCTCGCCAGTCGACCCATCCGGGTGACTTCCGTGGAAGCCGACCTCACCGTGCCGAGCGAGGTCATGATCAACACCCCCGTAGAAACCACCTGGGCAGGGCCCGACAACCAAGACGATTACATCACTATCGTTGAAGCCGGCGCACCGGAGGGCACCTACCGCAACTATACTTATACACGCCAAGGTAGCCCGCTTACCGTCAAGGCCCCGGAGACGCCCGGTCTCTACGAGATCCGCTACATAATGGCGCGATCAAAACGAATCCTGGCCAGCGCCCCCGTGACGGTCAAGCCCCTTAGCTCCAGCTTGGAAGCGCCCAGCGAAGCCGCGCCTGGTGCGAGTATCGATGTTGTTTGGACGGGTCCCAACAACCCCGCGGACTTCATCGCGGTCGCCAAAAAGGACTCCCCTTACGATTCCTATGAAAGCCGAGCCTACAGCCGAGCTGGAAATCCCGCCAAGCTTTTTGCCCCCAGTGTGCCCGGTAGCTACGAGCTTCGCTACGTTCTGGCCAGCCCAAAGACCATACTGGCTTCGATCCCGATCAGCATAGCCGCGCCGGAGCAGTAGACTTTCAGGCCGTTTTTGAACTTTGCGCCAATTCTCTCCGTAAGAGGTTCCGAGCAAACCCTGTCAACGGGCGATTCACTGTCTCTCATAGTGGAGGCCAAGCGGAAACTCGGACCTTTTTTATCTACTACCCGAGAGAAAGTCTCGCTATTGCCGTGGCCCGCAACTTGGAGGGCGGGGACAGATCTCCCTATGTCCAGCGGCTCTACCAGCTCGTCACCGGGGAAGCCTATCATCTGCCGGTTTATACGGGTGACCCGAACCAAGTACGCCATCTTGCGAAGCATGGCAGAGACCTTCAACTACGGTATGAGCTACTATCACCGCCACCGGAAACCACTGGTCGGTGACCCGGCGCGCCTGGCCCAAGCCTTCGCCTACCTCAACGCTTGTGTCGACGCAACCAAGCTGGAGTCTAACTTCGAAGAAACAGAAAAGAGAATTGGGGAAGGTCGTCACCCCTCTTCTGGTCGGCCGTTTGTTGTCGTCGGCTCGTTCATGGCGCAGACAATCAGCGAGAAGTTCGGTGAGAGCTACTTGGAATCGCTGCACGGCAAGGGCGTCATTCCCTTCTTCAATGCCTACGTGAAGACCTATGAAGCCGAGCCCGATTTCCCCAAATCCCAGCAGTTGTACACGCTATTCAAGCAGCTGATCGAGACTTGGCAACGAGACTGGAAAAAGACCTGGGCCGGTGACACACAGCAGCTCGCCTTGACCGTATCCTCCGATTTTTCCGAAGTCGGGAGGCGTCTGAAAAACGTGTTTTCCGGGGCGGAAATTTATCCCGATTACGTCAATCGCTTGTCGGATCTGGTAGAAGGTTTCTATTTCAAGGGCCAGCCTGGCAGAGCCGCTGAGGTGGCCAGGATGGCAGTGAGCCTGTATCCGCGATCGGGTAAGGCGAACGTCACCGCCGGTCTGGTTTACCTCGGCGGAGGCGACCGGGAAAAAGCCGCTTCTTTCATCAGGACCGCCAAGGAGCTCAACAACGGCAATGCCGCCAGTGCAGGAGCACTGAACAGCTGGGCTTACCGGTTCAAGGGCATGGGGCAGTTAGAACTCGGACTCACACTACTGGGAATCGCCCTGGAGCTGTATCCGGAGGTAGCCAACCTCTATGACAGCACTGGGGAGTTCCACCTGGCCTCGGGCGACAAGCAAAAGGCCATCGCCTACTACCAAAAGGCGTTGGAGGTCGATCCCAACTTTGAGAACGCCAAGAGGATGCTGGCGAAGATCCGTAATGAGTAGATTTTCTCACTGCAGGTAGAATTTCTCCAGCTCTTGATCCCTGTGCCTACCAGAAACTTGATGCCTGTCCCCCCGAAAAGCGTGTCGGCGAGGGAGTCTCCCCCGCCGTGATCAAAACCGATCCTGGAACGGGCCGGAACAACAACCAACGAAGCGAGAGGCGTGGCTTTTCAACAGCCACACACAAGCGATACTCCTGCTAGAGCACGTCCGGATCGCTAACCGCGCAGGTGGATACGTCCACCGCCTGCAGAGTCAGACCGCAGGCCTCCCCCGGGGGAGTCGGCGAGAGGGTTAGGTTGCCCCTGGCATCAGCCGTGAAAAAACCGGCGAGGGTTGGGTCAGTGATGTCGAGAACCAGACCAGCGCAGGGGCCGACGGGAACCGTAAAACTGCCCGCAGGACCGTAGGCGATGACGACCAGACCACTGGGAGTTGCGCCTGTGACCGAGATGGTAACCGGTCCCGGGCAAGAGCCGCTGACGGCAAGGCCGAAACCTTCGGCTTCGCCGTGGGCTCGCAACAGCCAGTTCCCCAGCAGGTTGTAGGGTGGGTTCTCGATCAGTCCGCCGAAATTCGCCGGGTCCCCGAGATTCACGACGTTGACTGCGTCCTCGGCGCTGCTGAACACCCATGATTTGCCAAGCTGGTGTGGAGCGGTCATGTCCAAGGGCGCCGGATAGCCTTCTCCAGGGTCCGGATACAGAGCCGCGACGAAGAAGGTGCCGCTCACGGTTGTGGGAGGAATAGGAACGTCGAGAAACACACCCGTGTCGATCGAGCTAAGTGGTGCGCCATCGTCCAGGACGACTGAAGCGAGCAGCGTCGACGTCCGGGGATCGCCATCGTTGCTCGGATCATCCTGATACAGCAAGACGGTCGTCGGGGCATGCGCCGGTACTCCGCTGGCACCTCCCGAGGTACGCCCCCAGGTTACGGAGATCGACGTGATCACCTCGCCACCCGGCTGTGCCTCGAAAGCGTTGAGCCACAACGTCGGGCGAGCCTCGCTTCCTGCGATCAGAATGATCGAATTCTCGGCCGTGCCATCGTCCAGGCTGTAGTCGACCTGCGCTTCGGCAGAACCGGCCAATGTAAGAACACCGATACCGATGGCAGAAAACAGAGTGCTGGAACGACCTACCATAGATCCTACGCTTCTCGACAATGTTTTCCTTCTGTTCATTTCCTTGCCAGGCTTCGAGATTCATCCTACGCAATCTACGCAATACACGAACAACATAAGCTCATTGAGGCTCTCTCATAGTCAAGGAATTGTCAAGTAGGGTTGGGGTAGGAGTCCCCCCATTTTTTCCAAGCTCCCTCACCTCGGGAACAGGGGCAGTTGCGGCTCTGGCTGTCTTGGCGGTGAATTGCCGTGTCTTCCGATCGGACCCATCGTCGAGTGGGAGGGGATGGTGTGGCGATCCCGTCGGCCAGGGCATCGTAGTGCAAGTCGGGCACGGCGAAGAAGCGCCGGGCGACCTTGAGCACCCGTCGGGCCAGGATCCTCAGCTTCAACAAGGCGTTTTCCCTTCCCGGCGAGTCGCCGTCGCTGCTCGTCTGTCAGGGGGAGCCTGCGGCCCTTTATCTGCTCCATCAGGATCCGGTTCTCCTCGGCCAAGTATGCGATGACGGTCTGTTGGTGGCGGTTGACCCAGCCTGAGAGGGTCCAGAGTAGCACCTGAAGCGCGTAGGTGTCGGCCTTCATGCCGCCATTACAGGCGCTTACAAGTCGAACTCTCGTCGTGGGTTACGACTCGGTCGAGTTTTTCGGACAGGACGGGTTCCGCCGCGCATTTATTTATTCTCTTTTTTCACTTTTCGTTTTTCCTTTAGAGTGAGCTTGGCCTTTTTTTGTTGTTCCCTTTTGCCTTTATCTTTTTTTCCCTTATCACCCATGTCTATTTCTCCCTGCTTGAAAATGACTTGCACGTGGCCCTAACGTGCGCGCCTACTGTGACGCGGTCAGTTCCCAGGTTTCGCCGCGATCATTGTTTCGGCCAGACACTCCGGGCAGTAGGCCCCCTGGCTGTCCTGGAAACCGCACAACTTGCACGTAAAGGTCACGGGTTCGCCGACGTGTTGCTCAGGTTCCTCGATACGAGCCTCGTCGTTCCTCCCTTCCCTTCGAAAGGTAATCGGATTGGCCGGCTTCTTCAATCTGTGGACGATGGACATTCATGAAGTATACCCGACCTTGATCATGCACATATTCTCTGCTCCTTGTCCCGCTCCACAAACGTCAGCGGTCTTTTGCGCAGAATAAAGGAATCCTCGTCGAAATGGGCCAAGACGAAAGGGGAAATGATGCAAAAATTCCAGTGGCAGGGTGGGTACGCGGCGTTTTCGGTCAGTGCCTCGCGGCTAAACGCCCTGCATCGCTATATTAGAGACCAGGAACGGCATCATCAAGCGATGAGTTTTCAAGAAGAATTGCTGAAATTTTTGAAGGAATACCACTCTGATCATGATGAACGCTACCTCTGGGATTGAACTGTATTGTTTCAGCTTTTCATGGCTCTTTCCAATTCCTTCCAACCGCAACTCGGTCCGCCGCGCCGGCTGGGTGGCGCGCCTATCGCACCCCTTCAGGGTGCCCTCGATCCTTGCCAATTGCAGACCCAGGGTGGCACTGCGTTTCACCCTGGGCTAGGAGAATCTCGCCCTTTCAGGGCGGTTGGGCCCGGCTGGAAACTGCGCATACGCCGTACCCTTTACCCGCCTGCATCGGCAAGATGGGGCCCTATCGCACCTTTTCAGGGCGGGGGGCTGGAAACCTAGCCCGCATTATTCCTCTCCTCATTCGGGCCGCCCTCTCACGGTTCCGGCTCAGTGGCGGGCGTCTCCGCAAGCCAGACCTCTGAGAGTTCCTCCTCGGTCGGGGATCGAGTCTTCCCTGCCGAGAAGGAGGCCCCGCCCTTGCGCTTGCTTTCCAAAGCTCGAGTGCTCAGTTGGCTGTGGATCTTACCAGCATGAGGATGTCGTCGCCGGGGGATGTCCCGACCCCGCAGTCCCAGGAAGTGCCGCCGCCAAGGGGAATGACTTGCGTCTGGCCCGTGGTTCGGTTAATGCAGATGGCCACGTTGCCGGTGGCGCCGGTGATGGAGCCGCCCAGAGACTCTCCTCCTCCCATGAAGGAGTAACGCGCCGGGTCACACAAGTCGTTCGCACAGCTGGCATCAAAAGACGTCAATCCGGGGCTGATGGCCTCGAGAGTGGCAATGGAGACCGTGGCCTCGATCAGATCGGGGCCAAACACGCCCGTCAAGGCCCCCGGGAAATCGCTCGGAGACCAGGCACAATCTCGAGCGTCTC
>JBHHYX010000109.1:0-13748 GCA_046757765.1 Acidobacteriota bacterium | reverse complement strand
GCCGGAAAGACCCAGCGCGTTGCGCTGGGCTGAATATGAGTGGCGCCTTCGGCGCTTTGGACGTGAGCGTAATCCACGTAGCCAAAGGCCCGGAGGGCCGACATTCGAGTAGCCCGGTCAGTCAGGGCCGGGTCCTTCGGTGCGCCTCGGGGTGGGATGATCTGTAATTCTGAGCCAGGTTTTTGGGGAGTCGGTATCGCTATCGCTATCGGGGATCGACATCACGCCCACTGCTCTCCGCCATCGCAATCGACGGCGATAGGATTGCGAACCCGATTCCGATACCGATGAAGACCCGGCTACCCGCCGCTGGCCGGTCGGAGGCTCCGCCTCGCTGAATTCCTGAGATCGTAATACTCGGACAGGCTCCCAGCCCCCCGGCAGGGGAAGTTTCCTTCCGGGCAGAGGGGCTGATACAATGCGGACCTTGTGCAGGAAATCGTTTGCATCGTGCTGGGTGGAGGACGTGGCACCAGGCTCTTCCCGCTGACCTATGTTCGCTCCAAGCCGGCAGTTCCCCTTGGGGGCAAGTACCGCCTCATCGACATCCCCATCAGTAACTGTGTCAATTCGGGGATCAACAAGATCTTCGTGTTGACTCAGTACAATTCCGAGTCCTTGAACCGCCATATCACTCAGACCTATCGCTTCAGCATGTTTTCCAGGGGATTCGTCGACATTCTGGCGGCCGAACAGACGCACGAGAGCCTGCGCTGGTACCAGGGCACAGCGGACGCCGTCCGCCAGTCTCTGCGCCATGTTCGACCTTACGGGGCGAGCGGCACACTGATCCTTTCCGGGGATCAGCTGTATCGAATGGACTTCCGCAAGGTCTTCAGACAGCACCAGGCGAGGCAGGCCGACATCACGGTTTGCGTCTTGCCTGTCGGAGTCGAGAGAGCCTCCGGCTTTGGTATTCTGAAGATGGAGGATGATGGCCGCATCACGGACTTTTATGAAAAGCCCAAGGATCCAAAGCTGATTGAAGATCTGAAGGTTAAGGGCGTCGATCCCTCGCGGCCTTTGATGGCGTCGATGGGGATCTATCTTTTTCAGACAGCTGTTCTGGTCGACATTCTGAAGGACGAGACCAAGCTGGATTTCGGCAGCCACGTCATTCCCAGCGCTTTGAGCCAATACAGGGTCTGGGGCTACATTTTCGATGATTATTGGGAGGATATCGGTACCATCCGGGCCTTCTACGAAGCCAATCTGGATCTCACCGCCTCCAAACCCAAGTTCAACCTCTACGACATGGACGCCCCGATCTACACCCACCCTCGTTTTCTTCCTGCCAGCAGAATCAACAACTGCAATATTCGCAACAGCATCGTTTCCGAGGGTTGTTTTGTTCGCGACTCCACCATCAGTGGATGCGTCATCGGCATTCGATCCATCATCCGAGAGAAGACCGAGTTGATCGATTCTCTCGTTATGGGGGCGGACTACTACGAAGACGACCCCTCTCAACGGATACCCTGTGGAATTGGCAGGGGCAGTTCCGTCCGGGACGCAATTGTTGACAAGAACGCTCGAATTGGAAAAAACGTCAGAATCTTCAACCGGAAAAAGCTGCGAGAGTGCGACGGAGAGAACTACTATATCCGAGACGGCATTGTCATTATTCCCAAGGACGCCCTCATCGAAGATGGGGCGGTGATCTAGCCCGCATTTCTCACACCCAATCTACTACGGCGGCGGATATGCCCGCGTCTACTGCGTTGCGCTCCGTCGGGCTCCTCGACGTACTGTCCAGTGCGACTGCGGGGCCCTCGGTCGCGACGCCTTGTATCCACGCGCATCTCCACCCCCTCGCTTCGATCGAGTGTGAGAAATCCGGGCTAGTTGCCAAACCGGTTCACCACCGGCGCAAGGCCGCTGGGGTTGGGAATCACGGCTAAGACAGCGCTGGTCGGTCTGAGACGGAGCCTCGCTAAATATTCTCACCTATGCCCTCTCCGCCCCGGCTGCCGTGAGGCTGGGGGAGCGAGCCTCATTTCTTGGCTGTCAAAAACCTCTTCCAGCCGGCGGACCCTCACCTTCTCGGGCCGGAAACTCAATCGGTAGTTCTGAATAATCTCGTCTTCGGCCAGGACATCCGGGGGCTTGGGAGCGTCGTACTGGATGGGAGAGGGGGTGTTGTTGACCAGCCTTTCCTTCAGTCCCTGAGCCTCCCTGGTAATGATCGCGAACTTCACGTTGGAGTCTTGGAGATGGCGCCGAATGGCGCGGTTGACGTCCTCGAGGGTCAACTTCTGGAGGCTGTCGCTGATGAAGCGGGCGAACTCGGCGGTACCATAAAATCGGCTGTCTAGGGCATAGCCGAGCTGCCGATCCTGGGTCTTCTCCAGGATGTGGACGAATTTGAGCAGAAATTTGCGAGTGGCCTCGAAATCCTCCCGCGACATTCCGTCCTGGATCAGTTTGTGCAGCTCGTACATGGCGGCACGGATGGCGAAGTGGGCGTTGGCGGGCACCACGGGACGAATCCAGACCTGAAAGATCTGTTGTTGCCGCCCCAGATTGGGGTCGGGGTGGAACTGGAACATGCCTCGCGGGAAGTACTCGACATAAGCATAGTCACCATAGTTCATCCCCCGAACCTCGCGGATTCGCTGGAAAAGATGGCTGTTGGTGGACCGATGCTCTCCAAAGTAGGAGCGCACCAGCCACAAGGCGGGAAAATCAGGGTGCGAACGGTTGACCTCGATCGGGAATCCGAAGGAGATGGCGGTTGCCCGAGTGTCCTTCTCGATGAGTTCAGCTTCCAGACCATTGAAAGGCGCCGGCCGGGGCAGCCCCACTCGGCTCGAGCTTCCCTGGGGAAGGGCCCCCAGTTCCCGCTCGAGCCGGTTCAGATAGGAGTCCGAAAAGTCTCCAGCCAGCCCCAGAACCAGGTTTGCCCGAGTGTAGTGCTCCCGGTAGAAGCGCTGGACGTCGTCCAACTCCAGTCGCTTCAGGGAATCGATGTGACCCAGGTTCAAATGGCCATAGGGATGGCCCGCGTAGATCATTTCGTAGAGAACCTCTTTGCCCAGCTCTTCGTCGTTGTTGTCGCGCAGATTGACCTTGATGGCATTGATCAGATTCGTCTTCACCCGCCTGAAATCGTTCGGGTCCCAGGCGGGCTGGAGCAGCAAAGGCGCAACGATGTCGTGATAGGCGGTCAGATTGTCACGGTGGGTCGAGCCTTGGAAAACAGTCATCTCCTTGTCCACCTGGCTCCCGAATGACGCTGCCAGAGGAAACAGCCGCTCCTGGACTTCCTGGTGAGACATCTGCTGGCTCGCCCCCTGCGCAATCATGGCGGCCGTCAGGCTGGCCAGGCCTTCCTGGCCGGGAGGGTCGAGGGCCGCGCCAACGTTGAAAAGGAATCTGAAGTTGATGATGGGCGAGTGGTTGCGGATCAGAACCGTTTCGATCTTCTCTGCCGGGCCGGCGGCCGCCGCCACCAGCGCGTCGACCGAGGCCGTCTGATCTCCCACCTCTGGAATCTTCCCGTGAGCCAGGGTGACGACAACCATTCCCTTGTCGGTAAAATAGCGATTCGCCATGGCCCTGATTTGGCGGGCGGTGATGTCGTCGTAGCGTTTGTAAACGCGGTTGATCGTCTCGGGATCCCTCGTCAACGCGACATATCCCACCAGAGCGTCTGCGATCGCCTCTGAATTGTCCAGGCTGTTGGCAAAAGAGTATTTCAAGTTGCCCTTGATGTCGGCCAGGCGTTTGGCGGAAACAGGTTCGGAACGGAGTTGAGCAAACGTCCGCAGGATCTTGTCCCTCACATACCAGAGATCTTTAGATTCCTTGACCCGGGCGGCCACCGTCACCAGAAAGGGGTCTCTCCGATCGGGAAAATAAGGAAAGAGCTGATCGACCTTTTGCTCTTCGACCACCAGCTTTTGGTAGAGAGGAGAGCTGGGTGAAAAAGCATAGCTCTGGAGGATGTCCATCGCGATCATGTCGTCCCGGCTCTCGGAGAAGGCGGGGCCGTGAAAGGCAACCGTCATCCAGGGAAGGGTTGGAGACGTCCACTCGAGGTGCCGGTAGACGGGCCCATCGGCTTCGGGTTCCGGTGGAATCCGGGCGTGGAAGCTTCCTTTTTTCCAACCAGACCAGTACTTTTCGACCAGACCAAAGACGACGTCCGGCTCAACGTCACCCGCCAGGATGAGCGTCGTGTATTCGGGGCGGTAGTAATGGTCGAAGAAACGCAGGCTGTAGTCGTACTGGTTGGGCATGTTCTCGATATCGGAGATAAAGCCCATGGTGGTGTGCTTGTAAGTGTGTTCCCGAAAGGCGACGTCACGCTGAGCTTCGAAAATCCTGCGCACTGGATTGGCGAAGTTCTTGTTGTACTCTCCCAGCACCGATCTCGCCTCCGTCTTGAAGGCCTCGGGGGAATACTCGAGATGTTGAAACCGATCCGCCTCCAGCTTCAACAGCGTTTCCAGATCTTCTTTCGAGAAGGTAGTGTGGTAATTGGTGAAGTCATCGGTGGTGTAGGCGTTCTGGTCCGCGCCGGCGTCTTTGAGAATTGCGTTGTATCGGGCAGCCGGGTACTCAGGAGTCCCCCGAAACATGACGTGCTCAAAGAAGTGAGCAAAGCCCGACTTGCCCGCTTCCACCTCGTTGCGCGAACCCGTCCTCACCGGGATTTGCAGAGAGACGATGTTGGGGTAGTCGGTGGGTACAACAATGATTCGGAGGCCGTTTTCCAGATCCCTGACAAGGTACTGGTAGGGAAAGATTTTCGAGGGTTGCCGCGTGTCTACGGCCGTCAGCACGCTTCCGATCGAGAGAATGAATGCGGCCAGGGTGAGGGAAAAGCCTGATCTACTCATGGGCTGAAAACTCCCTTTGCGGCAGACGGTGAGCAGGACCACCCTGGGAGACTCCCCGAAAGCCGGTGAACAAAGGAATAAGTTTAACCTAACCGGCCAGCCGTGGCGTAGCCGGGTCTTCATCGGTATCGGAATCGGGTTCGCAATCGCTATCGCCGTCGATTGCGATGGCGGGCAGCAATGCGCATGATGTCGATCACCGATAGCGACTGCGATGCCGATACCGATCCGGAAAAGCGAGCCTCAAGGAACAGGCCCGCACCGTGGCGGAGCGCTCGGCCCGGGCGCTGACGCTTCGGTTCAACTTCCAGTGTGCCGTCAAATCTTGTTCCTCGCCCGACTCCCTGTTGAGCTGGATCAGAAGAGCGGCATGACAACCCGTGGGCCCCACCGATTCTGAGGGAGAGGGGTTCGGACTCCGGTGACCGGACCTCGAGGCGGCTGGACATCCACGACCAGAAACGGTTTCAGACGGACGCTGGCATCCAGCGCCTCGTTCAACGGGATCTCTTCCCGGTAGGGCTTCTCAGCTCGCGAGAACACGACCTCCACCGGATCTTGGCCGCTGTCCGGATCCACACCCATGAAGCTGCCACTGCGGAGGCAGGGAAGCAGGAAACCCACCGCAATTCTGACGATCCCCGCGAGAGAAGAACTCCGAGGGCGAGTTCCTTCGGTTGGCGCCGAAGTGGGCGGCATCTTGTAGAACATGCCTTTCATGACGTAGCGGGGAGGAAGGACCGTTGCCACGACGGGCGCGGTCCCGCGCGTCTGGAGACGCTCCCTCACTCCTTCCCCACCGAGAGCCGTATCGAACACCTTCCCCAGCCACTCTTCACTTTGGGGCCAGGCGCTGATGACGACAGCGTCTGGCCGCCGCAGCGTGACGACATGGGCGCCGGTATAAGCTCGCAGGGCAAAGCCGGCGGCGAAAACCACAATCAAAGAGCAGGCGTAGGCCGCCACCCATCTCAAGGGGCGCGGTTTGATCCAGCCGAAACCGGCCTCCAACATCCGCCCCACCGGATTCCCCGGCAAGAATGCCGAACGCCGATCCGCGTAGGCCCGATAGGAGTCCCCGAAGCGCTCTGCCATCCGATACTCTTCAAAACGAGCCAGACCAGCATAAAGAAAGAGCATCGTGACCCATAAACCGAGCAGCAGGAGACGCGGCCAGATGGTCAGCAAGCCCCAGCCGGCAATGGCCAGGCAGAGGTATTGAGGATGTCTGGAGAAGCGATAGAGCAGACCGGTGGCCACTCCCCGTCCCCTGATCTTATTTCCGTAGACCTGGATGGCGGAAACCAGGAAGCCCCAGATTCCAAGCGCGAAAAGATAGAGCCCGAAAGTCCTTTGCCACTCCAGAAAACTCGAGGTGGTGACCACGGAATGGTTCAAGAAGAACCCGTCCAGCCAGGCCGTGAAAGGACTATTGGAAAGAATACCGAGGACGGGCTCGAATTGGAGACTGGCGTAGAAAAAACCCGCAAAGGGGCTGATCATGAGCAACACCTCGCAGGCCGCCAACCCGAGCACCAGCAACGCGCCAAACCGTCCCAGATGAGCATAGGATTTCACTCGTAACCCCCTCTTTGGAAGCACCCAAACCTCAAAGTATCAAATCTCAAACCGGACCTCCGGGACAACCCCGGCCCGGGGTTTCCGAAACCCTGGGCTGGAAGACACAATCCCCAGCGGGATTGACGCCCAAACTGCCTGCCCCACCAGCGAAATTATTCCGCTGCCGCGGTAGAAGGCTCACGAGAAACCGGGGGCTGGGGTCGAAGTGGGCAGAGGGGGCTTTGGGTTCCGCTCTCCGCCCCCTTCGATGATCTCCTTCCTGCGAAAACAGTCGACCATGTGATCATTGACCATACCGGTGGCCTGCATATGGGCGTAGCAGATGGTGGAGCCCACAAACTTGAATCCCCTTTGTTGAAGGTCCTTGCTCAGGGCATCGGACTCGGGGCTGGTAGCGGGGTAATCCTTCAAGGTGTGGATTTCATTGAGGATCGGCCGGCCTCCAACAAAACGCCACATGTAGGCGTCAAAGCTGCCAAAGCGCTCCTGGACCCGCAGAAACCTCTGAGCGTTGTGGATGGCGGAAAGCACCTTTCGCCGATTCCGGATGATCCCCGGGTTGCCCAACAGTAGCGTCACCCTTTGCTCGTCGTAGCGGGAGACTTTCTCGGGATCGAAACCATCAAAGGCGACGCGGTAATTCTCCCGCTTCCGCAAGACGGTGTACCAACTCAACCCGGCCTGGGCCCCCTCCAGCACCAGGAACTCAAAGAGAAGCCGGTCGTCGTGGACGGGGACACCCCATTCCTTGTCGTGGTATTGGACGTAATCCGCTTTTCCGAGGTCCACCCAGGGGCAGCGGCAAAGGCTGGATTCCGGCTTCACCATTGCCTTTCATTATGATCGTCTCGACGGAAAGCCTCAAGGGAAAAGGGCGAGGAAATGATATCGATCATTGGGATGAGAGCAGAGGGGCATCGGACAGGACTTCCGCAAAGGTGATTGAGACTGCACCGGAGATGGAGACGGTCTATTTTCCGTCCCGTCATTCCTGTCCGGACGGGGGGCCTTGCTCCAACGTGCCGAGGTCCTGTAGAGCCTGGAGAAAAGGTGATCCACTGGACCTCGCGACTTTGGCGTTGCTCAGGCATAGACCGGAATTTGACATCCGATACTATCCGATACCACTCACCAGAATCGTTCGCAGGTTCTTGAGGTGCTGCAAATAATGGTTTTCCCGCTGATCGATTTTATCGAAAAGACTGTCAGAGGTTGTCAGAGGGTTAGTATAAGCTTATTTAAGCTATCGATTGCTATCGGCGGTGTGTTGTGTTGTCAATGACCGACCGCACCGAACATTACCAAACATAGTTTCTTTAAGCTAAGCGCTAAAGATAGAAGCACGAGGCTAATGACAGATTTGCCAGCCAACTTCCTCGCTCACAGCCACAACCAGAGTGGAAGGGAAGACCCTCTTTATTCCCATCTGCAGGATGTTGCAGATCGGGCTGCCGAGTATGCAAAAGCTTTTGATGCTTCGGCTGAAGCCAGGCTCGCGGGGCTGCTGCACGACCTAGGTAAGTACGGTCGACTTTTCCAACGCCGCCTCCAGGGAAAGGAACGGGGGATTGACCATTGGTCGGCCGGCGCATGGGAGGCGCTGGGCACATACAAGCTTCAGGGCGTTGCTTCAGCGCTGGCAATTCAGGGTCATCATCTCGGACTTCAGCAAGCAGGCAAAGATGCCCTATCGCTCCTGGACCCCGCAAGGTTAAGCGAGTGTCATCCGAGTCGCCCCCCGCGCGGGGGCGTGGATTGAAACCATATCCTTATAAGGAAAGGGGGAGTTGGGGACAGACTGTTTTTCGACTTCAAGATTCTTTCCCTCGCACGGCCCGCCATCATGGCCCCGCAACTATCCCTGCCGGAGCGCCCTGACCGTTCACAGCACAGGTCCTCTCCGAGCCTGGAGGACCGGGTGACCCAGACACCTTCCGGCAGGTCCGGCGGGCCGACACAGATAGAGCCGCGGATAGACGCTAGTTCGTGTGTCTAGCCCGCACCATTCATGGGAAGATACTCCCTACCGTTTGAGTGCGATCGTCTCCTGAGTGATTTCGTCGGCGGTCGTGATCATGCGCGAGTTGGCCTGGTAGGCCCTCTGAAAGGTGATCAGTTTCACGAATTCCTCTGCAATATCGACGTTGGAATTCTCCAGGGCCGCCCCCACAATGGTACCCCGGCCACCGCTGCCGGCCACACCGATGCTAGGCTGTCCCGACCCCGTGGTATCTACGAAAAGGTTGTCGTTGGTGCGGGCCAACCCGGAGTCGTTGGCAAAGGTGGCCATGGCGATCTGCCCAAGTGCTGTCGAGAATCCGGCCGAAGAGCGTCCCTCAATCAACCCGTCACTCCGGATGCTCAGAGACGTCAACGAACCTGCCGCGTTACCGTCCTGGAAAGTCTGACTGGTGGCGGTGGGCAGATCCACCTGGGTGACGAAGCTCTCACCACCATCCCCTATGAGATCAAAATCAAAGACGATGTCGTTGGCCCCGTTAGAGAGTCCGGAAATGGTGATTCCGGTGACATCCCCGACAGGTGCGCTGAGCTGTCCGAAACTGTCGAAAGTCAAGCTGCCATTGTTGATGACTACGGGAGGGTCTGTCCCCGCCCCCCCCACGTCAGCCGCAGGAACCGTCATGGAATAATCCCACTGAGAGGCCGCCGTCTTGGTGAGGTTGAAGGAGACGACATGGGACTCACCAAGGCTGTCGAACACCACCACTGAGGTCTGAAAAGCTTCGCCCACGGGAGCGCTGGCACCCAGGTTCATGTTCATACGGACCAGGCTGGTAGCGGATGGGTCCAGCACCCTCCCCAGCCCTAAATTGAAGGACTGAAGCGGCGCCGTCTGATCCACCACGCCATTCACAACGGGAAATCCCAAGACTTTGAGACCCGAATCCGTGACCAGGACCCCCTCACCATCGAGGCGAAAGTTACCCGCCCGGGTAAAGAAACTGGAAGCGGGGCCGTCGCCGACGACAAAGAAGCCCAGCCCCGAGATGGCCAGGTCAGTGGCCACCTGAGTCGGTTGAATCGACCCTTGGCTGAAGATTTGCTGCAGGCCCACCACGGCTCCCTGTCCCGGCCGCAAGTCCAGGGACTGGGCATTCTGAAGCTCGAGAAAGAACGCGTTCTTGACTTTGTAGGCCAGCGTATTGGTGTTGGCAAGATTGTCTCCAACCACATTGAGTCCCTGAGCGTTCGCTCTGAGACCCGACAAACCGATGAAAAACGGTAATCCACCCATAAAGTTGTCACCTCCTGTGTCTGTGTTCTGATGCGTCTAAAGAGTACGTCTGCGGCGCCGTGTAAGGGCCGGCGCCTTTGCCGCTTCGTCACGGCGGGCTATGAATCAAATCACTCCCTCCAACACTGCGTTCGGTTCAGATGAACTCTGATTGCCTGCTGGCCGGAGTGCGTCGGCCAAGACGCCAAGGCCGACTTTCGGCGCCCGCACTTCTCTCCTGCCGCCTTGGCAACGGCCCAAAACGGGGAAACGGTTTTCAGGGATTGCTCGTTTCAGGCAGCCCCAAACCGGCCAAGAGGAGGGCGGTTGCCTCAGAGGCCTCGCGAATCTGAATGAGTTCATCCAGAGAGTTGAACTGTGCCAACTCGGCAATGAATGCCGTGTTGTCGACCGGATCGAGCGGATTCTGCTGCTGCAACTGGGTGACCAGAAGCTTCAGAAAATCGTCGCGGCCCAAACTCTGGTCGACCGGGGTGAAAACGGGTTCGGCGACGGGCGCACCGTCGACCGGGTTGATCGTTGGATCCATCTTCGGCTCCTCTTCTGACAGGCGTTTTGTTCAATCGGGCCGGGCTCAGGCGAAATAGTGAACGCGCCCGTCCCCATACTGCGGTCTTGACAGGGCTTCCTCCGGGGTCTGGCCCAACGGTTCCTGGGAGGCCTCCGGAGCAGTCCCTTCAGCGTCGGTCTGGCGGGTTGGGTGATCGCTTCCAGGATGGGCGCCTCCTCTTCCCTCAAAGTTGGAATTCAGATTGTAGGGAATCCCCTCAACATGAATGTTTTCGAGCTTGAGACCTGTTTGCCGAAAACCCTGAAGCAACAGCCCCACGTCTTTCCGCAGCAAGTCCTTGACGGCGGAATTCTCGACGGTGATCGTGGCGCTGAGTGACTGGTCCGAGTTCAGGACCGTTTGGATGCCTATTTTCCCGAGGAATTCCGGTTTCAGTTGGAGTTCAAACCTGAAGCTGCCATCGAGCTTCACAAGGCGAGCGTTGCTAACGATTTGTTCCAGGATCTGATCCGATTGGATGTGGCGGACTTCCGTTCCCTCCTGAGGGACGCCCGCGGCACGGTGGGCGGAGGTAGCGTTCTGGCCGCTTGCAGCCATTGAAGGCTGGGCAGGAACTTGAACCAACTGAGCCTCCGAGGTCCCTTCCCGGCCGGCCCCGAAAACTCCTTCCAGAAATCGGTTAAAAGAACGGCCTTCGGGTTGGGAAAGATCGCCGGACTGCCCTCTTCCCTCCCCCGAACTCGATTGCCGCGGCTCTCTCCCCGCCAAACGGTTTTGGGACTCATTTTCTCCCTTGGAATTGGACGCGGCTATCCGCTGAGCCAATTCCAGCCCCTTGCTTGCGGCTTCCTCCTGGGTGCCGGAACGGATCCCGGCCAGGGCCCTCTCAACCACTCGCGCCAGGTTGGACGAAAATGCCTGAAGATCGCCCTCGTCCACCTCCTCTCCTGGCGCCAGGTTCGACCCGAATTGCATTCCGCGCCCGTCAATCTGCCGGTCCTCCACCAGCGCAGCTTCCATTGCTCTCAGCAGAGCACTACCGGAAAGTGGAGTAGCGGAAGAGAGCTCTCCGATGGACTCCAGGA
The DNA here is from genome assembly GCA_046757765.1 of Acidobacteriota bacterium. Classification (GTDB taxonomy): domain Bacteria; phylum Acidobacteriota; class UBA6911; order RPQK01; family JBHHYX01; genus JBHHYX01. The sequence goes on along the minus strand of JBHHYX010000109.1, from coordinate 2,471 downwards.
GCAGACCCGCCAGGACGGAGGGAATCACCACGGAGATCTGGCTGTTCGAAGCCTGGCGGTCCATCTCCGGCGAGTTGTCTCCCTTCGGCCTTTCCCCCCCAGGCGGCCGTAGCCCGGCTCCTGTCTCTGCACGATTCTGCCGGTCAGGAACCCGAATCGCCGACTGCCTTTTTGAGGACAGGGAGGCCAGGAGGTCACGGAAGCCGGATTCACGGCCGCGGTTCCCGGCAGCGCGTGGCTCCTCGTTCCCCGATCTTGACCGGGGGAAAGCACTCCTTGTGTCGACGCTCAACTCTGGCATGACACCTTTCCCACAGCAAGCCAGGTGCCAGAACACCCCCTCTTTGCGGGAACGACCTCACACGCTTACGTGTCACACACTTAGAGAAGATCTTACCCATGAGCGCACACCCCTGGAAGCGGGGATCAAGGGGAAAAAACTGCCTAGCCAAGGAAGAATTCGTCCTGGGGAATTAGCCGGCATCGCCGGACCCTTTACGCGGCCAGCGTTGAAGGAAAAGATCATCCGCCTCCCTCTGCACCAATCGATCCGCCTCCCGGACATGCTTTTCCGCCTGGCGCGTCTTGAGACGGTCGAGCACCTTGCGCTGCCGCATGGCCGCAATGAGCCTTTGTCGTTGTTTCATGACCTGGCCCTCGAGTGCTTGCAGTTCCCTGGAATGGGCTCGAAGCCTCCTGCCGAGGTGGGCGATGTAGGTGGCAAACCAACCCACTTCATGGGCGGACATTTCTTTCTTGCGCTGCCTCTCTCTCCCCAGCTGTTCGACCCTTCGGTTGAGCTCTTTCATGGCGGCGACCAGATCCACTTTTTTCTTGAGAAGGCGGTGCAACTCCGCTTCCGCCATTTCTTCCAGGTGAGTCCGGTACTTGAGGAGATGTTGGAGGCTGAAAGCGAACCTTTTCATTTCCTGGCCAGCTGGATCAGCTGCGCGACTGCCGCTTCCCGCTCAACGGGTTCGTCGGCTTTCTGCTGGAGGTAGAGATGAATCCGGTCAATCTTGGCCAGGGCCATGTCGATCTTGGGATTGGAACCTTTCGAGTAGGCTCCGATGTCGATCAGATCTTCGGCCTTCTGGTAGGTGGCCAGCAGGTCCCGGATCAAGCCGGCTGCCTCTCCCTGCTCGGGACCGGCTAGATCCTTCATCAATCGGCTCAAACTGTCCAGGATGTGGATGGCGGGAAAGTGGTTTCGCCAGGCCAGCTCCCGGGAGAGGACAATGTGCCCGTCCAGCAGACCCCGAGCCGCATCGGCGATAGGATCATTCATATCGTCGCCTTCCACCAGAATGGTAAAAAAACCCGTGATGCTGCCCTTTTCGAAGTTGCCGGCCCGTTCGAACAGCCGGGGCAAGAGCGTAAAGACCGATGGAGTATAGCCTTTCGAAGAGGGAGGTTCACCGGCTGCCAGGCCGACTTCACGCTGGGCCATGGCCACACGGGTCACGGAATCCATCACCAGCAGAACGTGCTCTCCCGAGTCCCGGAAATACTCGGCAACGGCTGTGGCCGCCAGGGCCGCCCGGATCCTCATCAGGGGCGGGCTGTCGGAAGTGGAAACGACGACAACGCTCTTCTCCAGACCCTCCTTGCCCAGTTCCCTCTCAATGAAACCTCCCACTTCCCGCCCCCGTTCACCAACCAGGGCAATGACACTGATCGCGGCTTCCGTGTACTTGGCCATCATGCCGATCAGAGTGCTCTTGCCGACGCCGCTCCCGCCGAAAATCCCCACCCGCTGCCCTCGACCCACCGAGAGCAATCCGTCAATGGCCCTCACACCGGTGCCCAGAGGTGTGTCGATAGATGAGCGGGAGAGGGGGTTGAGAGGGTCCCGGTCGAGGGCGTAACGGGAATCGCAGACAATGGCTCCTTTTCCATCCAGCGGCCTCCCGTTGCCGTCGATGACGCGACCCAGCAGGTTCCTGCCCACTTCAACCGAGGGGCGCTGGTTGCGGGAAACCACCTTATCTCCGAGTTTCACACCTCCGACGTCGTAGATGGGCATGGAGAGCACGGTTCTGTCGCGAAAGCCGATGACCTGGCTCAGAACGGGTTCCTTTCGACCCTCGGAGAGGATTTCGCAAAGATCACCCACACTGGTGCGGGGGCCATCCGACTCCACCACCAGGGCTCCGGCGCGCTTGACGCGGCCAAAAACGGTCTGAGGCTCCAAGCCGGCGAGTTTGCGCCGGTAGATATTCAAGTCAATCACGACTCGGGCTTCTCTCCCCCGAAGAAATCTACAGCCGGGACCGGATGTGAAGAACAGCTCCGGGCGACGCCGCCGGCTGGGAACGGTGCAGGTTGACTGGTACTCCCTACTGCCATCGTGTTTTACGAGCCAGCACGTGAGTCGAGACCCGCTTCTGGATCGTCGCCTTCGACTCTCCAGCCAGCATCTCTCATGGAAGTTGCAGCGAGGCGCCGGCAGCACCGTACTTGGAAGGCGT
>JBHHYX010000108.1:0-13796 GCA_046757765.1 Acidobacteriota bacterium | reverse complement strand
CTCATCGCTATCGGCCCTGGATTGCGATGGCAGGGGCGATTGTGGATGAATGTCGATAAATCGATCTCGATGGCGATCCCGATACCGACTCCCTCAAAACTGGGCTCAAAACCACAGATCATCCCCTCAACTTGAAGCCGCCGCGGTTGAATCACGATGGCGTCTTCGGCCCAGAGCCAGGAGCGCGATTCTCCACCGCCAGCCGGCTCTGATTCCCAACTCTTTTCTCGCCCGCACCGGAGTGGGGAAGGCCTGCTTGCCACTCACAGGCTTGCTGGACTAAGATCAGTTCGAGACTTTTGGGTCCGAGCTTTTCAATTCAAGGAGGGAGTATGAGCATGTCGTTACAACGGAGGGATTTCCTCAAGATTGCCGGCGCCGGCGCTACCGCCCTGGGGTTGATCGGGGGTAAACGCGCCGCCGGGGCCGCAACCCCTGCTCCCCCGCCGCGCGCCACGATCCTCAAGAAGGCCCTCAAGTTCGGCATGGTCAAAGAGGAGGAACTCTCTCTTGTTGAAAAGTTCAAGTTGCTGAAGGAACTGGGTTTTGACGGTGTGGAGCTGGATGGCCCCAGCGACTTGAATCGGGATGAGGTCCTCCGAGCTCGAGAGGAATCGGGCCTCCCGATCCCCGGTGTCGTCGACTCGGTTCACTGGAGAAAACCACTCTCCGATCCCGACCCGCAGGTTCGAGCGGAAGGGCTGGAAGGGCTGAAAACGGCGTTGCGAGACGCCAGAGCCTACGGCGCCTCCACGGTCTTGCTGGTTCCCGCGGTGGTCAAGAAGGAGGTCTCTTACGGCGACGCCTATGCTCGCTCTCAAGCTGAGATCCGCAAAGTGCTCCCGCTGGCCCGGCAACTGGGTGTCAGGATCGCCATTGAGAATGTCTGGAACAACTTTCTCTTGAGTCCCCTGGAGATGGCCCGCTACATCGACGAGTTGGAGAGCTCCTGGGTTGGCGTCCATTTTGACGTGGGCAACATCGTCAACTACGGCTGGCCGGAGCATTGGATTCGGACCCTTGGCCACAGGATTTTGAAGTTCGACATTAAGGAGTACAGCCGCAAGAAAAGGGACCAGGAGGGTCCCTACGCCGGTTTTCGGGTCAAGCTGGGGGAGGGCGACTGTGACTGGCCCGCTGTTCGGCAGGCCATCAAGGACATTGGCTACAGCGGCTGGGGTGCCGCTGAAGTGGCGGGAGGCAACAGGGAACGGCTGAAGGAGATCTCGGAGCGGATGGATCGTATCCTGTCCCAATCTTGAGAGAAGGCGAACCGGGGTCCAGCTCAGCTGGAGACTTGGATGACGGCCTTCTTCCGGGCCCTTTCGACCCCGTTGTCCTTCCACCTTTCAATGCCACCGAACTCTGCCTTATGAACTTGCTCAAGATATCCAGTGCAGGTGTTCGGGGGATTGTGGGAAGGGGGATGAATGTCGAGATTGCCCTCGCTTTTGCACAGGCCTTCTGCACCTACCTGGAGGGCGGGACCATCGCTCTCGCCCGTGATTCACGGCCTTCCGGTCTCTTGATTCGCTCCGCCGTCCTGAGCGGTTTGCTGGCGGGAGGGTCGCGTGTGGTGGATCTCGGCATCATCCCGTCTCCCACCGTCCGGATCTTCTTCGGCCAGCTGGGTGCGGATGGAGCTGTCATCGTGGCCGCCGGCCACAATCCCTCCCACTGGAACGCCTTGAAGTTCCTGGGGCCCAGCGGTACCTACTTGAGCGCACTCCAAGGCGAGGAGTTGCTCGAAATCTACAGCCACGGAGAATTCCAAAAGGCCGACTGGAGATCGATCCAACCCATCGAATTCAATCATTCGGCTCTCGACTGCCATCGCCGGCGCATCCTCGAGACATTCGATGTGCCAAGCATTCGAAGGCGTAAGTTCAAGGTGGCCGTCGACTGCTGCAATGGTCCCTGCGCTCGAATCACCCCCAGGCTGCTGGAGGACCTGGGCTGCCAGGTGGTGGCCTTCAACACCGACTTGAAACGCCCCATGCCGCACTATCCCAATCCCACGCCAGACAACATGACCCAGCTGGAGGCGCTGGTCAGCGCGGCCCGGGCCGACGTCGGCTTCGCCCATGACGCCGAGGGGGAGCGTCTGGGGATTGTCACCGATCAGGGCCGGGCTCTGAGTCAAGAGCACACCTTGGCCCTTGCTTGCTTGATCGCCCTGCGCAGCGGTCGGAGCCGCGGCCCGGTGGTGACCAATCTCTCGACCAGCAGGATGATCGATGAGGTGGCTGAGCGATTCGGCGTCCGGACCTATCGCACCGCCGTGGGACAGGCTCACGTCACCGAGAAGACTCTTCAAGTGAAAGCGGATCTGGCGGGAGAGGGGAGCGGCCAGGTCATCCTCCCCTGGCTCCACCCGGGGCCCGACGGGATGGCTGCAATTGCTTTGACCCTCGAATACCTTGCTCGATCGGATTCGAGCTTGTCGCAACTGGCACATGAACTGCCCGCTTTCCACATGATCAAAGAAAGCCTGCCCTTCCCGCCCGACCAGCTCTATCGGCGGCTTCAAAGAATCCGAATAAGAGCCGGGGAGTTGAACGGTGATTACCGGCTCGACCTGACCGATGGCGTCAAGGTGGAGAACTCCGATGAGTGGCTTCAGGTTCGAGCCTCCTCCACCGAATCGCTTCTCCGGATTATTGCCGAGGCACGGGAAAAGGATAAGGCGGTGCAGCTCCACCGATGGGCTCGTGAGGTGGTTCTGGAATGAAACCGATCAAAACGTTAAAGGTCAGCATCTCCGGAATCCGCGGGGTGGTGGGGGATTCCCTGAAACCCCTGTTGGTGTGCCGGTTTGCCGAGAGTTTTGCCACCTATCTGGGAGAAGGCTCGATCCTTGTGGGCCGCGACACCCGAACCTCCGGAGAAATGGTGACACACGCCGTCCTGGCGGGCTTGATGTCTTCCGGCATGAGCGTCATTGACGTCGACATCTGTCCGGTTCCGACCATTCAGTTCCTGGTCCGCAAGCTGCGATGCAAAGGTGGAATCGCCATTACGGCAAGCCATAATCCACCCCAGTGGAACGCACTCAAATTCATCAAGTCCTCCGGCTGTTTTCTCAACCGCTACGAGGCCGAGGAACTCCTGAGCGTCTATCATCAGGAGGAGTTCAAGCAGGTTGAGGCGAGCCGGCTTCAGCCGGTTGCCCAGTATCCGGCCGCCCTCGGCGACCATCTTCGGCACATCCTTCAGACGCTTCGCCCCCGGCTGACTCCACGCCTGAAAGTCGTGGTCGACTGCTGCGATGGGGCCGGTTCCACCCTGACGCCCCTGTTGGTGAAGGAACTGGGCTGTGATGTGGTCCCTTTGAACTGTAAGCCAAGTGGCTACTTTCCGAGACCTCCCGAGCCGGTTCCGGAGAATTTGAGCCAGCTCTGCGAAACGGTTCGTAGGCATCACGCCGATGTCGGTTTTGCTCAGGATGCGGACGCCGATCGGCTGGCCATCGTGTCGGATCAGGGTGTGGCGATCGGCGAAGAGTACACTCTGGCTCTTTGCGCTCGGACCGTCCTGGCCCGGGAACAGGGCCCGGTCGTCACTAACCTCTCCACCTCTCGAATGATTGAGGATATTGCCGGCAGCTTTGGCTGCCCGGTCCATCGATCGAGAGTGGGGGAAGTCAATGTCACCGAGTTGATGGAGGAGCGGGGAGCGATTTTTGGGGGAGAGGGGAACGGAGGGGTAATTTACCCCAGAGTCAACATGGCTCGTGACAGCTTTGTGGGGATGACTCTGGTCGTCGACTTGATCCGCTCGAGCGGATTCACCGTGACCGAATTGATTGACCAGCTTCCTCGCTACCGCATGGCTAAGTCTGTCTACGAAATGCATCCTCATCGCATTCCGGCCCTGATCGAAGAGCTCACGACCGCCTATGGGGGGGAGAAACTGAACCTTCTGGACGGTCTCAAGATCGAGCGGGAGGAGGGTTGGATTCATATTCGCCCTTCCAATACCGAACCCATTCTGCGAGTCGTCATTGAAGCTAGGGACGAAGTCACTCTCAAAGCCTTTCATGAGGAGATTCTGGGGTGGATGTCGGCCTTGCCCCCGGGCCAAGTCCAGAGTTCAGAACTCAAGGGGTAGCTACTTCCCATTCTAAAACCCTTAAATAGTTGTGAAATATCAGCTTAACCTTTGGTTGAGCGATTGTGTTGTCACTGAACCACGAACGTGAGTGAGTGGCCATCCGGATTGGCCGGGCGCTGACGCTTCGGTTCAGTTTAAAGAGCAGGGGCAACGGCGCGCACCTCGCCGATCCAACGCGTCTGAGAGCAAGATTGTCAGAATGCGGCGGTAAGCAGCTAAACCTCAACAGCTCTTGCATGGAGATTTCGTATTTGCAATCTACTCTGGGATTGGTGATTGGGACTTGGGAATTTCGAGTTCCCATCCCAATCTGGAAACTTATGTTTTTCTACCAACTTACTCTTTTTGGGATGGAAATCAGCTAGGAGGGGCGATAATGAGTAGCACCAGCAGCTGTGTTGAGTTTCTTCGTCGTTTGATTCAAACCGAGAGCCTTCCGGGAGAGGAGCGAGATGTCGCGGCCCTTGTGAAGAGAGAAATGGAGCGGCTGGCGTACGATCAGGTCCGCCGCGACGCAGCCGGCAATATCATTGGGCTGGTGAGGGGACAGGGATATGCTCCGCCCGTCATGCTCAACACTCATCTCGACCACGTTGACGTGGGCGATCCGGCGGGCTGGCCCCACCCCCCGTTTGGAGGAGACCTCCATGACGAGAAGGTGTGGGGACGTGGCGCCGTGGACATCAAAGGACCACTGGCCGCCCAGCTCCACGGCGTTGCCAACCTCATCGATCAGGGGATTCGCCCTCCGGGAGATGTCTATGTGACGGCAGTGGTCCAGGAGGAAGTCGGAGGACTCGGCGCACGCCACCTGCTCACTCACCTCAAACCGCCTCTCATCATCGTCGGTGAGCCCAGCTCCAACCAGGTTCGGCGGGGCCATCGAGGCAGAACCGAACTGGTTCTCCACGCACTCGGCCGCAGTGTACACGCCAGTGTTCCGGCTCAGGGGATCAACCCTCTTGAGGTCGTGGCCCGGTTCATACTGGGCCTGCCAAGCCTCGACATGCCGAGGGACGAGGATCTGGGGCCAAGCAGTGTCGCTCCCACTTTGATCCGAACGGATCAGATCAGCCCCAATGTCATCCCCAGTGAAGTGTGGCTGACCTGTGACTGGCGGAACATTCCAGGCGAGACGGGCGAGGAGATCCGGTCGGCGATGCAGGGCCTGGCGCAGCGCTCGTTGGTTGAGGGCGCCAAAGCCGAAGTCAGCATTCCCGCCATTCGCCGGGTCAGCTACACTGGCTTCTGCGACACGATTCGGGCCGACAATCCCGCTTTTTGTCGGCCAACCGACGATGCGGCCCTGAGGGCGGCCCAAGCCACACTGGCCGATGCCATTGGGCTCCAGTCGGAGCCCGGAGTGTGGCGTTTTGCCACCGATGGAGGACATTTTTCTCTGGCCGGACTCACCGTTGTCGGGTTCGGTCCGGGCGACGAACGCCTTGCCCATACGGTCTGGGAGGCTGTACCCGTTGCACAGCTCGAAGCCGCCATGCAGGGCTACCAGGCCCTGGCTCTCGAATGGTCCTCCAGAGTGGCGCTCTTCTCCGGAGGAGAGCGCGAGGGTCAAGGCTGACTGTCATATGAGGGGCTCCTTCGGCGCCGGGAACCGACCTTCCCAAAGGCTCCGGCCGAGGAGATCATCGCGGCCACCATGTTTAGCTTTAGCGTAGGAGAAGGGAATCCCACGGGCCTGGTGGCGTCAAGCCCAAAAGGATTGTGGGTTTGTTTGCCTTCTCACCCGCTGAACACGTTCATCGACTAAGATTTCCACGGCCCTTGTGGAGAAACTGTGAAAAAGCTGTGAAAACTCGACCGTACACTCTCGCGATGACCACCCCTGCGCGTTTTGCATATCCTTTGTGCTTTGTTGTTGTTCATTTCAAATTGTTATCATCATTTCCCTGTCCGAACGGACCGATCCCCGGCCGAATCTCTCCCCCAAAGGCGGCGACCAGGGGAGACGGGCTCATCTCTGCTGGGACGAAGCGAAGCGGGCGGGCCGGAAAGGATGTGAGTCTTCGGGGCTGTCGCCGAGCAGCAGTAAGGCGGCGACTTCACCCACTCTCCAGCTGGCGCCCATTCCATGTCCGCCAAGACCGGCTACCCAGAGATAGTTCTCCACTACAGGATCCCAGCCGATCACGAACTGATCATCCGGCGTTCGGGTTCGAAAACAAGACCAAACTCGTCTCTGCACCGCTTCACGAAGCGCGGGCAGCTGTGACCAGATCACTTCGGCCAGTTGTTCAGAAGTTTCGTCATTGATGGTGGGCTCCAAACTCTGGCACCTTTCTTCATCACAGACGCTGAAGAGCAGCCCCCCCGACTCGGGCCGGAAATAGAAATTCTTCTCCAGGTTCCAGACGAACGGTGATCTCTCATCGGCTGAGCCGATCTCGTCGAGAACAAAAAGATGCCTCTTCAATGGGAAAAGGGGAAGGGAAGAGGCTCCCGCCAGTTGCGAGATCTCGGAGGCCCATGCACCAGCCGCATTGACGATGAACTTGGCTTCTATTCTCCCCCTGGAAGTGGTCACTTGAAAAGGCGACTGCCGACTCATCTCCAGGATCCGGCAATCCAGACGAACGTCGACACCTCGGGATCTTGCTCCTTGCAGATAGAACTGCAGCAAGCGCGCAATGTCCATCGTTCCATCAGAGGGCGTCCACAGCGCGGCCTCGAACTGGTGGCCCTGAAGAGCCGGGACTCGAGCCCGTGCTCGAGAGGGTTCCAGAAACTCGGATTGAGGCGGAGCGGGGTGGCACAGCCTGGCAAGTTGCTCCTTGCTTCCCATCAGAATGGAGCCACATTGCCGAAACCCAATCTCCTCGCGGTGGACTTCGTAATGTCTTCGGCTTTCCACCGTAAGCCGCCGAGTCTCCAACGGGAGCGTGCACTGCAGAACCAGCGAGGCATTCCGACCTGAGGCATGAAAGCCGGGAAGCTCCTCTTTGTCTACCACCAGAATTGATCCCCCGAACCTGTGACTGAGATGACAGGCGGTGGAAGCCCCGGCAAAGCCCGCCCCCACAATGAGAATGTCGGTTTTGATAGTGCTGGTGTTCACGGTGCGATCACCTGTGCTGCGATGCTTCGATTGTATCACGTCCCCGATTGGGATAAGACGGAAACGGTCGTTCGTCGCCATTGTCCTTTCCTCCTGCTTCGGAAACGGCCAGAGAAATCCAGAACGGTTAAAGAAGAATGCGCAGGAATTGAAAACGAGACAACTTGTTGGGATTCAGTTATAATAGAAGCAGTTGAGAAGGGGGATGGTGGAGGTCGTTTTTTCAGTGTGTTCAAGAACGGAGAGTCCGGATGGTGGAAATCGAAGATGTATTGGACGCGCGCGAAGCCGCCAATTATCTCCGCATCAACGAGCAGACGGTTCGCCGGTTGGCTCGTGACAGCGAAATCCCAGCCTTTAAGGTGGGTGGCTCGTGGAGATTCAAGAGAAGTTCCCTTGACCGGTGGTCGGATCTTCAGGAAAGGCGTCCGAAGGCTAAGCAGCGCAGTGTTCTCGTCATTGACGACGAAGAGGTGGTGCGAGGGGTCTTGAAAGCCACGCTCGAGGGAAAGGGATTCCAGGTGACGGCAGTAGCGGGGGGGGCTGACGTGATCCCGTTGTTGGCCGAGCGCAAACCTGACGTCGTGTTCCTGGATCTGAAAATGCCGAGAATGGATGGGCCCACTGTTTTGAAAAAGATTCGGGATGGCTGGGGAGCGGTACCTGTGATCGTTCTCACTGGATATCCCGACAGTGATCTGATGCACCGCGCCTTGGAACACTCCCCCATTACGCTTCTGGCCAAGCCTTCCAGCCCCGGCCAGATTCTTCAGGCAGTGGACGGAATCCTGGGAAATTAACGACACACGGGTTCTGACTGGGTAGGTCGTTGCCTCCTGTCCGGACTCCCGAAGGCTGGTCTGCCCAGGGCCCCGTCAATACCTGCTCACTGGGGCCGGCGTCTGGGGGGTGGAGTTTGCCCATCCTTATCGCCCTGATCCCATTTTAGCCTGTCCAGAGGCGCCGCTCGGCATCCGACTGCCCACCTTGCAATCGGGAAAACGGTCGCCAACCCGGTGGATGGGGCTTGCCGCCACTTGAAAAACCAGCTCCGATTGTGTTTGCTAGAGAGACCATGAAGATACACGAGTATCAAGCCAAACAGATCTTGAAGAAGTTCGGTGTGAGGATTCCCCAGGGCAAGGTCGCTTACAATCCCGCCGAAGCCTTCGAGATCGCCAAGCGCCTGGGGGGCAGGGTCGCCGTCAAGGCTCAGATTCACGCCGGGGGTCGGGGAAAGGCGGGGGGAGTAAAGATTGCCCGCTCCCCGGAAGAGGCTGAGGAGAAAGTGCGGAGCCTGATCGGATCGAAGCTGGTCACACCGCAGACGGGCCCTCAGGGCAAGGAAGTCCAACGCGTCCTGGTGGAAGAAGGTCTAAACATTAAGAGTGAGTTTTATCTGGCCGTGGTGGTGGATCGCAGTCGTAAGAAACCGGTCTTCATGGCAAGCACGGAAGGCGGCGTCGAGATAGAGGAAGTGGCCCGCGAGACGCCGGAACGGATTATCAAAGAGCACATTGACCCGGCCCTGGGTCTCCTCGGCTTCCAAACCAGAAAGATCGCTTTTGCCCTGGGCCTGGATCGAGCGCTGATTGGCCAGGCATCCCGATTCATGGCTTCTCTGTATGCGGCGTTTCGAGAAACCGACGCCTCCCTGGTGGAGGTCAATCCGCTCGTCCTGACGGAGGAAGGCGGAATCTACGCACTGGACGCCAAGATGAACTTCGACGACAACGCGGTCTACCGGCATCCGGAGGTGCGCGAAATGCGTGATTTTCAGGAGGAGGAGCCGCTGGAGATTCACGCCGCCCGCCACGGCTTGAACTACGTCAAGCTTGACGGCAACGTCGGCTGCATGGTGAACGGCGCCGGACTGGCGATGGCCACCATGGACATTATCAAGCTCTCGGGCGGCAACCCCGCCAACTTTCTCGATGTGGGGGGCGGCGCCAATGTCGAGCAAGTCAAGAACGCCTTCCAGATACTCGTTTCCGACGGCAATGTCAAAGCGGTATTGATCAACATCTTTGGCGGCATCATGCGCTGCGACATAGTGGCTCAAGGGGTTGTACAGGCGGTGCGGGAGGTCGGCGTCCATGTTCCGGTAGTGGTCCGTCTGGAAGGAACCAACGTTGAGAAAGGACGCCGGATTCTGCACCATTCCGACCTCAGTTTTGACGTCGCTCTGGGAATGGCGGACGCAGCTCGGAAGGTGTGTGCCTTGGCCAACCGGGTGCAGCCATGAGCCCGTTCCAGAGAGGAATGGCTAGTGGGGGGCGGGGCGAAAGGTGAATCCATGGCAATCTGGGTAGATCAATCAACGAAGCTGCTGGTGCAGGGCGTCACCGGGCGGGAAGGAAGCTTCCACACTCGGCAGTGCCGGGAGTATGGGACTTGCGTTGTGGCCGGAGTGACTCCGGGGAAAGGGGGAAGCGACCATGACGGAATCCCCGTCTTTGATGCCGTGCACCAGGCGATGGCCAGAGAAGAGGCCAATGTCAGCATGATCTTTGTTCCGCCTCCCTTTGCCGCGGACGCGATCATGGAGGCGGTGGACGCGGGAATTGAACTGGTCGTCTGCATCACCGAGGGGATTCCCGTCTTCGACATGCTCAGAGTGTGGGACTTCATGGCCGGCAGGAACTCCAGGCTGATCGGTCCCAACTGCCCGGGGATCATTTCGCCTGGAAAATGCAAGGTCGGCATTATGCCGGGGCGAATCCACCAAGAGGGAAGGGTCGGTGTGATCTCGCGCAGTGGAACGCTCACCTACGAGGCGGTGGACCAGCTCACTCACCGAGGGCTGGGTCAAAGCACTTGTGTCGGCATTGGAGGGGATCCCATCAGCGGCACCAGCTTCGTTGATGCCCTGGAAGCCTTCGGGGCCGATCCTCAAACCGATGCTGTGGTGATGATCGGCGAGATCGGTGGAACAGCCGAGGAGGAGGCCGCGCGCTTCGTGCGTGACCATTTTCAAAAGCCGGTGGTGGGATTCATTGCGGGGCAAACCGCCCCGCCCGGACGCCGCATGGGACACGCCGGGGCGATCATCTCGCAGGGCAAGGGGACGGCGGAAGAAAAGATGCGGGTTTTGCAAGAGTGCGGCATCCGGGTCGTGAAGAGCCCAGCCGACATCGGTGAGGCCGCTCAGGCGGCCCTGGAGGAGCCAGCCGGTTAGGCGGGGAACCTCATGCGGCCGGGAAGGACCACGAGCATCCTCGGGCCGCACCCTCGCGGTCACGCCTTCGTGGCCGGCTCCCGGCCGGGCGCCTGAGATCACTAACCAGCAGTCTGGCTGGCAGTCTTCAAGCGGGAGCAACATGCAACAAGCAACTCTGGCCATCGTCAAACCGGATGCGACAGCAAAGAACATCATCGGGCAAATCATCCGGCGCGCCGAGAACAACGATCTTTCCGTAGTGGGCCTGAAAATGGTCCGTATGACCAAACGGGAGGCCGAGGGGTTTTATTTCGTCCATCGGGATCGGCCCTTTTTTGACTCTCTAACCCGCTTCATGTCGGAAGGTCCAATCGTAGTCATGGTGTTGCGCGGTAAGGATGCGATCTTGAAGTGGCGTGACATTATGGGCACCACCCATCCGGCCGAGGCCGCCGACGCGACGATCCGAAAGGTGTTCGGGGAGAGCATCGAACGCAACGCTGTCCATGGAAGTGACAGTCCCGAGTCGGCTGGATTTGAAATTGGTTACTTTTTTTCCGCCCTGGAACTGGTCCGGTAGCATGCTTTCGGAAATTGGCAAGCTCCTGATTGGGGTGGGACTGTTGATGACAGCCGTGGGCTTGATTCTGACCTTTCTGCCTTCTATTCGGCTGGGGCGCCTGCCCGGAGACATCCTCATCCGGCGGGGAACCTGGAACCTTTACTTACCCATCGCCAGCAGCCTGCTTGTCAGCCTGTTCCTCTCCCTGCTGCTGTGGCTCCTTTTCTCACTGCGCAAATAGGTGACGCGCCGCCTGACAGAGGGTCGATTGACATTCAAGGATTTCATGCAGCACTGTCTCTACGACCCGGTCGAGGGCTACTATCGAAAGCGGGATCGAATCTTTGGGGAAGAGGGCGATTTCATCACCTCTCCTTACACCCATCCGCTCTTTGCCGAGCTCCTGGCGGACGCCTTTGCCAGTTGTTACCTGCATCTGGGACGTCCGAAAACGTTCCATCTGGTGGAACTGGGGGCGGGAGAAGGAGTTCTGGCCCGCGATCTGCTCTCGGTCCTGCAAATCAGGCATCGGGAGGTCTTCGATCAGGCGGAATACCGGCCCGTCGAACTGGAGACGCCGGAGATCCCGTCAGGCATTCGGGGCGTTGTCTTTTCCAACGAGTTCTTTGATGCCCTGCCTGTGCACAGGGTTCGCGTCCGCAAGGGAGAACTGCGCGAGCTCTATGTGAGACGGTCGGAAACCGGGTGGATCGAAGAAGAAGGTCCCCTCTCGGACCCTCGCATTGAGGCCTATATGCGGTCGGGCTTCCCAACCTGGAGGGAGGGGTGGCTCTACGAGGTCAACCTGCGCATGGTGGAGGTTCTGGCCGAACTGGAGAAGCAGATCGAATCGGGCTGGGTCGTCACCATCGACTACGGGTACCGGTGGGCCGAGTACAATGCCAGAGATCGTCCTCAAGGGACCCTGCTCTGTTACTCTCGCCACCGGGCCGGCGCCGACCCCTACCAGCGGATCGGCGAACAGGATATGACCGCCCATCTCAATTTCGAGATTCTGGAGCAGACCGGTGAGAGCTTCGGCTGGCAGTCGGAACCTCTCAAGACTCAGCGGGAGTTCCTCATGGAGTGGGGCCTGGAGGAGAAGCTGAAGCAAGAGGAAGGGCTCGGCCTGTTCAATCCCGACCGCCTGCGGCATCGGCTCCGTCTCAAGAACCTCCTCATTCCGGGCGGCCTCTCTGACACCCTGAAGGTGCTGGTCCAGAAGGTGCGTCTGGACTGAAGCCCTCTCGACTGGCAGCCTGGGGCCGTGCTGGGCCGACCGCCGCTCGTCAGACTTCGATTTGCAGATAGAGGGCGAAAGCCTCGATCAGAGGTGGGACGACAAAGCAGATTGAGGCCATGTCGGCCCAGATCTGCCCGGCAATGGAGTAGGGACCGGTCCCCGGGACCGTGTAGGATGCCGGGTTGGATACCAACAGGGCATTCATGGTGCGATCGAGGAGATCCTTGTCAAAAAGAGTCGGGTCCGTGTGTCGAAGGTTGACCATTGCGCTGAAGCAGTAGACCAAACTTGCATAGTCCTGGGCCCCGGCCTCGGTGTAAAGGTTCGGGTTGGCGAGCTTTTGCTCGGTCTGTTGGGTGATGTAGCGGACCGCCTCGGCGATCGTATCGTCATCGAGAAGCCTGGGATAGGCGGCGCGACCGATCTCGATGATCCGCTTGTGTGCCCGCGCTACGTAAGCGATGGGTGCCACGGGAATGGTGTAATAGTCATAGGCGAATTGCTGCCAGCTCTGCTCTTGGCGCAGGGCCAGCCGGGCCGCGTCCCGAACAAAGCTCACCGCATTGTCTATGTCCGTCGCGTAGACGTCCGATACTTCGGCCAGCAGGGGGATGGAGGAAAGAATGTTGGCCATCACGACACCCGAGAAGCGCTGCTGGCTCTGGTCGGAAGTGCAGTAGAAAGTGCCGATGGGGAAGCGGGAGTTGGTGGGCGGTCCCCATACCTGCCGGTACAGGAGCCGTGACTGCGGATCGATGGAGTCCCAGTCCTGTCTGGATCCGAGCAAGGGAGCGTAGATGTCGGCGGAGGTGATAGGGTGGTGATACTGCAGAATCCCAGGCGTGGTGTCGTCTATGGCCATGCTCCAAGCCCAGATGTCTCCATCGCTGAGGTTGGCCAGATCCTTCTTGACACTGCCTGGCAACAGTGCTTCGAGCCGATCTGGAAGAAGCGAGGGCAGGCGGTATCCGTCGATCAACGGATACCAGCCCATCGTCTCGGGCGGACACTCCCAGACATCTTCCGAGGTTCCCTGAAAGAACTGAGGGAGAAGATCGGCACGCTCGATCTGGACCCGGATGGCCTGGCGCAGCGGTGCCGTATCGAACAGGTCGATCTGGCCGAGAATCCGATGGGCCTGCGAGAGGAACCACAAGCCTATGAAGCTGGAACCGCTGGCGTCGGGCACGTCTTCGATCACCGGCTGAAGGTCGCCCGGAGATCCGACCAGAAAGTCGACCAGCGCCGGATACTCGCCCACCGTAAAGCTGCGGTCGTCCGGCAGACTCCCGACCGTCTTGTACTGTGCCGCATCGCTGTCGGCGATCAGGTCGACCAGCCGCTGTTCGATGTCTTCGATCACCCTATCCGGAGCTTCCGGCACAGGCCCCCCCATCAGAGAAAAAGGACTTACAAGACAAACCAGAAGGGGTAGTGTCGATATCCTTGCCTTCATCGCAACCTCTTTCCTTGTCCGACTTTTGTTGACAGAGCTTGAGAAAAATAGTAATGCAGGCTCAGTACGGAGTCAATAAAAAAGGAAAGGTGTCGATCGGGGGATGGGGGCCTCCCCGGTGGAGCCAGGTTTGACAACTAGGGCCGCTAGGCCCGAAACAAGTTCACAAAATGGTCAAGTTGCGCGTTG
>JBHHYX010000107.1:0-13871 GCA_046757765.1 Acidobacteriota bacterium | reverse complement strand
ACGACTACGCCTCCGGGGGCCTCGGGCGTAACGCCTTGTCAGCGCAGCGCTTCCGGCGCCTCGCGACGAAACCTGGTGCATAATCCGGGCTAGTGAGTCGCGGAGACCAGGGGCATCCCGATCGCAGTGGATCGTAATGACAGGGAAGATGTCTCTCGCCGACAGTTCCGGGGAGGGGCGATACAGGGCGGTCACGGCAACCCAGGAAGGCGATCCCACCGACGGCTGGTCGCCAATAGGTCGAATGGCTTGGGAATCAACTGGCGGGTAATTTCTCCTGTTGAGAATCGACCTGCGACCCGGCGTCGGAGACGGCATCGTCCAGTCTCAGAATGAGCTGAGGGAGAATCCGGCCGCCGAGAGGGCTGTTCGTGAGAGCCACCGCAACGTACTTCACTGGACCCCGCTCGACCAATGCCGCATCCGAGTGCCAATTCCGCCAGGTGCCCGACTTTCGGTAGAGGACCGAACCGGGTCGTTGCAGCAGTCCCTTTACGAATTTATGACAAACGCCGGGCCGGGAGAGGATTTCCTTCATCTGCCGGCTGCACCAATCGTCGACGAGCAGCCCGCGATCCAGCATGACGAAAAAGCGTGCCACCTGCCGGGCCGTGGCGCCGTGCGAGAGGTGATGCAGGGGATCGCGCTTCCACCGGTCCTGAAACCCTCCATACCCTTTCCCCACCCACAGACCTCCGTTTCGGGCCGGGTCGTAGAGCCCATACTTGGAGTCCCTGAGGGTGCGGGCAATGAAAGCAAAGCCGACTCTCTGGATCACCCGGCTGGCGGCGGCGTTGTTCGAAAATCGGATCATCCGTGTCAGTTCATCTTTGAATCCCGGAGAGTAGGGGATCTCTCCATTCCGGATCCGTTCGAAAGCCGCCAGCAGCACCGCAATCTTGGGGAGGCTTGCGGCGTAGAGCATGGCATCGCCATTGACGGCCGCATAACGCAAGCTGTCCGCCCGGCAGAGATCCACCAGGGCCACCGACAGGCGGCCGCTCGCCGCCAGTTCATGCAACGGCCGCCGAGTCACAATCCTGCGCAGAGCTTCCTGAAGTTGCGGGTCGGGCGCTGGCAGACTGAATGTGCTCTTTCCCGGCGCGGAGGTATCCGGATGGCGGCTGTGCCCGGAATTGGGGACGAACAGGGCCACAAGCGAGGCGATGACAAAGGTGAGGGCCGAAGTTTTCAAAACCCGCCAAGGATACCATATTGTGAGTTCGGGCAAATCACAACCCGGGGCACGGTAAGGGTTGTTGCCTCAGACAGGGGCCTGTCCGAGTATAACGATCTCAGAAATTTCGCCCCGCGGCGCCTCCGACCAGCGAGCGCTGTGGTGGCTGAGTCTTAATCGTAATCGGTGATCACTATCGCCGTTGATTGCAACGGCAGAGGAATGGGCATCCTGACGGCCGCTGCCGATTGCTACTCCCAAAAACTCTCAAGATTGCAGATCATCCCACCCCGAGTGACAAGGGAATCCAGCGGGGCTGACCTTCGGTCGCGGACTCCCCTTCCGGGCGAGCGGTGGGCGTGAGCCCGCCGTTTCCGATAACTGATGCTGCCTTCAGCGCCGGCAATGGAAGTGACGCACTGTGCCGGAGGCAGAAAAGGCGAAACGGAACGTTTTGGAGCGCCGGAGACCGGAACCGGAAGAAACGAGGAAGGGAACGAGGAAGGAGGAAGGGAACGAGGAAGGGACAGTCCCCTTCCCCGGCCTCTGGGGGGGTATCTTGTCAGTTCACCCGCCTCCTTTGACCCGCTACCGGGATGAGACTCGTGGCAACGCGGGCAAAATAAAATCCCCAGCCAGGCGTAGTAGCAGGTGCGGCAATTCCGTCCCATGCCGGGGCGTGAGAACCAAGGGAGGTAGTCCATGGCGGCTCTGGGAATTCTCGGTTTGTTGGCGATACCATTACTGCTCGTCTTGATTTTCTTCGTAGGGGTGGCCCTGTTTCAGTGGCTCTGGAACATCACGATGCCGGACGTCTTCAACCTGAGGACGGTGACATTCTGGCAAGCCTTCCGGCTGCTTCTGCTGGCAGCGATTCTCTTCAGCGGGCAACGGGTCGTCGAGAAAACAACCCAGGTTGGTGAGCGGACTGTTTCCGCCTATTCCAGCCAGATCGAGGCCAAAGAAGATCTCCAGGTGGCCTCAGGATCCGTCGACGGGCCGGCGGCACACCCCTAACCCTCCCCTGGAGCCGTGTCCTTTACCGTTATCTTCGTACCGGCCGGCGTTCCTGCCAGGCACTCCCCGGCCCCGAAGGCGACGCCAAGGGCGTCATAAGGCGACGCCAAGGGCGTCATTCAGTATAGCCTGGGGCCAAGCCCCAGGAACTTGGAGGGTCCTCGGCGGTCAGCGCTGTAGGCGCGACTCACCAAATCCGTCAGTCCCAGGGTTGCGTTCGTCAAAGTGTAGACCGTGACGAGTCAGGAGTTGTCGCTATTCGTCCTGGAAGTTGATTGCGGCATAGTTCCGAATCGCGCTTTCAGCGCTGAAATCCCGTGCCCGTCGTTTCCTGGGGCGTGTTAGGGGGCGTGTACGTGTTTAGCGTCTCGTCGCGTCGAGCAGCAGCCCGTGACCTGAGCCGTTGGCACGGTCCTCTGTGTGTCGGCCCTCCGGGCCTTGGTGCCAGGTCGATGAGGACAGGTTTGCCGAATTCTTCCTCTGGAGAGGCCTCGCCGTTCTGGAAATCATGCTAATGGCTACGCTCATGTCCCTCGCCGACAGGCCCGGAGGGCCGACACAAAGGCGCTAAAGGCAACCCAGTCATCACCTCAATGGCCGCTCGGCGGTATGGGGTCGCTTGCTGCTGCTGGGGCCGCCTAGCAGGAGGTTGGGACTGAATCAGCTTCTCGATTTCTGCGGCAATCCGCAGGTGTTCCCAGGCGGAGTTCTTCTTCAGCACGTTGGACATCAGGGCGATCAGATAAATCCTGGAAGCGGAGCCGCCGGCCGGGGATTCCACGATCGCCACCGAATGCATCAGGTTGGTCACGTTGCCCCGGTATTGACCACAATGATAACCGGGTTCGGCGCGACACTTGTAAAGAGAGCCTGACTTGAAGAAGACCGCCGAGTGATTGAGGGCCGGGGAAGCCGCGTAGCGATAACGCCTGCGAGTGAAATAGAGAAGTTTCTTCATCTCCAGACTGCTCCAGGCATCCACCAGCCTGCCCTGTTCCAACCTGAGCGTCCAGCGCAACAGTTGTTTGGGGGTGGCGTAACTGCGCTCTCCTGGGATCATTCGAGAGGCGGTCCGGGTGAAGAAGGTCCCCTGCCGGAGCCGAGAGGTGTCCAGGCCAGCCCGGGCCAGCGGCTCTTCGATCAAGGCCACCGCCCGCCGCCCCAGCTTCGGGGGCGGCGTGTCCCGGAAAAAGGCCTGTTCCCGCGCCTCGGAGGGAGGGTAGCCGGCTCCAAAGGCATCCATGAGAAGCACTTGTTTCCAGACTGTGGAGGCGGCCGCGTTGGAGCTGGGAGAGGCCATGTGATCCACCCACTCCCAGAGCGTAAAAGTGTCCCCGATGACGATGCGGCGATGACGGACTCGATCCAGGTCTTCGCTGACGACCGGAACCATGTGGTGATCGGTCAGGACGAACGAGTCGGCCCTGATGTGAGTGGACTTCAACAGGCGCACTCGTGCCGGCACATCGTTGGGAAAGAGCCGTCTGAGTTGAGCGAACAGCGCGGTCATCACCAGGAGTTTCCCCACACTTCCAGGAATATAGGACCGGCTCGGTTGGAGAGCGGCATAGCGCGGCCGGACCGGATCGGTGATATCCAGCAAGGCGATGCTGTAGGAAGGGTCCCGATTTCGGAACATCCCGGACAGGCCCCGCTGAAGCCCCTCGTCCCGCGGCGTCTCGGCAGTGATGTCGTAACCCGGGTTCATCCCGAGCAATCGTAAATGGATCTGGGTGGCGGACAGAAGCGCCCCGGGCGGTAGTTTGAAGTGGCCGGGAATGAGACCCTGCTGGATTTTCTGGTAAGCCAGAAGTCGGCGAATCCCGGTCTGCGGATAGGCGTCGAGCGGATAGGCGCTCAAGGCGGAAAGGGTCGCCAGGAAGAGGGTCACGCCGGCTGGCATCAGCTTGAGTGGAGTTGGCACTGGATCGGTTCCTCCAGGGAGACGGGTTGAGAAGGGGCCAAAGAAGATCCGCCGCCTTCCTGGCCCAACAACTCCAGTGTTCTCATCTTCGGTTGGACGAAAGGGCGGACCTGAAAGAGCCACAGTTTAGGCCCCACAAATCCAAACTCCAGGTCCCAGACTTCCTGGCGACGCGCAACGGGTAAATGACCGCGCCAGACCTCGACGACCCGTTTCAGCTTTTGAATCTCATCCACTCCGAGTAGGTACTCGGGCCGGGCCGAGGGGCTCCATCGGAGCCCGCCCGACTCCATCAGCAGCCGCCGGCAGGGCGCCTTGGCCTGAGACAGAAGCCAGGTCTTGCCGTTGGCGTCGATCCGCACAGTCTCGGCCGTTCCGCCTTGGACCACACCGCCCACTCCTTCGGCAGTGGCGATGGTCAGGTCGTCCTTCCGTCCGTTCTCCAGACCGGTGGTCACCAGAACTCCCGATTTGGTGGAGGGGATGCTTTGCAGGAGCAGAACGGATGGAACCACCTGGGCCTGATTCTGAAGCACTCGCTTGCGCCATGAATAGGCTCTCTCCCTAAAGGGGGAGGCCCAGACACGCTTGATGGAGGAGAGGATCTGTCGCTGGGTCTTTTGATTGGGCACGGTCAGGTTGAGGCCCGCCCCTGAGAATTGGGGCAGGTCTTCGGCATTGGTGTCGCTACGCACGAAAACACTATAGGTTTCATCCCTTCCAAACGTCTCGGCAAGGGAAGCAGTGAGACTCTGGCGCAGTTCGGGGATCCAGTCCATGGTCACGATGGCTCGGCGAAACCGCTCCAGCTGGCGGAACATGAACTGGTCCACGCGGGCTTCTTCAACCCCGCGCTCTCGCATCTCTTCAGCCCTCTCATAGGACTGCCGGATCTCCTCGTCCAGGGTCTGCTTCGAGGCGCCGAACTTCCGATGGATATGGGCAAAATACATTCCAAAAGGAAGGACGAGTCCCTTGGCGACCAATGTGGGGAAGAGTTGGGCGAGTTGTCCCAGGTTGGCGGCCTTGGGACCACTCACCGCCCCGGAGTCAGCCGAGCTCAGATTTCGCAACGGAAGCGGGTGGACCAGATCCAGGCGCAGGCGACTGGTGTCCAGTTGCAGTTTCTTGAGCTGTCGACCGTGGTTTTCAGAGAGCAACTCCCTTTCGGACCGGCTGAGCCGGGAAGCGAGCTTCAAGACGACCCGGCCTCGTGGGGAGATCGAATAAAAGACCCGTCGGCCGCGAAAAGAGTTCAACCAGGGGAGCAGAGAGGAAGAGATAGTAGCGTTGGGAATTTCAAGATTTCGGGCCAGGAGCTGAGCATGGGAAAGGAGGTTGCCCGAGTCCAGAGTGAGGATGCCGGCCATGGGCTGCAGGTCGGGGAGAGTGCCGGGGATGACGTAGATTTTGCCCGGGTCCACCGGGACGCCGTTTCCGTCGCCGTCAAGGACCGCCAGTTGCCCCACCGCCACGCCGGGGTTGAGTCCTCGGATGCCGAGACCGATCTGCTTCCCGAAGATGGAGTGTGTCTGCTGGCTCAAATGATCGGCATCGCAACTCAGGCGCTCCAGCAATCGGGAGGCTGACAGCAGGATGGAGCCTCTCAACAAGGAATCGTAAAAGGCTTTCACCTTCGGTTCTACCGGGAGATAGCGATCCAGGACGGGGTCAAAATCGCGTTTTGCCGTCTCAATGGCCCAGTTCAAGCTGCGCGAAAGGTAACGGACCGATTCTTTGTACTGGTCCGCCGACAGAGTTGGATTCTGTTCCAGGAGCCTGATTTTATACTCCAGTGCCTGACGCTCCCGGCTGGAAAAAAATCCTGAACTGAAGGCCAACTGAAAGTCGGCGGAGAGCGCCTGGAGGGCGTCCAGACGCTTCATTTGAGGCTTGTCCCCGAGCAGCTCCTGGGCTAGAAGGAGGGCCCGGGACTGAACCCGTCGAATGAGATCCAAATCTTTGAGATGAAGTGTCCCGCGCGGCCCATCCAGGACGTCCTGGCGCAACCGCACTGCCCAGGCCGCCAGGGCTTCCAGCGCTTGCAGTCGCTTCCCTGCCCTGAGCATCTGCTGAAGTCGAATCGATTCCGCGGCTTTCGGCCGGCGTTGCCGAGTGGAAATCCGCTCCAGGAATCCCTGCCAGGTTTCACCACCGTACTGCTGTTGCAGTCCATCGCGCAGCGCTTCCAGCTTTTTCCCAACGTCCTCCTCATGGGAACCGGTCGAAAGGTACTCTTGGACGGCCGCTACGTCGCTCTGGGAAGGGAAGGAGTGAATCTTGGCGCGCAACCTTTGAAAACCGGGTTCCTTCTCCGCGATTTGAGCGGAGAGGAGGCGAACCTGGGCGGCGGCCAAGGGTCGATCCCGGCGGGGAACGGCCGAAAGAAGCTGAACGGCCAGCAGAAGGTGTGATCGGGTCCAATCAGGGTCTGACAACAGCCGCCGCAGCAGAAGCTCTCCTTGCGCTTCTTCATCTTCGATCTGGCGAGCGCCGCGATAATAAAGCGCCCGTCTCAAGATCCAGCCATCGTCAAACTGTCTCAGGTAGGCCTCCAGGACCAGCTCCTTCAAGCGGTAGTTGTCATTGGAGGAGTCCAGAAAATGGTCGAAATCAAGGACGCGAAAAATGGTCCCGACGTGAAAGTGAAGCTGGGCCAGGCGCAGGGCGCCGGAACTGTACTCGGCATGTTGATATCCGCCCCCGTGGTCAGTGCAGGCTCCGGCCGTCGGCTCCTGGACGGTTCCATCCTGACAAAACCACCGAATCCGCACGTAGGGCCCCCTGGGATTCCTTTTCATGGCTCCCACAAGGCGAGTGGCTTCCTGGATCTCCTGGCTCGTCAAAGGGACAAACGGACAGGAAAGGCTCGGCGCCGGGCGCACTGAAAGCATCTGCAAGAAGAGAGTGATGCAGCAGACGGTCCAGATTTTCATCTTCTCCAAGAGTCCTTGCTCTCCTTCTCCAGCATCTGAGCAACCGCGGCCCATCCCGGGCCTCGACCCGCTCCACGCTTGAGGCTGCGCGAGAGGGCCCGAAGCTCTTGAGCCCAGCCAAGGATATTTGAACCTTGGCAGCCAGGTTGAGTAAATCTGCTGCCAAGGCGCTGAACCACGAACGTAAGTGAGTGGCCATCCGGATTTGGCCGGGCGCTGACGCTTCGGTTCAGTTGACAGTGTTGCACGAAATCTCGTCCCTCAAGACATCTGAGAGCAAAATTCCTCCGAATTCGGCAGCCAGCAACTATAGCTTCTAGCCCGGGAGTCCCCGGCCCAGGGACGAAACTGCGGGTCAGCTATCGGGAAGACGGAGAACATGTTCCTTCTGCTCGAGCTCTGAACATCCCTGTCGTTGGAGATAGAGGGTAAGCCCGATCCAAAGAACCGCGACCACGGCGACACCCCCTGTCATCCAGGAAAGATCAGAGCTTTCGAGGCCGCCCCCCAGCCTCAATAAAGCATAGAGAAGGGCCGCCCCCAGACCCTCCGCGACTCGAGCCCCCACTCCGTCGATGGCGACCTTGGTCATCTCGCGCGGTCGGCCTCGTTGGATGGGCAGGAACACTTGTTCCCAAACCGAGCGATGGACGGAGGCCTTGACACCGCTTTCGGTAATCTTGAGCAGGGACCGGCTCAACAGCGTCGCCCCGGGATAGGCCACCACCCCGAGGCCCCCCAGAAGCGCAAGGGGCAACACCGACAAGGCTCCCGCCACGCCAAGGCGCGACTGAATTCGAGGCGCAACCAGAAGCTGCAGACTCAAAGAGGCGAGGTTCAACACCGTGTAGAAGTTGGCAAAGAAGAAACTGCTGGTATGGCCTGAGAAAGTGACCGAGGCATAGAACTGAAAGTCAATCAGGAGAGCCGCCAGCGCCCCCAGCGCGCTGACCCCGAAGAGCCCTCGAATGTAAGGCTCGGCCAGCAGGCGTTTCAAAGGCCAGGACACCTGTATGCGGTCCACTGGAGGATGCGAGCAGGAGGGTGCGGTCTCGAGTGCTTCCTCCCGCGAAGCCGGCGCCCTCCTGGTCAGGACCAGGGGATGGCGCCGGTGCGCCCCCGAGATCAGCCGGGCCACCAGCCACAGAAGACTGCCTCCCACGGCAATGAGAAATCTTGGCGCCAGCAGGTGAGACAAAAAACTGGCCAGCATCCCCCCAGCCGCTCCCCCCAGCATTGAGGCGGCTCCCACCCGAGAGTACGTCCATCGGGTGGTTTCGCTGCTGGAACCTTCGAGCAAGTCAGCGGCCAGTAGCCAGACAGCCGCAAATACGGCGGCAAACACGACCGGCACCAGGATGTAGAGGATCTGCATCGCCAGGGGATGGCGCAGGTCCGCAAAGGGAACAAATCCCAGGAAGACTGACCCGGAGAGGAGTACCACTCCCGTCCGAACCCGGCGCGCACCCCATCTTTTCATCGCGCTCAAATGGATCATGGCGGCCGGGATGGAGGTAAGGGCCACAAGAATGTAAACCAGGGGCAGTCTGGCCAGACCCCCTTGACTGAAAAAGACCGCGTCTCGTCCGGACTTGATGCAGATGAAGCCGACCATCGAGATTGCGACGGCGAAAATGGGGAATCGGGCTGAAGCCGCTTCGCTCCTCAGGGGAATGGAAAAGGCTCGACTCAAGGACGTACTCCTTGCCACCGCGGTGGTCGCCCCTCCCAGGACAAAGTGTTCTCTGCGATCCCTATCGAGGAGGTCAGCATCACCCTCGGCCGCACCTCCAGGATCTCTTGTTTGGATGAGGTCGGTAAGAGAAGGTCTCACTTGCACATTTCACCCAGCGGAGCGAATTGAGGCGTGTGCAATGAGTACAAAATGTGGCAGAATGGCCTTCGGCAGTATTGTTTGAGTTGGAGAACGGGAGGAGGTATCTTGAACAGAAAATTCAACTTGCTGGCTGTCGCGCAGTTCGCCTTGTGTGCTGCAATCTGTTGGGGGCAGGGCACCAGGGGAACCATTACCGGAACGATAGAGGACGAAAGCGGGGGTGTGGTTCCAGGGGTTGAGATCACTGCCCGCAATACGGCCACCGGCTTGGAACGAAAAGTCCTTTCATCCGGCGATGGAAGTTACCGTGTGCCTGATCTGCCCTTTGGGGTTTACGAACTCAAGGCGGAGATGCCGGGGTTCAAGAGGGCGGTGGTGTCCCACATAGAGGTGGCTGTGGCTCAGACGGTCTCGCTGGACCTGGTTTTGCAAGTAGGGACTCCTTCGGAGGAGATCACGGTGGTTGGCGGGGCCTCGGTGGTCAAGAGAGAGACTTCCCAACTGGGAGAGGTAATCGACCATGACAAGGTGCTCGGCTTGCCTCTGAACGGCCGCAACTTCACCCAACTGGCTCGACTTGTGCCGGGGGTGACGGCCTTCGGAGGAGGCGGCGGCCAGCAGGGGGGCGAAGGGGGCACTTCGGGCTTCTCCTCCAACGGCCAGCGCTCCACTTCCAATAATTTCTTTGTCGATGGAGTCGACAACAACAACTACTTCGCCGGGTCAGTGGCTCAGACCCCGTCAGTGGACTCGATTCAGGAGTTCGAGGTGCAGACCAATACCTACGCCGCCGAGTATGGGCGCAGCAGCGGATCCATCGTGAACCTTGTCACGCGCACTGGAACCAACTCCGTCCACGGCTCTCTTTTTGAGTTTGTACGAAACGACAGCTTGGACGCCAGAAACTTCTTTTCCCAGCCGGAGTTCGCAAAACCCAACCTCCGTCTAAATCAATTTGGGGCCACCCTTGGAGGGCCGGTGATTCGGGACAAGATGTTTTACTTTGGCAACTATGAGGGCTTTCGACAACGTGCCGAAATCCCGCGAATCACCAATGTGCCCACGCTGGACGAGCGCCAGGGCATCTTCACGGATAGCGCGGGCAACCCTGTACAGGTTTCGCTGCACCCGGTCAGCGCTCAGTTGTTCAACCTTTTTCCGCAGCCCAACCTCTCCTCGGTCAATGGCAACCTGATCACTTCTCCCAAGTTGAACCGGGATCAGGATCAGTTTTTGTTCAAGATGGATTATCTTTTCGCCAACAGCGACTCGCTGGCAACCCGGTACAGCTACGGGCGTTCGGATACTTTTTTCCCTTTCACGCCGGGCCAGGGGGGCACCACCATCCCGGGCTTTGGTGTTGTGAGCGAAAACGACAACCAACTCTTTTCGCTTGCCTACACCAAGATCGTAAGCCCTCAGATGTTCAACGAGTTTCGATTCGGCTTCAATCGGACGGTCAGCTCCAACGTCAATGAATCCGGCCCCAAAGCCGCCGACTTTGGGATCAGCACAGGACATGCTCCCGACGCTCCCCTGAGCCTGGGCAACCTACCTAACCTCACGTTTTCCGGGGGACTGGTTTCGGGTGGAGGCAGAATCTCCAACCTGGGAGGGAGCATCAATCAGCCCAACCAAAGCAATCTCAATACTTTCCAATACATCGACAATCTGAGTTACAACACCGCTCATCACTCTTTCAAAATAGGCGCGGACATCCGGAGAATTCATGTCAACCGGCGTTTCGATCTCGCCTTCACGGGGCAAATCATCTTTGACGGATCACAGAATTCTCTGGGCCTCCCCAATCCATTGGTTGATTTCGCCGAGGGCAGACCTTCCGCCTCCCTGCAGTTTGTGGGAGATTCGAGTCGCAGTCTGCGCACTACCAGCTTCGGGTTCTTCTTCCAGGACAGCTGGAAGATTCAACCCAACCTGACCCTCAACTACGGCTTACGCTATGAGCTGAACACGGTTATCCACGATGAGACGAATCGGCTGAGCACCTTCCGGGCCGACCGCTTCCAACAGTTTCTCTCGCCTCAAGCCGATCAAACGGACCTGGCGGTCTTGCGCCAATCCGGTCTGGTCACGCAGGATGACGTGGATGGCATCTTCGATGCCGATCACGACAACTTCGCTCCCCGAATCGGACTGGCCTACAGCTTCGGGCAAGGGCGCAAGACCGTGATCCGTGCCGGCTACGGGATCTTTTACGACACCATAATTGGCAACATTCCGGGCAACATCCTTCTCAATCCTCCCTGGATGCCGGGTTTCTTCAATCCCGCGCCCTTCGTCAGCTTTCCCGACTCCTTCGGACCCGCCGCCTTCCCAGTGCTCACCGTCACCGAGAAGAAATTCCAGACTCCCTATGCGCAGCATTTCAATCTGGGAATCCAACAGGAGCTACCCGGCAGGATGGCGCTGGAAATCGGCTACGTCGGCAGCACCGGCACCCACCTGCCCCGTTTTCGGCAGATCAATCAGGCCTTCAGCACCCAGGAAGAGATCGATCAGCTCACCCCCTCCGTGGTGGAGCGCATGCTGTTGATGGGGATTCCCCCTCCGGCGGTCGACTTTCTGAAGACGCGGATCGA
This sequence comes from Acidobacteriota bacterium, assembly GCA_046757765.1. Classification (GTDB taxonomy): domain Bacteria; phylum Acidobacteriota; class UBA6911; order RPQK01; family JBHHYX01; genus JBHHYX01. The sequence goes on along the minus strand of JBHHYX010000107.1, from coordinate 2,380 downwards.
CCTCATTCCGCCGATCGCGCGCAATCAGTACTTTGGCTACGCTCAGATCTTCCAGGCGGAGGCCTCGGTCAGCTCCAGCTATCACAGTCTGCAGGCCAGCTTGAACAAGCGCTTCAGCCGCGGGCTCTCCTTCCTGCTGGCTTATACTTTCTCCAGGTCCATCGACTCCGCCTCCGTCTTCTTCGGCTCGGGCGCCAATGGAACCACCATCTTTCCGCAGGACAACTTCAATCCCGGCCAGGGAGAACGCGGCCGCTCCGACTTTGACACGCGGCACCGTTTCACCTGGAATTACGTATACACTCTCCCCAGCCTGCGAAATGTCTTCTCCGATCTGACTCCCGTCCTGGCCGATGGTTGGACGGTCTCCGGTATTCTCACGCTGCAGAGCGGCCAGCCTTTTTCGGTCTTGACCGGCAGCGGCAACAGCCGAACCGGACTGGGAAACGACCGCCCCGACCTGGTGGGCGATCCCAACTCCGGCTCCCACTCGGTGGACCGGTTCTTCAATACGGACGCTTTTCGGATCAACCAGATCCTGACCTTCGGCGATTCGGGCCGCAATATCGTCAACGGGCCGGATTTCAGGGCTTTCGACCTGGCGGTTCTCAAGGACACAAAGATTCACGAGGATCTCACCCTCCAGTTTCGCGCCGAGTTTTTCAATCTGACCAATCATCCCAACTTTGCCATTCCGAGCAATGTCCTGGGAGCGGCCAATTTCGGCGCTTTGTTTCAAACGGCCGACGTGGCTCAAAATGCCGTGGGACTCGGGTCGGGGGGACCTCGCTTGATTCAGTTTGGTCTCAAACTGATCTTCTGACCGGGGTTTGTCAGGCTTTGGCGGGTCGCGAAGAGAGGACGAGTCGATGTGGGAGCACCGTTAGCGGGAGGCAGGAATGAAGTTTTGGGATCGGGTTTTCCCTTCAGGGAGTGTCATTTCCATCCTGGGCGGCCTGGGTTTTGCCTTGTGGACTCTGGCACCAGCAGCAGCCGCCCCCGAGGCGACGGGCCCGCACAAGATCGGGGACGATCTTTACGCCTTTATCTCCGCCGATGACGCCAGTTGCAACGCCTCTTTTCTGGTCGGTCCCCGCGGCATCCTGGTGGTCGACACGGGCTTCAATCAGGAAGCTGGAGAAAGGCTGCTTCGCGCTATTCGTGAGGTCTCAGATTTACCGGTTCGCATCATCATCAACACCCATTACCACCCCGACCACCAGGCGGCCAACGCGGTGGTCGGCCCGGACTCCACGGTGATCAGCACCGGCTGGACCCGCGCTCGTACCCGCCAATTCCTGTCCAGCCAGTCGGCAGTCGGGGAAAGCGCCGGTCAGCAGACCTTGCTCGACCTCAACCACTACCGCCTGGCGGACATCACCTTCTCAGACCGCCTGACGCTTCACCTGGGTGAGCACGATGTTGAGGTCTTTTTCCAGGGCAAGGCCCACACTTCGGGTGACGCCCTGGTTTATTTTCCCGACCAGCGCGCCATTGCCACGGGAGATCTCTTCTTGACTCGATCCTGTCCCGCCATGGATCAGGGCAGCGTGAGCAACTGGGTGGTTATTCTGGACGCGATCCTGGCCCGGCCTTTGGAGACAGTGATTCCCGGCCATTTTGAACTCTCTTCTCCCAAGCAGTTGCGCCGCTTTCGGAATTATCTCGCTGATCTGATTGAGGAGGTCGGCCAACTGCGAAACGCCGGGGCCTCGCTGCAGGAGGTGCGCCGGCGCCTCCGATTGTCCCGATACGCCGATTTTCGCCAGTATCCCCGCTACCACGCCACCTTCGCCGACAACGCCGAGGTGGTTTTTCGGGAACTGGAAAAGAGATGAGCGCTGCCTTGTGATGCAGGGGGGGACGAGTCGAGGCAGAGTGTCTCAAGTTGGACGCTTTTTGTTCCTGGAAAGGGGTGAGACTGGCATACTCCAGAATGGGCTGCAGCCGAGATCTTTGGAGAGCGGTAGTTCCGTAGTTCCGTACCTGTTTAGCGTGATGGGGCGAGAAGTGGGATTGGGGTGTTGCCTTTCACTGGGAGGGGCTGGCCAGGCCCGAACCGGCCCGAGGCGAGGGCGCCATCACTACCAGCCGCAAAGCGGCGTGCCCCTTAATCGCCTGGGGTGACAACCCCAGGTTCGGCGCCCGTAAAGACAGCCTTTGAGCCTTGAAGGGGCGCGTGGGAAGAGACGGGAAAGGCGCCTTGGGGAGTCAGCGCGCCCCTACAGGGCCGGGACAATTGGGCGGTTGGTTGACCAGGGGTTGGCACCCTTGGCTATTAAAATCCGCCCCCTTCGGGGCCTGGTGCCGGCCGGCCTACCCCGCTAAGGCCTGCCGAGCTGGTCAGGAGTCTTGAGGAGCAAAAAGATGAGGGGACGGG
>JBHHYX010000106.1:0-13876 GCA_046757765.1 Acidobacteriota bacterium | reverse complement strand
TCCAGCCAGCATCTCTCATGGAAGTTGCAGCGAGGCGCCGGCAGCACCGTACTTAGAAGGCGTTACGGCCGAGCGCCCGGCAGTCGTCCCGGGCGGTCTGTCTAAGGAGGCCGAGACCACGACGCAGTCACCGTGGATGATCTCGTTAGCGCGCCAGACGACTCATAAGAAATCCGGGTTAGAACTCGCCCAGTAAACCCTTTTCAATTCGGTCGAACTGTTCGGCGATTCGAGCATCGACCGTTCCGTAATCCGACTCAATGAGACAATCCCCCCGATCCAGTTCTTTATCGCTCTTCAACACCACCTCCCTCTCGGAGGCTTCTGGAACCAACTCTCGAAGCCTCTCGGCCAGAACCTTGTGATCCCCGGGACTGACACGAATGACCACTTTGCCTTTGCGGCTCAGCTTCTCCAGAGCGACTCGGACCATCGCAGTCATCACGATAGGATCGAGTCGGATCTCCCGGTAGACGAGTTTTCGGGCGATCTCGACGGAAAGCAAAACCAGGTCGCGCTCGACCTGAACAAAGGCTCGTCGTTTCAGCTGGGCCAGCTCTTCAATGGATTGGGAAAACCGGTTCAGGACGGACTCAATCTTCTGGTTAGCCATCTCCAGACCCGATCGCTCCCCCGCTCCATAACCCTTTTGAAAAGCCTCGCGCTCGATCTCGCTCAAGTCGGGCCGTGCTTCTCCCCCTTCGCGTTGCCCGCTGGGAGAAGCCTCCCCTCTCTCCCTGCCCTGGCCGCTGCGACGACGTTTGCGCCTGTCCCGCTGAAGCGTTGGGAAGGTGAGCAACTGGGCCTGACTGGGGTTGACGAACCTACTGGACATACTGTTCGGCTCCCGCCTGGCCCAGTGAGATTTCCTCGTCGGCCTCCATTTGCCGAATGATGGCCACGATCTCTTTGCGCGCGTCCTCGGCGTCCTTCTTCTTGACCGGCCCCAGGAATTCCATATCTTCTTCCAGCATTTCAGCCGCGCGGCGCGACATGTTGCGCAAGAACTGGTCCTTGAGTTCTTCGGCACATCCCTTAAGCGCCCGAACCAGAATCTTCTTGTCGAGTCGCTGGATGATTCTTTGCATGTCGGCGTCGCCGATCAGCAGGATGTCATCGAAGACGAACATCAAATTGCGGATGGAGAGAGCAAGGTTCGGATTTTCATTCTCGATCTGCTGGAGAGTTTCGCGACTGATGTCGCGTGACATCTGATTAAAGCACTCCGCTACCCGTCTGGGCCCCCCGGTGCGATTATCCGGTCCGACGGAAAGCTTGGAGGCGACGATATCAGTGACCTGGTCCCGCACGGGCTGGGAAAGCCGGTCCAGGGTTGCCAGGCGAACACAAATCTCGCTGCGTCCAGATTCCGGCAGCAGCTCGATGGCTTTGGCCGCCGCCTGAGGATCGAGGTGGGCGAGAATCACGGCAACCGTCTGGGGGTGCTCGTCCTGAATGACATTCACCAGCTGGTGGGGATCGGATCGGCGCAGGGCCTTGATGGCGTCGCTGGTGGAAAGTGCGCCGGTCGCCAAATTGCGAATCAATTCAGCACCGGCCTCACCGGAACGGGCAGACTGTATGAGACGGCGGGCGTAGTCCATGTCGCCGCGCATCTTGATACGCCCGTTCACCAGCTCTTGATAGGATTCCTCGACGATGTAGGAGTGCATCCCTTGATCGATCACACCCAGCTTGGAGATCGCCTGGCTGACCAGGGTGACCTCCTCGTCGTTGAGTCTCTTGAAGACCTCGGCGCTGATCTCTTCTCCCAGCAAGAGAAGGAGCGAGGCAGCCTTGTCGATCCCGCCTATCTGATTCGCCAGCCCGGCTTGCAGGGCCGTTTGGGTAACTACATTCTTTTCAGCCATCTCTTCAAGACCCCTCCGCCAGCCAGCTTCTGATCAGTTTCGTGACCATCTCCGGTTCATCGTTGGCCAGAGAGACGAGCTTCTTGACCTTCATCCTGGTGGAGGAACTCTCCTCGCCGTCGCCCAGAAAGAGCGGAGTGTCACTCTGGCCCGATTCGATTTTGGCTTTCAACTGGCGGACCATTTCCCGGTCACCGGTTGCCGCCTCCAACTGGGCCAGGTCGGGTTCGGAAACTTCGATGTAGGAGAACACCTTCCGTTTGACGGGCCGGAAGATGAAGAAGTAAAATAACAAGAACAACGCCACGATTCTCAGATACTTCAACACTAACTTGAACTCCCGCTGATACCTTTCCAGCCATCCCACGGGAGCCAAGGGTTGCTCGACCTGGGTGGAGAAAGCGACATTTTCGACTGACAGGACATCTCCGCGCTTCTGGTCGAAGCCGATGGTGGCGCTGACCAGCTTGTGGAGTCGAGCCATCTCCTCCGCCTCCCGAGGCTCGCTCTTCTCAATCACCCGGCCTCTTGCATCGGTCTCCCGAACGCTCTTGTCGTCAATCACGACCGCCACTGAAATCTGTTTGAGAGATCCCCTTGGGAGCACGGTGTTTCGTATCGTCTTGCTCACGTCATAATGCACTTCTTCCTGCACCAGCTTTCGGCCCTCAGCCGAGGACTGTTGGGGGTTGGACTGGTCATTGGCCTTGAAAGGAATGCCGCCGACCAGGTTTCCCGTCACAGCTTCATCTGTTTTGCGCTGTCTCACCAGGGCGGTTCGATTGGGATCCACAAGTTCCTCGGTCTGCTGGGTCTCGGTGTTGTCCAGGACCACGGAAGCACTCACCCGAACCTTGTCCTGCCCCACCAGAGGCTCCAGAAGGGAGACGACTTTCTTGGCCAGATCCTGCTCCATGGCCTTGCGCGCTTCCATCAATCCTGAACCGAGACTCTCCTCCTCCGACCTCTGCGACAGCAGCCTGCCCCCGACATCCACCACCGTCACGTTTTCCGGTCGGAGTCCGGCCACTGCAAACGCCACCAGATTGGTGATCCCGCGGACATGGCTGGCCGCCAGCCTGGCGCCGCCTCGTAACTCGATGACCACCGAAGCTTTGGCCGGTTCTTTGTCTTCCTCGAAAAGGGTCTGCTTCTCCATCACCAGGTGAACACGAGCGCGCGCAATCTCCTTGAGGCTGGAAATGCTTCTTTCCAGCTCGCCTTCCAGAGCTCTGCGGTAATTGACCTTCTCAGCGAAATCAGTCAGACCCCAATTCTGCTGATCGAAAAGTTCGAAGCCCAGCCGTCCCTGCTGTGGGAGCCCATCGCTGGCCAGAGCAATTCTGGCTTCATTCACGCGATCGGCGGGCACGGAAAGAGAGCGTCCTCCCTGCGACATTTCATAGGGAATGTTTCTCTCCTTGAGCTTGTCCAGGATGGGGCTCACGCTCTGGGCGTCCAAGTCCGAGAAGAGGAGCTGGAAGGGTTCCCGATTCATCATGTAGACGAAGAACAGGATGCTGGACAGGATGACGGCTGCGAGAGCCGTGATGGACAACTTCTGGTTGAGTGTCAGGTTCTGGTTGAGGGCCTTCAACTGGGCCAGGATGTTCTTAGGCATGATCAAAGTTCGGGTCAAACATTTGACAGATCAAAACCGCCCCCTCCAGAGCGCGGCGCCCACTCGGGTGCCTCGACTCAACATCGATCACGACCGGGATGAAGGCCGGCAAGGACCTGGTCACTCAAAACGGTACTTCCGCTGCTCCAGAGCACTCGGTCGGTGAGGAATCGGAGTGAAGACTTCCAACCCCTTAGCCCGTGCTTCATCGAGTTCCGCTCGAGAGTTGGAACTCAGACCTGCATCCGCATGATCTCCTGGTAGGCTTCCACCAGTTTATTTCGAACCTGCATCATCATCTGAAAGGAAAGATCGGCCTTTTGCAGGGCGATCATGGCCGTGTGCACATCGCTGACTTCGTCCTTCAGAAGCTTGTCGATCTCACCGGCAGACGTCTTCTGGAGTTCATTCACGTCATTGAGGGCCTGTTGAAAGACTTGCTGGAATTCTCCCGCGGATGCTTCCCCTAACTTTCCCGCTTTTCGCTCAAGTTCCTCCAACTGCTGCAACGGATTAATCTGGTTGATCAGGATGTCACTCATGGCGTGGATCTCCTGTGGCGCAGGCTAATTACCCCCTAAGGGCTCGCGCAAGAATAACTTCACATTTTGGCATCTCATCTTCACACCATCTTCGGCCGCTCCTCAATCGCAAGACCTCAACGTAGGCCCGGCTACACCTGCGGTTTCGCTCAATCGTTCGCGGCCGAATCTGGTGCAAATCTGAGCGCCAACTCTGCAAAGTTACATTCTTGCGCAAACCCTAAGCTCTCCCCAACTCAATCGACTGCTGAACAATTTGCTTGACCGCTTGAAAGGCGCGGACGTTGATCTCGAAAGAACGGATCGCGGACATGAGGTTGGCCATTTCCTCCAGTGGCTTGACATTCGGATACGCCACAAGTCCTTGTGCATCGGCATCGGGGTGAGCGGGGTCGTAACGAAGAATGGGTGGGGCCGTGTCGGTAACGATCTCCTGGACGCGAACGCCTTGCAGCACTCCCTCGCCCTCCAACTCGGCAAAAATTTCCCAGAAGGGCCGAACCGGCTGGGTCGCAAAGACCAGATCTTTTCGCTTGTACGGGCCTCCCTCCGGGGTCCTCGTCGTCTGGGCATTGGCCATGTTCGTAATCAGCAGGTTCAGCCGCTGGCGCTGAGCCGTCATGGCCGAAGCGCTCACATCCATAGCTGAAAAAAGTCCACTCATTTATCTTCCTTCCCGGATAGCGAATCTCAGTCCTTGGATCGTCTTTTGATAGATTTGTGTCACTGTCGAGAACTTCAGCAAATTCTGTGCCAGTTCCACCAGTTCATGGTCGGCGTCCACGTTGTTCAGGTCATTGCCGATGGCGCCGGGCGTCTCCCCCCGGGTCACAACACCCCGCAGTAGAACCGGCCTGTCACGGAAATGGCGCGAGTCCGGGTTCATCCAGGGCTCGTCCATCTCGAGACGAAGCATCTGCTCGAATTCGAGGTTTGCGGCTCGATAACCGGGCGTGTCAACGTTGGCCAAATTGCTGTTGATGAGCTTCTGCTTTCGAATGGAGAGGTCCAGATACCTTTTCAGTTCATCCAGCAGTGGAAGTTCTGTCAGCTTCATGGTTAACTCCTTTAGAAAACATCTCCCGCTTCCCGATACTCCCTCAACTTGTTGCGCAGGGTCCGCAGGCTGATGCCTAGCATTGCCGCCGCCCGAGTTCGATTGCCGTCCGTCTCCATCAGGGTGATCCGAATGAATTCCTTCTCCAACTCCCGCAGGGAAATCCCCGCCTGGAGACGCAACGGCTTTTCGGCTCCGGCTTCGAACTGCATAAAGACATCCGCCGGTGAAATGACGGGGTTCCTGCAGAGAGCCAAGGCCCGGCGGGTCACGTTTTCCAACTCCCGGACATTTCCCGGCCAGTCATACTTGCGAAACAACTCCAGCGTTTCCTCCGCGAACCGCCTGGGGGCCGTGGCCACACCGTACTTGTCACAAAAGTGGTTCGCCAGCAGCGGAATGTCCTCTTTTCGATCCCGCAGGGGAGGAATCGTCAAAGGGATCACGTTGAGACGGTAGTACAGGTCCTCTCGGAAACTCCCCTCCGCGACCCTTTCCTTGAGATTACGGTTGGTGGTGGCAATCACTCGAACATCAACTTTGATCGGTGCCAGGCCCCCCACTCGATCCACTTCCCGCTCCTGCAGGACTCGCAGCAATTTGGCCTGCAGCAAAGGCGCCATCTCACCAATCTCGTCCAGAAGGATGGTTCCACCATTTGCCAGTTCGAATCTTCCCGGTTTTTTTTGCACAGCCCCGGTAAATGCACCCTTGTCGTAGCCGAACAACTCACTTTCCAGCAGATCCTCCGGCAGGGCCGCGCAGTTGACGGCCACGAAAGGACCCTGGCTACGGGCACTGCAGTTGTGGATGTAGCGGGCCACCAACTCCTTTCCGGTGCCGCTCTCCGCCTCTACCAGAATGGTCGCCTCACTCTGAGCGGCTTGCGCGGCAAGCTCCAACAGCCTCATCGTCTGCAGGTCCCGCGTCAACACGCCACAGGGTCGGCTCGAGGAGCCGACCGGAGAAGTGGCGGTCGCTTTTTTCACCACTTCGATGAGCTGAAGAGCGGAGAAGGGCTTCATGAGGTAGTCGAACGCGCCCCGCTTCAAGGCGGTGACCGCGTCGCAGACGGTGCCGTGGCCGGTCAGGAGGATGACGGGGGTGGTTGGAGAAACTCGCTTCACCTCGCGAAGGAGATCCATTCCATTCAGCTCCGGCATGCGGACATCGCTGATGACCGCCTGATAGTATCCCTTCTCGAGCTTGCCGAGGGCTTCCACCCCACTGCTGGCCGTGGCGACGGCATAACCCTTCCTTTTCAGGGTCTCGTCAACCGCCACCAGCATCTGCTGCTCGTCATCGACGACAAGGACTTCTTTCATGGCTCCCCGGTCTCCGCCGGGAGAGTGATGGTGAACTCCGTCCCCCAGCCCTCGCGGCTCTCCAGGGTGATTGTGCCGCCGTGCGCTTGGATCATTCGCTCGACTATGGCCAAACCCAGGCCATTTCCATTGCTATGGGTGGTAAAGTGGGGATCAAAGACTTTGTCGCGGTACTGTTCGGGAATGCCAATTCCGTTGTCCCGGATCATGACACAGATGTCGTCCTGGCGATCTCTGGTCTTGAGCAGAAGATGGCCTCTCTCCGGCAGGGCCTGCAATGAGTTCGAGACCAGGTTGCTGAACACCTGGCACATCATTTGGCGATCCACACGAGCCGAACGGCAACTCTGGTAATCTCGCTTCACACCAATTCCACGCTGCTGCAAAAGGGGGGTCATGAAAGTGAGGATTTCGTCCAGCAGCTCCTGCAGCCGGGCCGGTTCCCGGACGGGTTCGCGAGGGCGCGAAAAACAGAGCATGTTCTCCACCACCGTGTTGATCGAGCGGATGCCGATTTGGACATTATCCAGATAGCGCCGTCTTTCTTCCCGCGAGAGTTCGGGCTCCTGCAACAATGACGAAAAGAGTTCCAAACCTCCCAAGGGATTCCGAATCTCGTGGGCCACCTCCACAGCCATTTTGCCCATAGCAGCCAGTGTCTCGGCCTCTTGCATTTCGCGTTCGAGGTCCCTGACTTCAGTGACGTCCTGAATCACCAGCACCCTCTCCCGGTTGCGCATCTGCGACCAGCCGAAGCTGAGGGCACGGGCCGGCTCGCGGGAAGGACCCAGCTCGGTCGACGTGATCTCACCCCGAAAGATGGCTGCCATGGTGTCCTGTGAGGGGTGCAGACGCAGAAGGTTCTCCAGCTCAGAGGGCAACTCAGTAGCGGGAAGTAGAAGCAGAGTCCGCGCCCTCTCGTTCATCGTAGTGACGTGACCCACACGATCGAACACCATCACCCCACAGGGCAGACTTTGAAGCACCGACTTCAGGTAGTAATTGGTCCGTTCCAGTTCGTCCGACAGCTGCTGCACCCTGCACTGCAGTTCGCTATAGGCCTTCTCCAAGGAAACGGAAACTTCCGAAAAAGAGGCAAAGGCCTTGAGCAGTAGTTTGGTCTTGTCAGATGGCACGGCTGTCGTGGTCATGTCAGGCCAACCTGTCCGCCCAGCCCGCCTCAGTCAGGCAGAGCTCCGCCACCGGTCCTTGACTGCAAGAACCTCTCAATTCGCCTCCTTGTTTCATTCCAATACATTTCCGTCGAAGCTCAAGCAATCGTGGTTCCAGAATCTCTAAACTGTCACCCAACAGTTTCTTACCGCCACCAAGAGGGCTTCTCCCGCAAGTGGATCGAGGTTTGTCAAGTCTCTGACAGGATGAGGAATCCGGCACCCCCGAACCGACACGCCGAGAGGAGCGGAACGAGCGGCCATCGATAATGAAGCACTTCCAGAGGTAACGAGGATTCCGATGTTTCACTTCTCGTGAGCAATCCGAAGCACTCCCAAGCGGGTGGACTGTCAGCCCTCAACCCGGGGGCCCTCGACTTTCCAACCGGATTTCTCATGAGCCGTCCATTGCGGGCCGGGATCCTCGACGCTGACTGCGTCCCGGCCCTCGACCTCCTCGATCTACCGTCCTCGACGACTGCAATGGGGCTCAAACCGGTCTGAGGGCTGATCCGGACTGCCCATAGAGCAGACCGGAGATCTGGTCCAGTTTGCCCAGGATCTGGCTGAAGCCTGCCTTCAGTTCCCGGTTGGCCCGCATCAGCTCAGCCTTATCGTCCCGCAGTTTCTCTATTTGAGCGGAAAGGTTTTTCAGCCGGCTCTCGATCTCGCGATTCTCCTTCATGAGGAGGAGCTTGTCAGTCATGTTGCGCACCAGGATCTCAATCTCGTCGAAACCAAATGGCTTGGTAATGTAATCATAGGCACCCAAGCGGATGGCTTTCAGGGCTGTTTCCAGCGAGGCGTACCCGGTCATGATCGCGGCCAGGAGCTGTGGATTGTGCTTGCGGGCCTTTTTTAACACTTCAAGGCCCTCACCATCGGGCAGCTTCAGGTCCACAAGCAGAATGTCAAACGAAGAGCCCGGCCTTTCCAGGGCCATCGAGGCTTCCCTGCAAGTCCCACACTTGGTCACCTTGTAGCCCTTGGAATCGAGACACTGGCCCACCGCATCCCGCAGGTCGTTGTTATCTTCCACCAAGAGAACACAAAGGCTTGTTGTGACTGGAGCTTTCACTTCTTCTCTTCCCCCCTGGAGTCTCATTCATTACGCCGGTCGCGTTTTCCTGAGCCGGCGTCCTAGTGTCTGCCTCACCGGCAGGCAAGGTCCTCTTTCGAGGCTTTGTCTGCATTATCGGCAACAGGGGACCGTGACCTTAGGGTTTGCGCAAGTGCTCCATTCAGGTTTCAGCTCAACCCTGAAATCTGTGAAATCTGAAAAAGAGCTGAATTGGAATCCTGATCACACATTTTCCGGAGGAACTGCCGATATGATTCGCCCTGATCAAAGCCAAACCCGCCCGATCGCAGGGTCGAGTAGAGGCTGGGATGGGAAGGACATTGTTAAACCGAAGTTGATCTGGTATGGAAGAATCTTGCGGGTGGCTACCCGAAAGGTGAAGGGAGATTCAGGATGGGTCAAATTCAAAGAGCCAGTCGTTCAGTGCTCGTCGTAGAGGAAAAATTCGATATCGCGGCCTCGCTGAGAGACCTTTTTCAGAACGACGGATGGGACGTTGAGTGGGCCTCCAGTGAAACCGATGCCCGCAAAGAGATTGAGCGACAAATCTTTGACCTGGTACTGGCAGATTATCAACTGACTCGCGCCGACGGGGCCATCCTGTTCGGCGAAGTCCGCTCACGGTCTCCGCTGACAAAAATCATATTGACGACGGAAGTCCACGACATGGCTGTGGCCACGGAAGCGATTCGGCTTGGGGCGGCCGATCTGATATTGAAACCTTTCGACACCGCTGACCTGGCAGCCAGAATTGAACGGCTCATGCCGGATCCAGACGGGCCGCCCCCATACCCCATCCCGGGACACTCCAATGGCTGGAGTCAACCCACCACGATGGTGGGCAGCAGCAGCCTGATGAAGAAGGTTTTCCGACTCATCAGCCTGGTGGCCGAAAAGGACACAACGGTACTCATCACCGGAGAGAGCGGTACCGGTAAGGAGCTGGTGGCAAAGGCTATCCACAATCAAAGCCTACGTCGAAAAAATCCGTTTGTAGCCATCAATTGTGGGGCCATTCCCGAACAACTTCTTGAAGATGAGCTTTTCGGTCACGTCAGAGGGGCCTACACCGATGCCCGCCAGACCCGTGCGGGCCGGTTCGAGCAGGCCAACAAGGGCACACTCTTCTTGGACGAGATCGGCAACATGCCGATGACTCTTCAAATCAAGCTGCTCCGAGTCCTCGAGCTGCGAGAATTCGAGCGGCTTGGAAGCAATCAAACCGTGCGCGTTGACGTTCGCGTCGTGACGGCCACCAACTCTGATCTGGAAGAAAGGGTGGCCAAAGGAGAATTCCGGGAAGATCTCTTCTATCGGTTGAACGTGGTCCCCATCGAACTGCCGCCGCTTCGCCACAGAAGAGAGGACATCCCCCTGCTGGCCAATCACTTCCTGGAGACGCTCTCCAGCCAACGGCGGTTTGGACCCAAGACAATGGAACCCGCCGCCGTGAAACTCGTGATGAGCTTCGACTGGCCCGGCAACGTCCGGGAATTGCGCAACACGCTGGAGTTCGCGGCCATCCTCTCGGCCGACCAGTCTTTGCTCAAAATCGATCATTTCCCCCGCCTGAGCGGCATCTCTATCCTGGAGGAAGTGGAAGAGCATTTTCGCTCCAACCAGTCGACCCACGCGGCGACGCAAGGCTACCCTGACTTGCCCGAGGCTGGCATCGATCTGAACCAGGTCGTCTCCGATCTTGAGAAACACCTCATCTGCCAATCTCTGCGAAGAACAGATGGAAACAAAGTCAAGGCCGCCCGCCTCCTGTTCTTGAAACGGACGACGCTGGTCGAGAAGCTCAGACGGATGAACCTTCTGCATGAATTCTCTTCCGCCAGGTTCGCCCGTTCATCCGGCTAGCGCACTACAAATAATCGCCATGACTGGCAATGAATCGCTCTTTCAGAGCTACCGGGCTTCGCTGGAAAAAGACCCGGCGCGTCTATGTGTTTAGCGTGTTAGGACTCCAGTTTCGGTCGTCTCGGCCATGGGTACGCTGGCACCGGCACCGGTTAAACACGTATGGTTGGCAACCACCCTGGGTTTGGCGGTCGTTGTGATCCCCTATCCACCCCAACGAGGTTGTGTCGGTATCCAGTGGAATCCCCCTCACTCGTAACCGGGATTATTCTCCTCCACGCCGATTGAGAACGTGGGAGCGGCCTCAGGCCGCGAATCACCGGACAGCCCCGACAGGGGCGATGGCGATTCTCTTTTTTTGTCCAGCCAGGCGATCTCAATTCTCCTGCGGGCATACCCTCCCTCCCAGATCTCCCCTGACATCCGGGCGTTGTAGATTTGACACTTGCGTCAAAAAAACGTCGAAAATAGCGAGAATTGGGATTCTGATCACAATTTTCAGCCCCTAAGACACGGTAAGATCCACCCACGACTGCCACCACAGTCGCCGCGGGAGCCGCTCCAGCGCCACCCGCGGGCGAGCTCTTCCGTCCCGATCGCAGCTGAAGAAGTAGAAGGAGAAGTGAGATGGGTCTGGTTCAGACTGACAACCATTCGGTGCTCGTTCTGGAAGATGATGACGTTTTGGCATCGGCGTTGAGAGACTTCCTGGAAGAGGAAGGCTGGGAAGTCGAGTGCGCCTATTCGGCCGGCGAAGCCAAAACCAAGCTGGCCGACAAGATTTTCGATCTCGTCCTGGCCGACTACCGTCTCCCCGATGCCAACGCCTTGACCGTGTTCGATGACATCCACACGCGCTCGCCGCTGACCAAAGTCATGGTGATGACCGGGGTCATCAACGGGGAGGTGGCGGCAAACAGCATCCAGAAAGGCGCGGCCGATCTCATCTACAAACCCTTCGAGATCTACGAACTCTTTGCAAGAATCCAGAAGCTGATGGAGGGGGACAAGATCTCCCACGACTTCGAAGGACGCCGAAAGTCCAAGGTTCAGCCCGTGGAACCGGGTGAAATCATTGGTGACAGCCCTGCCATCCAACAGATGTTCCGGCTCATCGAGAGAGTGGCCCGAACCAAGGCCACCGTACTCCTCAGCGGCGAAAGCGGCACCGGAAAGGAGCTGGTGGCACTGGCTCTTCACCGCCAAAGCTCACGTCACGGACAAGCCTTCGTGGCTATGAACTGTGCCGCCATTCCCGAGCAGCTGCTGGAGGATGAGCTGTTCGGACACGTCAGGGGTGCCTACACCGACGCCCGCAGCGAGCGGCCCGGGAAGTTCGAGCAGGCCCATGGGGGGACTCTCTTCCTGGACGAAATCGGGAACATGCCCCAGTCACTGCAAATGAAGCTTCTACGGGTGATTGAGGTCCGGGAGCTGCAGCGGCTGGGGAGCAACGAGACCATCAAGGTCAACGTTCGCATCGTGGCGGCCAGCAATTCCGATCTCAGGGACAAGGTGGCCAAAGGAGAGTTCCGCGAGGACCTTTTCTACCGACTCCATGTCGTTCCCATCCACCTTCCCGCCCTCCGTGAAAGGAAAGGAGATTTACCACTTCTGGTCAATCACTTTCTAAAGCTCTTCAGCCAGGAGTATGAGCTGCCGGAGAAGAAGCTGGATCCTCGTGCTCTTCGCAAACTTCTCCAACACAGCTGGCCCGGTAACGTGCGCGAATTGCGCAATGCCGTGGAGTTTGCGACCGTTCTTTCGGGAGATCGAACCGTTCTGAAGTTCGCGGACTTTCCTGCTTTGGTCCATTCGGCCCGCTCCACTCCCCACTCCGCTCTGGAGGCAATAAGTCTTCCCGAAGAGGGGATCGACCTGCCCTCGGTGATGGCCGCGCTGGAAAGGCACCTGATCCATCAATCGCTGGAGCGAACGGGTGGAAACAAGGGAAAAGCTGCCCGCCTCCTCCACTTGAAACGAACCACTCTGGTCGAAAAACTGAGGCGCATGAGTCTGCTGGAGGAGTGTGCCTGAGTCTCAAAGGCCCGCCCCCCGTATGCGATCACTTTCCTCTTCAGACTTCAACTCCCCCTTGTCCGTGTATTCCGTGTATTCCGTGGTTCTTTCTTCCACCCCCTCGCTCCCTCTGAGTGCCAGCGCTCCGGCATGGATTGGCTTTGCTATAATAGCAGTGGAATGCGGCCACTCTTGCGACTCGTGCTAATTCCGCTTGCCCTGATCCCCGTCGCTTGGACTCGGCAACCTTCCTTCAAGGTGGCGGCCGACTTCATCAAGGTTCCCGTTTCGGTCTTCGACTCCAGCGGGCGGCCCATCAGCGATCTGAAACGCCAGAATTTTGCTCTCCTGGACGAGGGAGAACCCCGCCCCATCGAAAACTTTATTCTGGACGAAGCCCCTCTTCGCGTCATGCTGCTCCTGGATGCGAGTGGAAGCTTGCGCGAGGAACTCCAGGAAATACGACAATCCGCCGTTCAGTTCGGCCGGGCCTTCAGCAAGGAGGATCGAATCTGCGCCTTCAGCTTTTCCGATGAGCTCAAGAAGCTGCAGGGCTGGACCAACAGGTGGGGCACACTGAAGCGATCACTGAGGAAACTGAAACGGGGCTATCGCACCGCCCTCTATGACGCCTTGCACGAAGCCATCAGCAAGGAGTTTCGAGGCATTCCAGGCCGCCAGGTCATCATCCTTCTCACCGACGGCCTCGACAACGAGAGCACCAGCAGTTACGAGAGCGTCGTTCAGGAGCTGATCCGGTCGAATATCACGCTCTACATCGTGAGCCGGACTCGGCTGGTGAACGAGAAAGTCAAGAGCAGCGCCAGAGTGGAGTTCTTGAACCGTGTCATGAAACAGGTCCTGGACGATGAAGACGATTTTGTGGACGTCTATTTTCGAGAGAAGGAGACGGCCATGAAGCATCTGGCGGAGACGACCGGTGGCACCGCCTTCTTTCCACGAGCCCTCAGCGAATTGGGATCAAGTTACTCACAGGTAGGGCGCGAACTCAAGACCCAATATGTTCTCACCTTTCGTCCTCCAGTCGCCTCAGAAAAGCGGTTTCGCCATATCCAAGTCGCCTGCGACCGCCCCATCGGGCGCATCCACTATCGAAAGCAGTACAGCTGGCCGCTCGCCACCTCCCCCTCGCCCTAATCCGGATCATGCACCAGGTTTCGTCGCGAGGCGTCGGAAGCGCCGCGCTGACAAGGCGTTACGCCCGAGGCCCCCGGAGGCGTAGTCGTGCACTACGTCGAGCAGGCCGAGAGTGGGCAACGCAGTCAGCGCGGATGATAACGGTGCCGCAGCAGAAAGCTGGTGAA
>JBHHYX010000105.1:0-14028 GCA_046757765.1 Acidobacteriota bacterium | reverse complement strand
AGACCGCCAAAATTCTGGGGATTACGGTGGGTCGTCTCCGCTACTGGGACCAGATTTGGCCGCGAATTGATCGGGCGAAACCGCGGGCGTAGCCGGGACTGCGGTGAGGATATCGCGATTGAGGAGCGGCCGAAGGATGGCGTGAAGATGAGATGGCAGAATGTGAAGTTATTCTTGCGCCAGCCCTTAACCCGAATTTCTCACACTCGATCGTAGCGAGGCGGTGGAGATGTGCGTGGATACAAGGCGTCGCGACCGAGGGCCCCGCAGTCGCACTGAACAGTACGTCGAGGAGCCCGACGAAGCGCAACGCAGTAGACGCGGGCATATCCGTCGCCGTAGTAGATTGGGTGTGAGAAATGCGGGTTAGCCCGCGTTCTCATGAGGGGCTGTGTCGAGGCGCCGGAAGCGCAGCGCTGACAATGTGTCAGGCCGAGCGCCTCGGCAGTCGCAGGCGATCATGCGTCGAGGAGGTCGGGCAACTGCGGCGCCGGAATCATCCGCGATCTCGACTGGGTCCCCGGGCTCAGTGGCGCGTCTCACCCGCGAATAAGTGTACGACCCTTCCCACTACCCGAGAAGGGCGGTGCAACCAGCCCATTCCGCAGTGCTGGCCTGTGTCCATGCTGGAGCGTGGCAATCTCACCTGGTATCGAAGATGATCAGTCGAGCGATGGAGGACTATCTGAAGACGATCTACCATCTGACCAGGGGCGGAGACCGCGTATCGACCTCGCAGTTGGCGCAGCGCATGGATTGCTCGGCGGCCAGCGTGACCAATATGTTGCAGAAGCTCTCCGACTTGAAACTGGTCCAATACAAGCCCTACCAGGGAGTGACCATGACTCCATCAGGTTCCAGAGTCGCCCTTGAAATCTTGAGGCACCATCGCCTGGTGGAACTCTACCTTCAGCAGGAGCTCGGCTATAGCTGGGACAAGGTGCACGCAGAGGCCGAAGAACTGGAGCATGTGATTTCGGAAGAATTGGAGGAGAGAATCGATCGAGCCCTGGGGCGTCCCACCAAGGACCCCCACGGCCATCCGATTCCCAGCAAAGATGGCCGTATTTCCTCAGCACCCCGGTGTTCACTCTGGGAAGTGCCCAGTGGGGGTCGAGTCAGAGTGAGCCTGGTCAGCGACCGCAACCCTGAAGTCCTGCGCCATCTGGCTTCCATGGGGATCTATCCCGAGGTGGGCTTGTCTATTCAGGGCAAGGCTCCCTTTAACGGACCTTTGTCAGTCCGGGTCGACGGAGTCGAAGGGAAGGAGTGTAGCCTGACGGAGGAACTGGCCCGCCAAATCTACGTGATTCCAATATGAAGGTACCGCTTACGCCGATACGATTCTTGCGGCGCGCCGAAAGTCAGTTTGGAGATAAGACCGGCGTTATCGACGGCTTCCGCCAGTGGACTTATCACCAATACGCCGACCGTTGTCGAAAACTGGCCAATCTTCTCCTCTCATGGGAACTCCCAAAATCTTCCACCGTGGCCTTCCTTTCCTACAATACCTATCCGTTGCTCGAGGCGTATTACGGGGTCCTTCTCGCCGGAGGGGTTCTTCTGCCGCTGAACATCCGCCTTTCGGCCGAGGATGTTCGATTTATTCTCAACGACTCGGGCGCGGAGTGCCTCTTCTTCCATCGCGATTTCGCTGACCTTCTGGAAGAGATCCGGGGAGAGCTGACAACGGTTCGACGCTTTGTCGTTCTGGATCAGGGCTTGGAGGCGTCATGGATTGAGCCGGGGACCTATGGAGAGCTTCTCCAGGCCCAGCCCCGGGGGCTGGAGCAGGATGTCATGGAGATTGATGAAGACTCGGTGGCCGAGATCTTTTACACTTCCGGCACAACGGGGCACCCCAAAGGCGTCATGTTGACGCACCGCAACCTGTATCTTCACGCCCTGGAGTCGGGCCTCCTGCTGCAGGGAAATGACGCCGATGTGCACCTGCACACCATCCCTCTCTTCCATGTGAACGGATGGGGAACTCCACAGTTGCTGGCCTGTCTCGGCTCCACTCAGGTCATGCTGGAGAAGTTTGACGCCAGGGGCGTTCTGGAAGAGATCCAGCAACGAGGGGTGACGACTTTCCCCCTGGTGCCGACCATGGCGACGACTCTCCTGCATTATCCCCACCTCGAGAGCTTCGACGTCTCGTCGGTACGTCGCATCACACTCGGCGGCTCAGCCGCCAATCCCAGACTGGTAAGCGAACTGGAGGAGGCCTTCGACTGTGAATGCTTCTCCGGTTACGGGCTGACGGAGACGTCGCCCGTACTGACGTTGAGTGTACTGAAGGACCACCTTCAACTGGAGGGAAACGAACGTCTTACCACCCAGGCGATGGCAGGTTACCCCATCCCGGGAGTGGAATTGAAGGTCGTTGATGATCAAGACCATGAACTTTCCTGGGATGGCGCCTCAGCGGGGGAGATCATCGTTCGAGGGAACGGCGTCATGGAGGGCTACTGGAAACGCCCCGCCGAGACGGCCGAGGCTATGAGGAGTGGTTGGTTTCATACCGGCGATATCGGTACGGTGGACCCCAACGGCTATGTGCAGATCGTGGACCGAAAGAAGGACCTCATCATCAGCGGCGGAGAGAACATCTCGAGCATAGAAGTGGAAAAGATCGTGCTTGGTCACTCCGCAGTGATGGAATGCGCGGTGATTCCAGTGCCTGACTCGAAATGGGGCGAGGCACCGAAGGCCCTGGTGGTTCTCAAGCCCGGTCGGTCGGCGAGCCAGGAGGAGATTCTCAACCACTGCCGGTCCCGCCTTGCCGGATTCAAGCTGCCCAAGAGTGTGGAGTTCTTCGATTCTCTCCCCAAGGGGGGGACCGGAAAGATACTCAAGAGGGAGTTACGAAACCGGTGCTGGCAGCGCCAGTCGAGGAAGGTCCAGTAGCTAGTTCCCGTCCCAAAACTCTTAAATAATTGTGACATAGCAGCTTAGCGGTTGGGATGGGAACTAGCCCGCATTTCTCACACCCGATCTACTACGATCAAGTGTGAGAAATTCGGGCTAGAAATCCCAAGGACTCCAAGGTCCCAAACCCAAATTCCAAGGACCGAAGCCTAAACTTAACCAAAGAGATTTGAACCTTGGCAGCCAGGTTGAGCGATTCGGGTGTCACTGAACCCCGAACGTGAGTGAGTGGCCATCCGGATTGGCCGGGCGCTGGCGCTTCGGTTCAGTTTTCAGTGTCGCATGAGATTTCTGGGATGAGAACAAGCCCGGCTGGGAAGTTCAGGCGCTTTCCGCTTTGCGCACGAAACTGACCACCCTGCTGGAGGGCTTTTCCTGAGAGGCGCGCTCGATCTTGTTTTGGTACATTCGCTGGTCAGCCAGCACCAGCAATTGATCGAGGCGGGTCCCATCGTCCGGGAAAGTGGCGGCGCCTATGCTGATCCCCACACGAATGGTTTTTCTTCCCTCGAAGCTGATGGTGTGGGTGTCCACGGCGCCTTGAATCTTGTGGATGATGGCTTGGACCGAGCACTTTTCCGTACGCGGTAAGATGCCTATGAATTCATCTCCGCCATAACGGATGCAGGTATCTGTTTTTCGCATCTGGCTCCTCAGAACGTGAGCGATCTCGATCAACACGCGGTCCCCCGTCTTGTGTCCTTGTTCATCATTAACCCTCTTGAAGGAATCGAGATCCATCATGATCACCGTCACCGGAAAACGGGCGTTTCTGGCGCGTTTCAATTCCTGCTCAACAGAGACGTTGAAGTAGCGCAAATTGGGGAGACCGGTCAAGACGTCCGTATAGGCGTCCTCCTGAGTTCCTTCGTAGATGATCGCGTTGTTGATGGCGGTGCCCGCGTGTGAGGCGATGTTCTCCATCAGCCGCAGCTGATTCTGACGAAAACCGTTGCTGTTTCTCGAATAGAGAGTGATGACCCCAACGACATCATGGTCCAGGAGCAGAGGCATGGCCAGGCAGCTTTTGAACCGGGATGTCAGCTGGAGCCAGCCTCTGAAGTCCGGCTGGGGGGAGACATTCATCAAGGAACGCTGATTGGCGGCTGCCCACCCGGTGACTCCTTCTCCGATCTTGATGATCAAACTGTTCAGCTGGTCGGAACAGATCCCGGAAGTGTGGTAGGGCACAAGTTTGTCGTTGTCGGAATCGGCCAGGTAGATGGAGCAGGCATCATAGGGGACCAGAGTCTTGATCTTGTCGGCGAGCAGGGAGAGGGTTTCCGAGACCGTCAGCAACCGACCCACTGCCTGGGAGATCTCGTGCAGGGCCTGGACCTCTCGGTGGGCCGAAGCAATGTCGTGGAAAACCGTATTGGCGATTCCCTTCTCTTCTTCCCGCTGGGCAGCCCTATGAATGGGGAATTCCCGCGGCGACTGGTGACCCGCGTGATGCCCCGCCGCTTCCATCTCTGCGTCCAGTTCGTCAATATGGCTGATCAGTTGCTCAACAACCAGAGGATCATATGCTTTGCCGGCCTCCGACTTGATGTATTCGATCGCCGCTCCCGATCTCAGCCTGGGTCGGTAGGGACGATCGGAGCACAACGCATCGTAGCAGTCCGCAATGGACAGGATTCTGGCGCCCAGTGGGATCTCTTCCCCCTTGAGTCCTTCGGGGTAGCCGCTGCCATCCCATTTCTCGTGATGGTAGAGGACATAGGGCACAACCGGATAAGGGAAGGGTACCGACGCCAGAATGCCGGCCCCGACGCCGGCATGAGCTCTCATCGTCTCCATCTCCGAATCGGTCAGGGGACCCGGTTTGTTGAGAATGTAATCCGGGGTGGCCAACTTGCCGATGTCATGCAGGAGGGCCGCCGCCCGTAGTCCTTCCAGATCGTGCTCATTCGTCACGCCACAGTACCTTGCCAGTCCAACCACCATTGCCTGCACTCGATAAATATGCCCATGCGTCACCTGGTCCTTGGCGTCAACCGCCAGAGCCAGGGCCTCAATGGTGGCTTGATAGAGATCGTTGACCTCCTCCACGTGCTGCTGCGCTTCGTGGATGCGCGCCAGATTCATCTTGTAGGCGTAGTAGATCACGACTGCGGTGGGCAACGCTATTCCCACTGCCAGGATGGAACTTTGCTGAAAATTGAGAAAGACAACGACCGCGGCCGAGGCTTCGGCAACGTTGGTCAAGGCGGCCGACAGGAAACTCTGCTGCCAGGTTTGCCGGATCGTGTGGCCGGTCACCAAAGAGATGGCCAGGGCCACGGCGCCGGCGTTCAAGAGAAAATAGAGAACCGCGCAGCCCCCCACGGTGAGAAACAGCCAAACCGTTCCGGGTGGGTGGTCGAGGTCCAGGGGAGCGGGCTGCCGTGCCAGCAAATAGAACAGACTTGCAATCAGATAGGAGACCACCGGCAAGTGGAAGAGGTTGAAGAGGATTTTCGAGAGGCTGCTCATCGAGCGCCGCGATCTCCAACAGCTGACGCCCGCCTCTATGGTCGACAGCACGGCGGCCACGGCCGGTCCGAAGACGAGAATTGACGTGAAGATACAAATACTGCTGATGGTGAGTACGACTCCCCGGTCTTTCCCTCTCAACCTGGGAAGGTAGACGGGAAAGAAGCTGACTCCGGCGGTCAGAAGGGCCAGGGCGACCCACGTCGAGTCGGCGCTCCGCAGGACCTGATCGAGGGAGAAGGTGAGCACTCCGATGCCGGCAACGGTGACGAGAGCAAAATAGCATTTGGCCTTGAACCGGGTACTGCCGGTCATGCTCTTTCATTCCTCGCAGACGCAGGGGACGAACCTGAGGGCGGCCGTGTGGGGCCTGTCACCCTCTCCCCGGCTCTCTGGTGCGCCGGCAGGGACGGCCCGGCGGGGTCGGAGAGTTCTCCCCTCCCCATTCTCACCTGCCGCTGACGGCAGCGCCCTTGTGCCCAAAATCCCTGGCAGGCTGCAAGCGGGCACAAATAGAAATCTGATTCGAGATTAACCACGTGACCAGCCAGACAACCGCCGATGCTCCTCTTGTATTTCGGTCTGGCCGGCGGTCATCTTTAGCCCGGATTTCTCATGCGGCCGTCTACCGCGGCGCTGGCTGCGCTGCTTGAGGGGCGGGGACCCTCAGACGTCACCCCTTGCCCGCGTTGCGCTGGCGGCACGTCGCTACAACCCCTCGAAATCAACCTGGCGACAAAGAACGGGCGGGCGCCCGGATTGTTCACCCCAGCGCCACAAAGTGGTGAAAGTATCCCACGGGAAAGGGGTTTCCAAGCCTCTGAATCGACCTTACCTGAGGCGTGGGAGGGATTTCACTCGGGATCGCCGGCCAGATTATCCGCCCAGAGGACCGCCTGAGAATCGAGAACGCGTCCCCAAACAATGCCGCCCGGTCTGCTGCCCAAGCTGCTTGAAAGACGAGAATCGGCTCTTCTCATGCCCCCATTATCTGAGGGTTGCCTACCCGCGCCCGAGTGACTCGGACCGGGTACGACGACACTGTCCGTGCCCAGAAAGCTGTCCGAGGCTACGGAACTGTCAGTCCAGAAAATACTGTCAGTCCAGAAAATACTGTCGGTCCAGAAAATACTGTCGGTCCACACCACCGAGTTGGCCGAGCCGGACCAGGTCAAGGCGCCCGCGGCAATGGTCCCCGAGGTGGAACTGCCACCGGCCCATACTTGGGTGCCATCCAGGTACCAGTAAGCAGGAACCGAAGTGGTCAGAGTCTGGGTCTGCATGTTGATGGCCGCCGCCATCTGAGCTGCGGTCAGAGTGTTGACCAGTCCGTTGCCTTGTTCCAGCGAGTGGGGTTGAGCCAAGTGGATCGCAGTGGGCACGAGTATCGCCGACTTGATGACTGCCGGAGTCAGGCTCGGATTCGCCTCCAACATGAGTGCGACTGTCCCGGCAACGTAGGGTGTGGCCATGCTGGAACCGCTCAGGCTCATGTAATTGTTGTCGATGGAGAACTGCGGGTAATTCACCGCCAGAAAGCTTCCCGAAGCTTTCAGCGAGGGGATCTTGTTGCCGGGGGCGGTCAGATCAGGCTTGAAGAGATCGTCCAGGTAGGTGGACCCTCGGGAAGCATAGGTGGTGGCAATGTCGTCTGTGTGAGTCGCGGTAGCGCGTGCGTTCAAGGCGGAGACCGTAATGACGGAGGGTTCGATTCCGGGGCTGCCGATGCTCTGCCAGATCTCAGGATACTCCGTTGTCTTTCCCAGGTTGCCGGCCGAAACCACGGTGGTCACTCCGGCCTCTGTGAGACTCTTTACCGCCTGGCAAAGAGGATCCGTTGTGTAGGACTCCGTCGGTGCGTGGCCGATAGACATGTTGGCGATGCGAATCCGGTACTGGCTCTTGTGGGCAATGACCCAGTTCACGGCCTGGATCAAGTTGCTGGTCAGCCCTGTTCCGTCCTTTGCAATGACCTTGACATCGACAAATTTCAGGCCCGGCGCCACCCCGGCATAGGCCCCGCCGGAAGCAGCGCCAGTGCCGCCCATGATACCGGCAACGTGAGTCCCGTGACCGTATCCGTCCCCGTTGTACGAACTCTCCACCGCCTGGCCGGAAGTGAAATCGACGGCGGCAACGATGCGTTTGGCCGACAGGTCCGGATGGCTGGAGATTCCCGAGTCGAAGACGGCGGCGACCACTCCCGTTCCCTGGTAGCCGAGAGACTGGGCCTGATCGACTCCGATCGTCCTCAACTCCGGACCTGCCTTCGCCTGGGTGGGGCGAATGATGGCGTCGTGAGTCACATATTGGACGACATCCGATTCGAGCAGCCTTGAAATCTCGGCTGCGGAAAGCTGAGCGACATAGCCATGAATCAAGGGAACGGCGTTCGAATGTGTCCGCCCCAGCAGTCCAGCCCGCTTTTCGTTGTGGGCAAAAAAGTCACGTTTCACTTGAACGATCACCCGCATGGGATAGTCGTACTGGGGATGGAGAGCCTGTAAAGCCACCTCTTTCCTGAGTAGGGGCGAGATCTTTCGTTCAAACCCCGCCAACGAGTCTCTTATCGCTGTCGCCGTGTTGCCGGCAAAAGAAGGAACAGCAAGAGTTGAAAGAGCCAGAATGAATAATGCACTGCCGGTTGCGCCGAGCCCTCGAAGAAATGCCATGTCGTCTTCTCCTGTTTTTGGGTTGCGCCTTCCTCTCAGCAAGCCCCGTGCCAAGAGGTTTTCTGGCTTGGGCTGACCTCCCAGCTTTTCCCCTGTATAAACTAAGTGGCTTATTGTCAGCACTTAGACATCCTAAAGAGAGTTGTTGGAGAAGTTGAATTCCGAAACTCGTGGGGAAAGGCGTCAAAGAATTCGCCCTTTTGTCAAGATTCTAACGCCCTCGCCTTCCTGCGCCGAACAGAGTGAGCATGACTTGCTAGACTTGTGATTTCAGGAATACAATTCAGGTGGGCTCTGCACCGGACGAACAAGCTCTGCCAAGGCCGCTGGACCTGACTGGAGAGTGTTGGCGAAGGGCTGGCAGGGGAGGTTGAACGGCAACCACGGGATTAGCTCGCATTTCTCGCAGGCTTGTTGGTCATGAGGAGTCGAAGGAGCCGCCCTGACAAGGCTTGCGACCGAGGCTCGCCCGGGCGTCAGGCTACAGTAGGAGTAAGCCGACCGATGCGTAACGCGGTCAGGGTGGACGCATTCGGCTCCGCAATAGATCGTCTGTGAGAAATACGGGTCAGAGACCAGATGGAGAGGTGTCCGAGTGGCTTAAGGAGCACGCTTGGAAAGCGTGTGTATGGGGAACCGTACCGCGGGTTCGAATCCCGCCCTCTCCGCCACCACTCATCCCGGATTAGGCACCAGGTTTCGTCGCGAGGCGTCGGAAGCGCCGCGCTGACAAGGCGTTACGCCCGGGTCCGGTGGGGCTGGGAATCACGGCAATGCCGCTACACCGCTGGTCGGTCTGAGGCGTGAGCCTCGCTAATCTTGCCCCGACGGTTGACGTTCTTCCAGCCGGGGATTCGGAGGAGGTGGGATTCGAACCCACGTGCCCGGCTCATCACCGAGCAACCCGATTTCGAGTCGGGCCCGTTACGTCCACTTCGGTACTCCTCCATGTCACAGAAACCCTTTATTACAGCCGTCATGACCGGCAAAGTCAAGTGTAGCCATCCCAGTCAAATCCGAGTCAGCGCGGATAATCCCGGCGCTGCGGTGGAAGGCTCATGAGAAATGGGGGAGAGCTGTGCCCCCCCATCGGGATGGTATAGTAAAGTTCCCGGAACCCGAATCATGACCTACCAAGTATTAGCCCTTAAGTGGAGGCCTCAGAAATTTGAGGACGTAGTGGGACAGGGGACTGTCACCGCCACTCTTGTGAACGCCATCAAGAGCGGCCGCATCGCCCACGCCTTCCTTTTTTCCGGCATCCGTGGAGTGGGCAAGACGACCACCGCCCGCATCCTGGCCAAGGCCTTGAACTGTCACAAAGGGCTGACTCACGAACCCTGCGGGGAGTGTATCTCCTGCCGGGAGATCAGCGAATCCGGCAGCCTGGATGTTCTCGAAATCGATGCCGCTTCGAACCGGGGGATCGAAAATATTCGCGAGATCCGCGAAAGTGTCCGCTACGGAACCTCCCGAGATCGTCACAAGATCTTTATCATCGACGAAGTCCATATGTTGACCAAGGAGGCTTTCAACGCTCTCCTCAAGACATTGGAGGAACCTCCTTCTCACGTCAAGTTCATTTTGGCTACTACCGAGCGCCATCGCATTCCGGTCACTATCACCTCACGTTGCCAGGAATTCTTTTTCAAACCTATTCCCGCTGCGCTACTTTTGGACCGCTTGAAGGGGATCTGCCGAGAAGAGGGTGTTGAAATTGCCGAGTATGGGCTGAGCTCGATCGTCTCCACTGCTGAAGGAAGCATGCGCGACGCTCAGTCCACTCTGGAGCAGATCGTCGCCTTCGCGGGCAATCGGGTGAGCGATGAAGATGTGCGAACGCTTCTGGGGACGGTCGATGAAAAAGTTGTCAGCCAGCTTGTGGGGGCCGTCCTGGAGCGCGACCGCGAAGCCTTGCTGAACCAGGTCCAGGACTTGATCGATTCGGGTGTGGACCCGCAGAATCTCATCCGCAGGTTCATTCGCTATATCCGCGACCTGCTCATTCTGAAGGTGGCGGGCTGGGATGAGCGTCTCCTGGGTCCGACCGGGGCTGAGAAAGATATTCTAATCCAACAGTCGGAACAATTCTCCAGACTGGACTTGATTCGCTTCTACGACATGATGAGCCGCACCGAGACTGAATTACGAACACATCCTCATCCCTACATCCACCTGGAAATGGCGTTGATCACACTGGTGGAAGTCGCAGGTCTGGCGGAACTGGAGGACGTGATTGGCCGCATGGAATCGGGCCAGACGGCCCTCTCCTCCTCCACTGCACACAGTGAAAGTCCGGGTTTTGAAGCCGAGTCCAGGTCAAAGGAATCCGCTCCGGCGGTTGCCGCGGCAGAAGCTGAAAAGACCGCCCCCGGTGGGTGGAAATCTTCACTGCCGGTTGCGTCCGGCGCCACCCAACTGCGGTCGCTGCTGCAAAAAGAAAACACCCCTCTCTACACCTTGCTGGAGCATGCCGCACGCCTGACCTTCACTGGAGGGAAGCTCTCGGTCGCATTCGGGGGGGCGCACACTGCTTCTCATTCGATCGTCAACAGCGCCCAGAACAGGGAGGTCCTCGAGAAGCTGTGTGCTAAAATCGCAGGCTCGGCTGTGGAGGTTGAGATCACGCTGGAGCAAGCTTCCGAGGCGCCTCCGGCGTTTGACCCGGAGGGGGATCCGAGGGTAAAGGCATTTCTGGAGACGTTCCCGGGCAAGTACACGGTTCACAGGAAAGGAGAGGATTGACGGAATGAAAAGGAAGCAGCTTCAGAACCTGATGAAGCAGGCCCGGATGATGCAGGAGCAGATGGCGGACGAGATGGAGCAACTGCGGGTGGAAGCAAGCAGCGGAGGTGCCGCCGTGAAAGTGTGCATGAACGGAGAAAAGAAGCTGTTGTCTCTTGAGATTCAACCCGAAGCAGTCGATCCCGAGGATGTCGAGATGCTTCAGGACCTGATTATCGCGGCTGTAAACGAGGCCAGCAAGAAGATCGATGAGGGCATGAGCTCCCGACTGGGAAACCTGCCGGGAGGACTCCTCGGACTCTAGCCGAAGGTGGGAGGGGTGATGGCTGCCTGGCAAGGAGGTAAACGGACCCATGACAAGCACTTCTGATCCCGTCCAGAAACTGATCGATGAATTGAAGAAGCTCCCCGCAATCGGGGCCAAGTCGGCTCAGCGGATTGCCTTTCACCTGATCCGAAAACCTCAACAGGATTGCCTTCAGCTGGCGGCTGCAATCTCCGAACTGAAGGCCAATCTGATCCTCTGTTCACGATGCAACAATATCAGCACGGCGGATCCCTGCCGGACCTGCTCTGATCCGGGCCGGAATCAGAGCGAAGTTTGTGTCGTTGAAGAACCCTTCAATGTTCTCTCCATCGAGAAGAGTGGACAGTTCAAAGGTGTTTACCACGTTCTTCACGGCACCATCTCGCCACTGAACGGGGTCGGTCCCGATGACCTGAAGCTGAAGAACCTGCTGGATCGCCTCAGAGAGGGCAAGGTCGAGGAAGTCATCGTGGCCACCAATCCGACCATAGAAGGCGAGGCTACTGCCCTCTATATCTCCAAGCTGATCAAACCGCTGCACGTCAAGGTCTCTCGAATTGCTCTTGGAATACCGGTGGGAAGCGACTTGGAGTATGCCGACGAAGTCACGATCTCCCGCGCCATTTCAGGGCGCCAGCCCCTCTAGTCTCGTTCCCATCCCGAAGCTCTTGAATAGTGGTGGAATAATAGCTTAGCTTTTGGGATGGGAACGAGAAATTCCCAAGGACCAAGGGGCCAAATCTCAAACAAATCCCAAGGACCCAAGCTTCACACCCCAAACATAGTTCGGATTATTCAATCCTGAGTGGAGCGGTTCTGGCCGCCATCGAGAATCGCTCAATTCAGGTAAAGAGTAGCGCGCCACCCCGTAGCGCCGAGAAGAAGGCACAGGGAAAAGAGAACGAAATGGGAGCCGGCAGCGTCAGCCAATGGAGAGCAAGGACCAGTGTGAGCCCGGGGATACCGCATCCCTCACGGTCGGGACTCCGTTACTTGGTAGTGTGAAATGTTGCCAGCCACACAGGTTGATCGTTTTGTGGCCCTCTTCGCGGCCTAGCCGCACCAGGCGGCCGAGCAAGCGCAACTCAGTCAGCACGGAGGATCTCGCCGATCGAGGAGACAGTTGATGAATAGTGCGGGCTAGCTGGTCCCGGTCAAGTAAACTCGCTCTGCCCCTTGCCAAAAGCGCCCGCATTCATTCTAATAGAAGAGCTGGAGGGGGAAGTCTTGAGATGAAATGGGGAGGTTGGAGATGAAAGTCATCAGAATCGCCCAGGTTCCGCCGCCGACCGTGGAAGTCACAGCCACCGTCATGGATGCTGTGGTGGCCATGCAAAACGCGCGCGGCGGCGCCACCGCTGTTCTGGATGGAGAAAAGCTGGCGGGGATTTTTTCCGAAAGGGACGTCATGTTGCGAGTGGTTGGACGGAGAAGGAACCCCGAGGAGACGGCGGTCGGAGAAGTGATGACCCCCACCGTTCGGACGGTCATTGAGGGCGCGGAGGCCGGTGACGCCCTGGAACTGATGATTTCCCAACACATTCGCCATCTGCCCATCGTGAACGAAGCGGGCCGGCTGGTGGGACTGATCTCAATCCGTAATCTTCTTCACCATCACGTCGAGGATCTGGTTGACCAGCTGAATTCTCTGGAGGCCTACTTCAGCGCCGACGGCCCGGGTGGCTGACTCGGTGGGAGCCTACCTGGACGCAACCCTCTTCCGGACGATGTGAACGGCCAGTTTCTTTTTGGCAAGCATGAGGATGTGGTAGGGGGAGAGGAAGGACCTCCTGACCGAGGCCTGCGAGGGATCGGAAGAGGTGACCACGACTCGCACTCTCAAGAAATCGGGCTTCTCCTCAATCGATTCCACTTCCAAGGCAGTCGCTTCAGGCACTCCTCGGCCCAGAAAAACACCAATGACCTGCTGGCTGGAGAAATCGATGGAGGGAGCTGTGGTCGAAGGTCGGTGCCTGGACCACAGTCTCTGCCAGCTCTCGGATCTGGTGACCACAAACTGACCGGGTTCATCGAAGCCGCTGTCCGTTCCCATTTCCACAGTAGAGAAGGAAACCGGCTGGGCCGGCGCCAGCAAACGGTCGAGAGCCGCCTTGGCCGCTCGGGCAATGGTGGCGTCCGGATCCTCGAGTGCCCGACCAAGCGCTTGGGCGGCGCCTGCCGTTTCTCGGGTGGCCGCGTAGGAAAGGGCATCGACGGCAATGCGCCGGACCCACTCATCCGGATCCCCGCTGGCCTGGATGAGAGCCTCCAGCGCCGGCTTTTCCTCGAACTGTGACAACGACATGGCCGCAATCGAACGAATGACCTTGTGATGCTCGCCGGTTACCAGGCTGATCAGTTCGTTGTAGTTTCCGATCAGGGCCAATTCGCGGACTTCACGGACCCGGTCGTCCAGCTTCAAGCCGGATTGTCCGGGGAGGTCGCCCTCAAAAAGGGCGCCTTTCTGCAGAAGCAGCGGTTTCACCTCTTCCTGGCCGGAGGATTTCTCCGGACGCTTGTCTTTTTCTGGGGAAGAAGGCTCCTGAGTCTCAGTTTGTTGTCGGGAGTGGGGCTCGGCAAAGACCGGGGAGGGATGTAAGAGGCCTCCGCTAGTCCAGAGAAAAACCAGTCCCCGGTAAACGCTTTTGTAACGCAAGTGGAGTCGGTCACGCAACGTGGTGAAAGCTCCTAACCCGAATTTCTCACCAACGATCTATTGCGGAGCCGAATGCATCCACCCTGACTGCGTTACGCCCGGTCGGCCCGCTCGATGTACTGTACAGTACGCCTGCGCGGGCCTCGGTCGCAAGCCTTGTCAGGGCCGACCCTTCGACTCCTCATGACTTAACCCGGACTATTCACCAGCTTTCTGCTGCGGCGCCGTTATCATCCGCGCTG
>JBHHYX010000104.1:0-14072 GCA_046757765.1 Acidobacteriota bacterium | reverse complement strand
GATAAGACGCCCCCGACAATCCTCGAAGCCACGCATGGTCAGTAGGTTGCAGACTGGTTCGCCGGAACCTGTCGTCTTATCTGGTTTCCCGATAACACCCCTCATCGTTGCCGTCCTTACCAGTTGTCGAGCGGACTTGGGACGCCTCGGCCCCCTCGATTCAGCACATGGGTATACACCATGGTGGTCTTGACGTCCTTGTGCCCGAGAAGCTCCTGAACCGTTCGGATGTGTTGGCCGCTTTCCAGCAGGTGGGTCGCGAAGGAATGGCGCAGTGTGTGGCAGCTTGCGCGCCTGGTGAGACCTGCCTCTTCTACGGCCTTCTTAAACGCCTTCTGGAGGATGGATTCGTCCACGTGATGTCGACCCTCCACACCCGTCTTGGGATCGTTCCATCGGTTTTCCTGTGGAAACACCCATTGCCAGCGCCAGTGGGCGGGGGCGTTGGGATACTTGCGGGCCAAGGCGCCGGGCACCTGGACACGCCCCCAGCCTTGGGCCCGGTCGCGCCGGTGGATCGTCTTGACCTTCTTGAGGTGCTCCCGAAGAGCGCCCTGGAGCGATTCCGGCAGCATTGTCAATCGAGGATCTGCTTGGCGACTGTGGCCAACTGCATGTTCGAGGTTCCTTCGTAGATCTTACCGATCTTGGCGTCCCGATAGTACTTTTCAGCAGGGTAGTCCTTAGTATAGCCATAGCCGCCGTAGATCTCGATCACCTGCGACGTAATGCGCTCGGCCACCTCCGAGCTGAAGTATTTGGCCATGGCCGCCTCCTTGAGGAAACTCTTTCCGGCTTCTCTGAGCCGGGCGGCGTTATAGACGGTGAGCCTGGCCGCTTCCAGTTGGGTGGCCATTTCGGCCAGCTGAAACTGTACGGCCTGGAAATCGGCGATGGGCCGCCCGAAGGCCTCTCTCTCCTTGGAGTATCCGATCGCGGATTCCAACGCCCCACGCGAGACGCCGATCATCTGAGCCCCGATTCCGATTCGGCCCTCGTTGAGAGTCTCAATGGCCAGCTTGTAGCCTTTGCCGGCCTCGCCCAGCACGTTCTCGCTTGGGACCTCACAATTCTCCAGCATCAACTCGCAGGTGGAAGAGGCGCGAATGCCGAGCTTGTCTTCCTTCCTGCCTACGGTGAAGCCGGGGCTGTCCCGCTCGACCAGGAAGGCCGTGATTCCCTTGTAGCCCTTTTCCGGCGCCACGTTGGCAAAGACGATAAACAGCGACGCTTCATGACCGTTCGTAATCCAGAGCTTTTGTCCGTTGAGGACAAAGCGTTCACCCTTCCGTTCGGCCCGGGCCTGAAGAGAAAAAGCATCGCTTCCGGAGCCGGCCTCCGATAAGGCATAAGCCCCCACCCAGCGGGTGGCGAGCTTCGGAAAATAGCGTTTCTTCTGCTCTTCACTCCCCCAACGCAAAAAGGCGTTGTTGACCAAGGTGTTCTGGACGTCCACGATCACGCCGGCCGAAGCATCGACCCGGCTCAATTCCTCTACCGCCAGGATGGACATAAAGAAGGTTGATCCGGCTCCACCGTACTGTTCCGGTATTTCGACACCCATGAGGCCCAGATCGAAGAACTGGTCGACCAGGTCCTGACGAAACCTGCCTTCCCGGTCCATCTCCGCAACGTGGGGACGAACCTGCTCTTGGGCAAAGGCGGTAATGCTGTCGCGAAAGAGATTCTCTTCCTCGGTCAGGAGAGTCAGGGGTGGTCTCAGCTCGCCTAGGACTTGCATTTCATCACTTCCTTCCGATCCCCGAGGCTGGCACAAAAACTCCGAGCTAATCCTCGACCTTCAAGACGATTTTGCCAAACTGTTGCTGATCAGCCAGCAGCTCGAGGGCTCTCTTGCCTTCCGAGAGTGGGAGGACGTGACTGATCACCGGTTTGAGCTTGCCCAAGCCGAGTAGCTTGATGAGCCGCCGATATTCCAGACAATTACTCATTGTCGAACCGAATATTTGGATCTGCTTCCAGAAGATGAGTCGAATCTCCGTTCTTGGGCTCGGCCCGGTCGTCGCCCCGCAGGTCACAATACGGCCTCCCTTTCGAACCATCTTCAGGCTCTGTTTCCAGGTGGCGTTGCCCACGTTGTCGACGACAATGTCTACCCCACGTTTTTCTGTCAGACGCAGAACCGAACGAACTGGGTCTGTCTGACTGTAGTTGAAACAGAAATCGGCCCCGAGGCGCCGAGCTTCTTCCAGTTTCCGGTCGCTGGAGGAACTCACGAAGGCCCTCCCGCCGGCCAGTTTCGTGATCTGCAATGCGGCCGTCGAGACCCCACCTCCAATGCCGTGAATGAAGACATCATCGCCTGCTCGAATGCGCGCCTGAGTTTGCAGCATCCGCCAGGCCGTCTGGAAGACAAGAGAGAAGGCGGCCGCCTCCTCGAATGTGACACCTTCGGGGATCTTTTCGAGATTCGCCTCGGGGACGAGGAAGTAGCCTGCAAAAGTTCCCGGTCCATGTTCGCCCACCAGATGCAGCTGGGTGCACAAACTTTGCTCCCCCTGGATGCAAAACTCACACTTTCCGCACCAGAGGCAGGCATTGAGCATGACTCTGTCGCCGGGATCAAAACGATCGCCACGCCCCCCTACGGCCTCCACCACTCCGGCCCCGTCTGAACCCGGGACGTGAGGCATCTCCAGCTCCACTCCCGGGATGCCGCCCAAGACAAAAAGATCAAGATGGTTCAAGGCGGCGGCTCTAGTGCGAACTAGAACCTGATGGTCTCGCACAACCGGCCGGTCCACAACCTCGTAGCCAACCTGATCAAGGCCACCGTGGCGGTGAATCACAATTGCTTTCATGAGGGTCATTGTAACAAGTCCGGGAATGTTCCCTCTCCCCGGGTCGCCATGGGAACCGCTGAAGAGCTGGAGACCTTGAGGAGCTGGGCGTGAAATACGGGCAGGGATTTTTCCGGGGAAAGCCGAGTGTGGTCCAAACTGAGGCCCTCTCTTGAGTACACATCGCCGTAGCCCGGACTATTCACCAGCTTTCTGCTGCTGCGCCGTTATCATCCGCGCTGAGTGCGTTGCCCACCCTCGGCCTCCTCGACGTAATGCACGACTACGCGTCCGGGGGACTCGGGCGTAACGCCTTGTCAGCGCGGCGCTTCCGACGCCTCGCGACGAAACCTTGTGCATAATCCGGGGTAGAGAGTCGCTCCATTCGGCTCAATGTCTCCTCCTTTCGGCGCCTACTGCGATTTGGCCCCGGAAGAAGGGGCATGGCTCTTGGACTGCAGCTCAGAGGCAATTCGTTCCACTTCAGACCACACCCTGAGAAGGTTGCCCGAGGTGATCTTTTCAATCTCCGCCTCCGTGTAGCCGCGTTTGAGGAGTTCTCGAATCAGATTGGGGTAGGCGGAGACGTCTGTCAGTCCTGTGGGCAAACTGTCTCCCACCCCGTCGAAGTCGGAACCGATGCCCATGTGGTCGATCCCCACCAGGCTCTTGATGTGATCGATGTGATCGGCCACGTCCGCGACGTCTGCCACGGGGGCCGGGTGCTCGCGCTCGTAGTTGGCAATCCACTCCTTGGCACGGGGGGCACTCCTCTCGAGGTCGTTGGTCTTGAGAAATGCCTGGATCGCCTCCCGCCTTTTCTCGGATGCCTTCTGATAGTCTTCCCGGATGAATGACGACCCAAAATTGATCTGGATGACGCCTCCATTTTCAGCCAGCCTTTCGATCATGTCGTCACTCATGTTCCGTTCCCAGCCCGGGGTGAAGTGTCTCGCTGAGGAGTGGGAGGCAATGACGGGAGCCTGGGACAAGTCAATGACCTGGTTGAAGGTCTCATCCGAGACATGAGAAATATCGACCATGATGCCAAGCCGATTCATCTCTGCCACCACCTTTCGCCCGAAGGGGCTGAGCCCGTGCCACTGCCGATTGGGATCGTAGGAGGAATCGCAGATGGCATTGCTCTGGGAGTGGGTGAGCGTGATATAGCGGATACCCCGGTCGTAGAAGTGTTTCAGGTTAGCCAGCTTGCCCTCCAGGGGCGCCCCGTTTTCCATCCCCATGGGGAGGGCGATTCGACCGCTGCCGAATGCGGCCCGCACATCCGCCACCGAGCGGGCCAGGACGAAGTGATCGGGCCAGTCCTCTTGAAACTTTTCAACCATGTCGATCAAACTGTCGGCAAAGGCTTTCGCTCCGCCCGACTTCTGATAGGAAGCCGGCACGTAGATGGACATGAAGGGAGCATCCAGGCCCCCTTCCCGGGCCCTCGGATAGTCAAAGTTGCCATCCGGGGTTGGCCTTGAAATATCCTCCATCTTGCTCTGCAGCCGATAGGGGACATCCACATGGGTGTCGACCAGGATCACGTCAAGAGCCAACTGTTTCGCCCTCAGAGTCAGCTCATCGTCAGGGATTTTCTTGTTTTCCTCCCGGCCCGAGGAGCACCCCCAGAAGACTGCTATTATCGCCACAGCCGGCAAGGTTTTCAGCAGCATCGAGTTGCGTAGCGCCATCGTATCCTCATTTCTTACAATTCCATGACCTGTAACCCGCATTTCCTCACAGAGTGTCTATTGCATAGCCGAATTCATCCGCCCTGTCCGCGTGATGCCCAGTCGGCTTGCTCGACATAACTGTACAGTACGCCTGCGCGGGCCTCGCTCGCAAGCCTTGGCAGGACGCAGCCTTCGACTCCTCATGACGAAACCGGTGAGAAATGCGGGTTAACATCCCTTACCAGCAACGGACGACGCGTTGTTCCCGGTTCGATCCGGGCCCAGGCGATAGCTGGAAGGGCTCCTCCGATCTCGGTGGAGGACGGTTCAAACGGGCATGATCCTGCAATGAATAGCCTGGTCGACAGCGATCAAATGCCGTTCCGGAATCGCCAGCCACGATTCGTCCGAAATCGGTTCCGAGGCGAGGACCACACTCTGGTAGTTCACCTCCGGCTGGTGCTGAATGTGTGGAATCCCGCAGACTTCACAGTCATGGACCCCTTGCCGCGAGACCCAGTAAAGAGAATTGTTCCAACGCGAGGCGAGAACGATCCTGCCATCGGTGAGCAGGAAGTTGAGTCTGGCGTCTTGCGGGGCCTGCTGCTCCCGGCACCACTCGGCTAATGTCCGAATGGACTGGCCGAAGATGTGAACCAACCTGCCCAGATCGGTGCAAACGTCATCCGGGTCGACTCCTCCTCCTCTCATTCGACTCAACAGCCAAAGAAAAGCGAGCTCACTATCGGTCGAACCCTTGCGAGCAGCCAGGAATTCGGGGGTCGTCTGCCGCTCGAGCCGTTCCCGGATCTGGTTGTAGGCCGTGATGGTTCCATTGTGGGCAAAGATCCAGGAGCCATAACCGAAGGGGTGGGTGTTGACTGTCGAGAGGCCTCCCACGGTCGCTTTGCGTACGTGGGCAACCACGGTCTTGGAGTGCACGCGCTCAGCAGTGGAGCCGAAATGCAGATCTTGATAAGCGGCCTTGTCTCGGCGTTCTATGAAGGGTCGGGAGTCGACATAGAATCCAATTCCCCAACCATCGGCATGAGAGACTCCCCGCAGATCGGCCCGACTTTGAATCATGAGCGCGTTCTGGGCATAGATGAGCGTACATTCCACTTTGGTCGCTTCGTTGGAGTGGAAACCATACAGACGACACATGGCCAACGTCTCCCGCCATCCTCACAGAATCAAAGGTTCGCCCGCGGCAAGGCCGGCCCTCGCTCAACTCGGGTTAGAGTAAGACGACATCAATCCCACCACTGAGGTCTCCAGAGTCGGCCCTTTCAGATTCTTCTCCTTTTGTTTTCACCCTCCCGGGTTTCCGGTTCTTTACGCCAACTTGACCGCCGGTTGAAGGTTTGCCCAGAAAGGGAGCAATCTGCTTCTTGTCACCGCCGCAATAACAGTCGGCAAACTCCTGAACCAGGCAGCCCAGAACCTGGCTGCGGTTGACCAGGGGCGAGTAATAATAGGCCTTTCCCTTCTTTTCTCGCCCAAGGCTGCCCTTTCGGGCCATTTTGTCAAGTATCGTCATGGCCGTGGTGTAAGCGACAGGTCTTTTGCGTTGCAGCTCTCGGAGAACATCGCCTACCGACAAGGGTTCTCCTCGCCTCCACACGATTTCGATGATCGCAAATTCCGCCGGCGTCAGATGGCGAGGTCCCTTCACAACTCAAAGTATAGAGGTGGGGTACGTCGTTTTCGAGTCTCGTGTTGCCGGCAGGGGCCATAGCCCGTGTGCATCGGTATCGGTATCGCTATCGGGGTCGGTATCGATGATCGACATCCTTCCTGTTGCTCCCCGCCATTGCAACCTACGGCGATTGCGATTGCGAACCCGATTCCGATACCGGGGAAGAGGGGGACAGCTTATGAAAAGTGCGGGCCCCAGGAAAGCCCATCCGCCCCGGGACAAATTCAAGACTTGCCTTGGCGAGCCCTGCGGCGCTGAAAAATCCACGAAACTCCGATGCTGGCGAAGTAGAGGATCACCATCGGGCCGCTCCACAGAAGAAGGTTGAGGGGATCAGTCGTCGGAGAGACTACAGCCGCCACAATGACAATCAGAAGAAAGGCGTAGCGGAAGTTTCGCCACAAGAAACCGGGAGTCACCAATCCAAAAATCGACAGGAAGGCGACCAGAACCGGGAGCTGAAAAATCGCCCCCATACCTAGCAGGATCACCATTTCAAAATTGAAATACTCGACGGCCGTGATCATCGGTTTGAACTTGGAGCCGAACACGTTGAGGAGAAAATCCAGTGCTGGCGGAAGCACAACGTAGTAGGCAAAACCGCCCCCCAGCACAAACAAAAGAGTGGATGAAAAGAGGAAGGGCACGACGTAGGTCTTCTCTTTTCTGTACAGGCCGGGCGCAACGAACTGCCAGGTCTGAAACAGGATAACGGGAATGGCCAGGAAGACGGCTGCCACGAAAGACACCTTCAGATAGATAGTGAAAGGCTCAGTGGGTTTGATGACGACAAGTTCCCCTACCGCCGAGTGGATCGGGGCGGAAAGAAACTCGAAGATCTGTTCATGAAAAAAAAAGCTTGCCCCGAAGGTAACTGCCAAAGCAATGATGCTGTAGAGGATGCGGCGGCGCAGCTCGTCCAGATGCTGGAGGAAGGTCATCTTTCCGCCCAGTTCTCCATTCTCGTCCGGCTCCCGCACCTCCCGGAAGGGAGTTGACTTTGGTGCTGGCGGATCACCGCGATCATAGATGCTGAGCAGATCGCTGGAGGATTTCTTTTGGGGTTGTCCGCCTCCTATCGATCCGTTGGAGGCCCTTTCTTCAGTGGGCTCTGTAGGAGAATCATGCATGGGTGGTCAGACAAGGAGCCGGAGTGGATGTGTTCCCATGATATGGAAGAGCAACTGTACCTCACCGAATTCAGGGACCGGAATCAGGTAGTGACGTTTCGGCGTGAGGAATCCAGGCAGGCTAATCCGAGTTCAGAGTTCTTCTCAGATCCTCTTCCTCGGCTTTGACCTCTTCCTCCCAGGTCTTCTTCAGGTCGCTGGTCGCCCGCTTGAACTCGCCGATGCCTTTACCCAGAGAACGGCCCAGTTCGGGAAGCTTCCTGGGACCAAAAATAAGCAAGGCAATGATGAAGATTACGAGAAGCTCGGGAACACCCAGGTTGAACATTTCGGTGAACTCCTATTCAGCCTCGAATTGGGCGGTTCGCAAGGGTGGGAAGCGCCAATCCGTGGTCTTGCGGGTCTTTTTCGATCCTTGACATGCGCCGAGGGGAGGGTTTCGCCGCCCCCACCCGCGAAGGCACAGGATCCAAGTGCTTCCCTTACGCAAGAAGCGCTCAACCTAAGACTCCAACCCAGTTTATGCCACCCGCCCGCGGCAAGTCAAATAAGGGAGGACAAGAACAAGACGCTAAACACGTGCACGCCCTGGGGGGCCCGGCCAAAGCCAACACAGAAAGCCCTGAGGGGGCGACGTGAGGCCCTGACTGTTGCTTCCGCCCCACACGGGTCGCTCATCCGCCTGGATTGCGTGGTGCGGGTTCATGGCGCCGGATCACCTTCGGAACTCGGTCGGCCGGTATGGGTGTCTGGGGAGAGGGCCGAAGAACGTGGTATACTGGCTGCCGCTTTTGATGCTGGGAGACCGGATGCGAAATAGACTTGGTTTTCTTCTCTTCCTCACAATCTCCACTGTGGCGATCCTGGGCGGTTTGCTGGGAGACAGAGTCAGCGCTGTGTCCTCCCCCAGTGATCGCACCCAGAGTCTGCTCAAGACTTTTACGGAAACCCTGGCTTTGGTGCAGGCGAACTATGCCAGAGATGTCGCTTCGGAGAAGCTGGTGGAGAGTTCAATTCGCGGGATGCTTCGGACTTTGGATCCCCACAGTTCCTTTTTTGCCACCAGAGATTACAACCGGTTGCAGGAGGAGCAGCACGGCAAGTACTACGGCCTTGGGATTTCCATCAGAGCGGAGTCTCCCGGCAGCGGGCGTGTGGTGATTGTGGAACCTCCCGCCCCAGGCACCCCCGCCTACAAGGCAGGCCTCCGGGTCGGGGATGTCATCTTCCAGATCGAAGGCAAGCCGATTGAAGACTGGGACCTCAATGACGAGGTGATTCCGAACCTGAAAGGTCCCAGGGGAACGAAAGTCAACATCACCGTCCAGCGCCCGGGTGAAGTCAAGCCTCTGGATTTTGTCGTCGAACGTGACGAAATCCCGATCTACACGATCAAGTTTGCGTTTCACATTCAGCCCGGTGTCGGATATCTCCGGATTGACAAGTTCTCTGAGACGACGGGCCGGGAACTCGACAAATCCCTCAGAGAGTTGGGTGAGGTCCAGTTATCCGGATTGGTTCTCGATTTACGAGACAACCCTGGAGGCTCACTGAGCGCCGCCATAGCGGTGGCGGACCACTTTTTAAAACGAAAGCAACTGATCGTGAGTACGCGCAGCCGGGGAGGAACTCCTGATCGAACCTACACCGCGCCGCATGGGCGTAAGTACGACTACCCGATGGTGGTGCTGATCAATGAGAATAGTGCCAGCGCCAGCGAGATTGTGGCCGGAGCTCTCCAGGACCATGATCGGGCACTCATTGTGGGAGAGACCAGCTTTGGAAAGGCTTTGGTCCAGACCATCTATCCACTGGAGGGTCATCGGGGACTGGCGCTGACGACGGGCAAGTACTATACACCCAGCAACCGTTTGATTCAGCGTGACTATTCAGGTGGTTTTTACGACTATTTCTATAATCGGAAGAGGGCCAAGCATGAGACCCGGCTCAAGCATGAGACCGACGGCGGTCGACCGGTGTATGATGGTGGCGGGATTACTCCTGATGAGCGGGTGGAACCTCTCCCCTACACCAAGCTGGCCAGACAGTTGAACCGTAAGAACCTCTTCTTTCAGTTTGCCGCCCGGCTGACGTCGGGCGAAATCAAGTCCGATGTCCGCTACAACTACTCGCACGATGAGATCGCCGCCCTCGACTCGAGCCGCAAACAAGACCTGGTTCGAAAGCTGCTCGTCTCGGAGAAAACTCTGGACATCTTCCGCCAATACATGAAAGAGAAGGAAGTCCCGTTTAGCGACCAGAGTTTTGCCGAGAACCGCAACTTCATCAGGAACCGGATCAAGCAGGAATTGTTTTTGACCCTGTTTGGGGAAAGGGAAGGCTATCGGGCCAGCCTGGAGATCGATCCTCAGGTCCTGCGCGCGCTCGAACTCCTCCCCAAGGCGCAAGTGCAAGTCCAGGGTGGCATTGCCGGCCAGTAAAAGAATCAATCGGACCCATTTTTCAGGCCATCGTTTTGCGCAAAACAGGGAGAGCAACAACCTTGCTGCTGGTGGGGGCAGTCTTATCCGCCGGCTGCGGTGCCAATCGACACGAGCTGCCCCAAGTAGCGGGGCAAACCGATCCCCCTCCTTTGCCCAGACAAGCCACAGGGCCGGCCCTTCCGACCCCTGACCCGGTCGATCAAACCCAATCCTCCGGGAACCTCGGGCCAGCGGTCAGGAAAGATCTGGAATCTCCCCAGCCGCTCCCGGATTTGATCGAGCGGGCCCGGCATCAGTTCAGTGAGGGAAAGAAGCTTTTTGAATCAGGCGCACTACCGCAGGCACGGGAGCGGTTTGACAGGTCCCTGGACACCCTCAGGAATTCCAGCCTCGAGTTTTTCGATCATCCTGAGCTGGAACGCGCCTACTACGACTTATTCAACAAGATCCAGACGATCGAAATCCAGGCAACAATGGATCTTGACGACCTGCAAGCACGCCTGAGCGAATCGACTCCTTTGGAGAAGATCGCTGAGGTCAACCTCTTTGAGATCGAAGTGGATCGGGCTTTGGAAGAGGTCGTCAGTGCCGATCTTCGCCACACCCACTTTGATTTTCCAGTGGTCCTGAACAAGGTCGTGCTCAAGTTCCTGAACTACTATCAGGGCCCAGGGCGCCGGATTATGGAAGAAGGGTTAAGACGTTCGGGTAAGTACCTGGATCTGTTCAGGGCAGTCTTTCAGGAGGTTGGAGTTCCCACGGATCTGGTCTACATGTCTCATATAGAGAGTCTCTTCAAGCCTACCGCCTACTCACGAGCGAGGGCCAGAGGACTTTGGCAGTTCGTGAAGGGAACAGGGCGAAGGTACGGGTTGAGGGTCAACTGGTGGCTGGATGAGAGGTCGGACATAGAAAAGTCAACCCGCGCCGCCGCTCGCCATCTGCGCGACCTCCATCGGCGGTTTGGCGATTGGCACCTGGCATTGGCAGCCTACAACGTAGGGGCGGGGAGGATCGCTCGGATCCTCAAGCGTTATGGCAGGATGGACTATTGGACCATGGCCAGGCGGCGATTGCTTCCGCGTGAGACCATTCACTACGTACCCTCCATCCTGGCCTCGATTATCATTTTCCGTCACCCTCAACTTTATGGATTCAAGGTCCGGCCCCAGCCTGCTCTGGCCTACGAGGCGGTGGCTCTCAATTACCAGGTCGATCTGGGAGTGGTGGCGAAGACGATCGGCGTGTCCGTTGCATCGATTGCCGAGTTGAACCCCGAACTCCGGCGGGGTGTGACCCCGTTTGACTCCACAGACTATCGCCTCAAGGTTCCGGTCGGTAAGGGTGAACCGCTGCTCGAGCGCCTTGCGCAAGTGCCTGCGGAGAAGCGATTGAGGCTCAAACATCATCGCGTAAGATCCGGTGAAACCTTGTCCCGCATCGCCCGGGCTTACGGCGTCTCGATGCACGCCATCGCCGAGGTGAACCGCATCAGAAACATCCACCGTCTGAAGATCAATCAGAACTTGATCATTCCACTTGGAGGCTGGAGGGGGGGGAGGGCGTCTGCCCACCTTGGCGTTTCCCCTCATGTGGTGCGACGAGGTGACTCCCTCTCCCGGATCGCTCATCTGTACGGTATCTCGGTCAAAGACTTGTGGCGCTGGAACAACCTGGGTCCTGGAGCAATTATTTATCCTGGCCAGAGGATTCGAGTCAAAGCACCCGTGGCTGGGAGTCAAAGAACAAATGCCGGCAATTGAGTCTCTCCAGAGCCCAGGCCGCCAATGTCCCGGTCGACTCAGACCAACCAGGAACATTTGGAATCTTGATTCCATCGGTTGAGCGATTCCGCCGTCACTGAACCACGAACGTGAGTGAGTGGCCATCCGGATTGGCCGGGCGCCGACGCTTCGGTTCAGTTTACCGAAGCAAGCGCAAGGGTACGTACACTCGTCCCTGGAACGCATCTGAGAGTAAATCCTCGAAATTCGGCGGTAAGCAGCTAGGGAATTCCGAGTCCGAGAAGAGGTTCACAAGACGATCAGCTTGTTGCAGCCGGGCGTGAAGCCTCGTTCTGGCCATGGGGTGGCGGGAGAGTTGGAGTGATGCCTTTTCAATCCACCGCCCCGGAATCCTCTGAATCCCATATAAAGGCGTGAAACAGCTTGAGTTCTTCGAACCCCAATCTGCGGTAGAGCCGGTAAGCCCCTTGGTTGACCTCTGAAACCGAAAGAGCAACACGTTGAAAATCCCTTGCCTGGGCCCGGCAGCAGTAGCTGTTCAGCAAAAGCGTCCCCAGGCCCTCACCCTGGCTCGCTTTTCTCACCGAGACCTGCGGAACCATGCCCGTGCGCGGTCCGATCAGCGAAGTCAGAAGGACTCCGGAAACAGCACCCGTGTCATCCACTGCAACCAGGCTCGTTTCGGGGGCGAAAACGCCGCATCCGGGGCTTTCGATCAGGTTCCGCAGAAACCGCACGCAGCCCCTCAATGACTGGTAGTCACGGCACAGCCGGTGATCGGCTGAGTCGCGGTAGCTGTCGAAGATGACCTCCGCGGCCGCCATGAAAAAGGAAGGATCCCAGCCGAGTATTTTGAAGTGGGCTGGAGGCTCCCGTTGCCAGCCGTTGTGACTCATACGCTCCAGCGGCAAGCAAAG
Source organism: Acidobacteriota bacterium (assembly GCA_046757765.1). Lineage (GTDB taxonomy): Bacteria > Acidobacteriota > UBA6911 > RPQK01 > JBHHYX01 > JBHHYX01. The sequence goes on along the minus strand of JBHHYX010000104.1, from coordinate 1,657 downwards.
GAAATGCCTCTTCAGGGCGGCGAAGTGAGAGCTGAGAAAAAGGGCCTCCAGATTGAAATTGAAGGGGAAAATCTGGCACTCGATGCGCTTGATATTGTTGCCAGCACGGAGTGAATGAATGGTGGGGACGAGTAGCCGTTCATAATTCTTCGGTGAAGCGAATCTGTCCCGGACATAGATGTTACCGATATAACCCACTGTCTGATCGACGACATGGTAGGCATAGCCGACAACTTCCCGGCCAGGAGTTCTCAAGACACGGCCGGGAAGACTGCGCGAACTGAGATATCTTCGAAGCACCTCGACGGCGGGCTTGAAGTCCCAGTACAGCTGGTGCTCCCAATGGCCAACCTCCTCCTCCAGGATCTCCTCGAGTTCCCCGACCCGGGCCTCTGGCAAAGGAGCCACAATCATCCTTGCATTCTAACATCTCTACGGAACTCGGAGGGTATCGTCACCCGGTTGGCGCAAAGCGGGACGAGTGCCGAAATCGAGCTTCAGGCTGGTTGCCACGCTCTACGGATCAGTCCTATAATGAGAGCGATGAACGTGAAGATTCAACAGAGAAACCAAGTCCTTTCTCCCAGCCTGAAGAAGCTGATCGACCGGAAGTCACACAAGGCCCGCCGGATGCTGCCTACCTTTCGATCCCATGATCTGGACTTGCATCTGACACTGGAAGGCCTTTCCAGAGGTAAGAAGTGTCAGACGACCCTGGTGCTGACGATGCCTCAGACAGTCATTCGAGTAGACGAGATTGAAGAGACGCCTGTATCCAGCCTGACCGGAGCGTTCGGTGAACTTTTTCGAAGGATCAAGAAGTTCAAGAGCCAACTCAATCGCGAGAAGTTCTGGCAGCGACGTGCCAAACCAGGCGGCCGCAAACCCAGCAACGACCTGCCCAAACTGGAGCAAGCCATCAATCAGAATCTAGACAAGATCGAGAACTATATCCGCCGGGCGTTATTCCATCGAGCGGTCGCCCAGGACTTGTCCAACGGCCTGCTGCAACCTCAGGCTCTGTTGGATGAAGTCTTCGTCGCAGTCAGTTCGAAGTTGACGAGCAAGCCGCACAGCGTCCCCTTCGAGCAATGGATGTTCCAAGTCGCCCACGAGACGGTGAGTCGACGCCTGGAGCAAGTGGAGCGCCGAGCCCAGCGGGCCAACATCGAAGAGCCTTTGGAAGAGTCGCCTACCTGGGACGACGATGTTCTCGATTTCTACCAGCCGGACGAAGTTCTGCACTTGGAGGACTTGCTGCCGGACACGACTTGCGACACGCCCGAGGAGTTGCTGGTGGAGGAGGAGATCGAAGACCGGGTGCATAGGGCCATTGCTCACTTGCCCAAGACGGTGAGAGAGTCTTTTGTCCTTTTTGCGCTGGAGGGCTTCAACTCGGACGAAGTGGCCATGATCACCGGAAAACCACCCCACCAGGTTCGAACAGAGGTGGAACAGGCGAGAGGCCAGCTCAGGCAGCAGATGTTCTCCGGCTGATCCGTTGTGAGCGGCCAGTGAAACGCAGTGGATATGCCCACATCCGGGTCCGCAGTAGAGGGGGTGTGAGAAACCCGGTTTAGGGCCGTCTAGGCCCTAAACAAGTTCACAAAATGGTCAAGTTGCGCGTTGGATAACAATTCGCACTACAAACAATCGC
>JBHHYX010000103.1:0-14219 GCA_046757765.1 Acidobacteriota bacterium | reverse complement strand
CGATTGGGCCAGCATCGGGTAGTTGGAATCGATACAAGCGTAACCCGAGCGGACCCAGTCCTCCGGGCCATCTGAAGTGAATTCGATCAGTCCAGAACCGGTGGAATGGGGCAGCGTCAGTTCGAAGCTGCTGCCGAGCTGCCCATTCAAGGACAGCTCCAGCGCACCGCCCTTCGAGTCGAACAGCCGAAGCGTGCCCTTGGCCCCGAAGAAGGCGCTTTGAACCCTGAGCAGCGTGCGCAGCTGTTGCGTGCCGATTTTTGCCTGCACGATCTGGGCGATGCAGGTTTGAAACCTGCGCGGGGTCAGATACTGAAAACGGAGCTCGTTGATCTGCTCGGGGGAGGGGTCCTCGCCATAGTCGACCACAAGCATGGAGATTCCTCCCTGATCGGCCGTCGTCGCGAGCCCGATGAAAGGGCCTTGGATCTCTTCGATACCCGTCTGAGTGACGGTGCTGAGTGATTCTCCCGTTTCACCGAAGGCCTGGAAGCTGGCGACGGTCTGATCGGTTCCGTTACTGAGGGTCAGGCCGACCCGTTCGACCGGAAACTGAAACTGGATGATCAGGGCCTGATGGCTCGAGTCTCCGCCCACCGGCCCATTCCTCAGCACGGTCTCCAAACCGCCGCCGATGGGGATGTACTCAGTATGACTCTCCCCGCCATGGGGCGGCTTCCTCCTTCCCCGGCAAAAAAAATGCCCACCGAGGAGTAGGCACTGCTCAGATCGGCCTGGGCTCCCTGAAACTCCTCGAAACTCAGCCTCAGGGCTTCGGCTGAGAACTGATCCGGATCGGAGAACGAGACGAGTTGAGCCAGAGCCATGGCGCACGTCGAGAGCCACATCAGAAGAGCCGCGGTCACTTGCCGAGATCGACAGGTCGGCGCGGCTGAAGGGGGCGACCACGTTCTTTTCATTTGGCACCTCTTAGCCTTCGGGAGCGGGGAATTCGAAGATCTCCTCCGCGATCAATGGCTCCTCGTAATCATTCGTGATACCGACCGGAAATGTTCCCTCGTCAAAGTCAGCTGGACCGATAACCACGCTGAGCGCGAAGACCTCGGTTACTTTCAAACCGGACATCTTGAGCCCATCCTGGCGAGGGAAAGAACACCCACACAACGCGGACAAGGAGACCAGTCCCATTATGGCTCCTTGGCATCCAAACAGAGTCCAAGGCGTCACCTGAGACCCTTTCAAACAACTCTCCGTGTGTTCAGAAGGTTTGCTCGTCCGCCGAAGGACCGTAGATTGCGGGTACGGGGATGTCGTTGAGACGGAGGTAGACCGTGAGTTGACCCCGGTGGTGGATGGCGTGGTTGAGAAGAATCTGCTTCATGACGCCGATGCGAGGGGCCTCTACGACGACGCGGTCACCCGACTTCATCCGCCAGCGGGCGGTCATTTTTTCATCCGGCTGACCCTCCATTTTCTCCTTGGCCTGCTCAATCGAGCGGTCGAAGGTCTCCAGCAGTTCCACTCTGTTTTTGGCCATAAAGGGCGTATAGCCGCCCTTTCCGGGCAAGACGAACTCATCCGCGTCCAGAATAGCGCCCGCCCACTGGGGCAGTTCCGCCAGGTGAGAGGCGAGGCGTGCCATGGTCATGGATTTCGGATGCGGCGCCCAGTCGAACCTCTCTTCGGGCGCTCTTTCCAGCGCCCGTCGCGTGTGGGCGGCCTCCTCAACGAATTCAGCAATGAAGGAATCGATGATGCTCATAGCTTTCTCCCCTTTGATTGTTCACGACCCGAGAATTGATCTTCCAGCATAGCGGACACACTCCGGAAGGCAAAGAGGAAAAAGATCACCCATCCGGCCGACGGTGGCCAAGCTCTTCGACCTCTGGCGGGAAACCCCTTCGATTGGCTTGCACTGGAGGAGGGTTGCGCTCCTGTAGTAGATTAGGTTGGAGAAATCGAGCCAGGGAGACTCGGGCCCTCGCCTCCAAGACCTCGAGGAAGGGAGAGGCATTGCTTCAAGGCACGCACAGCGCTTTGCCCGATTCACGCAACTCAGGGATACTTGTCTATCTGAATGGAAAGATGGTTCCGCGAGAGCAAGCCAAGATCTCCGTCTTTGACAGTGGGTTTCTGCTGGGTGACGGTGTGTGGGAAGGCCTGCGGCTGCACAAGGGGTCGTTTCTCTTCCTGGATCGTCACCTCGACCGCCTTTTTGGCGGTGCCAAGGCGATCGGTCTGGACCTGGGGATGACGCGTGAGGACTTGATCAGAGCATTGCAGGAGACGGTCAGAGCGAACCGGATGAAAACGGGCGTGCATGTTCGTCTCATGGTCACTCGCGGGAGCAAGAAAACTCCATCTCAGGATCCTCGGCTCAACGCCGGCGGTCCGACGCTTGTCATCACCGCCGAGTACAAGGTGGCCGATCCTCGCATCAGGGAGAAAGGGATCCGACTCTTCACCTCCACCATTCGACGCGGCCCACCTGACTGCCTGGATCCCAAACTCAACTGTCACAGCAAGCTGCATGAGGTCATCGCCCTCTTGCAAGCGCTCGAAGCGGGAGCCGACGAAGCCCTGATGCTGGACCCGGAGGGTTTTGTGAGCACCTGCAACGCCACCAATTTCTTCATCGCCCGCAAGGGGCAGGTCTGGACCTCGACAGGCCAGTACTGCATGAATGGCGTGACTCGGGGAGTGGTGATTGAATTGTGCCGCGAAAACCGGATTCCGGTGTTTGAAAAAGCCTTTTCGCTCACCGATGTCTACGGGGCGGAGGAAGCTTTTGTGACCGGGACCTTCGGCGGCTTGACGCCCGTCACACAGGTGGATGGCCGGACCATCGGGGAAGGGAACCGTGGTCCCGTAACCGCGCAGCTGCAGGCCCTTTACAAGGCCAGGACCGAGGGGATGGGGAGGCTTGAAGAGGCCTGAAGTTCGACGTATCTCTGTCTGGTCCGGACCGCGGAATGTTTCCACCGCCTTGATGTACTCCTTCGCTCAACGGGCGGACACCCGTGTTGTCGACGAACCTCTGTACGGCCATTACCTGAAGCGCACCGGTGGCGCTCACCCCGGCGCCGAGGAGGTGATGGCTGGAATGGATTGCCAAGGACGCCGCGTGGTTCGAGAAGTCCTGCTGGGGCCTACCCCGAAGCCGATAATCTTCTTCAAGAACATGGCCCACCACCTGGTCGGTCTCGAGCGCGGATTCCTGACGCGACTCACCAATGCCCTGCTCATTCGCAGCCCGCGGGAAATGTTGCCTTCACTGGCAAAGAACCTTCCCCGGCCGACTTTGAGCGACACTGGATACGTGGGGCAGATTGAGATCCTCCAACTGCTGCTCCAGGCCGGCCGGCATCCGCCGGTGCTGGACTCTCGCCAGCTTCTTCTGGATCCCGAGGGCGTGCTCTCACAGTTTTGTCAAGCCCTGGAAATTCCAATGGACAGCGCTATGTTGAGTTGGCCGGCGGGACCCAAACCCTATGACGGCGTCTGGGCTCGCTACTGGTATGACAGTGTGCATCGGTCGAACCGCTTTCAGCCTTACCGGCCCAAGAGCGGGCCTTTCCCGGACACTCTCCGGCCCCTGCTCCAAGAGAGCCAACCGCTTTACGAGCGTCTGTACGAGCATGCGATCAAGGCGCCTACCCCGGATTTCTCACACTCGGTCGTAGCGAAGAGCCGGAAGCGCAGCGCTGACAAGGCGTTACGACCGAGACCCCCGAAGGTGTAGTCGCACTACGTCGAGGAGGCCGAGGCCGGGCAACGCAGTCAGCGGGGATGATTCCGGTTCTACAGTAGACTGGGTGTGAGAATGCGGGCTATGGCCCCGCGAGGCGGCAAGGGCGGGTAGCTTATTACCGAGAGAATCTGGAAAGGCGGTGCGGGGGGCATACGCCGTCAGGTCAACGCCGATTCTACCACCAGGTCACTGAACCACGAACGTCAGTGAGTGGCCATCCGGATTTGGCCGGGCGCTGACGCTTCGGTTCAGTTGGACGGTGTTCCAGCAAGTCTTGTCCTCGACTGCTGCCAGTTGCCAGCTCTGAGGGTTTGCGCAAGAATAGATTCGCAGAGTTGGCGCTCAGATTTGCACCAGATTTGGCCTCGAACGATTGAGCGAAACCGCAGGCGTAGCCGGGTCTACGTTGAGGATTTCGCGATTGAGGAGCGGCTGAAGATGGTGTGAAGATGAGATGCCAAAATGTGAAGTTATTCTTGCGCGAGCCCTAAGAGTGGGGTCAAGGCAGGGGCACGAGGCACTTCATTGTCCAGAGGCCGCTCGGCGACGGAAAGCGTACCTGGCGATGGTCCACAGGATTTTGACTCCGGCTCGCCACACACCACTCACCGTTCCGCTGATCTTGGAAAACCCAGCCAGCCGCGGGTCCCAGCTGACTTCGACCTGCCGGATCCGCAACCCCTTCAAGAGCGCCAGAATCTGCATTTCGACGGTCCAGCCCCAGGTGACATCCCGCATGCCCAGTCGATTGTAGGCGTCCAGACGGATGGCTCGAAAGGGTCCGATGTCGGAGAAATGCCGGCCCCAGCGCCAACCGATCAAGCGTGTGGCCAGCCAGGTCCCCCATCGCTGGGGAAAAGTCAAGGCGGCGTTGGACGACCGACATCCAATGACCAGGTCGGCCTCACCGGCGCGGATGGGCTGTAGGAGGCGAGACATCTCCTCGGGGCGGCAGGAACCGTCGCCGTCCACAAAGACCAGGACGCTCGGCCACTGGCCCAGGTGAGCGGCGGCGCCCAGACAAGCCCGGCCATACCCGCGCGGTCGAACGACCACCACTTCGGCGCCTGCCGCCGCGGCCGCTTCGCCTGTTCCATCCGTGGAACCGTTGTCTGCCACCACCACCCGCGGAGTCCCCAGGCCCCGGGCCGCAGCATGGCAGCGGCGGACCACGGTTCCTATGGCGGGCTGCTCGTCAAAAGCCGGAATGACGACTGCGATATTCATGCGGTGGGGCGGTGGGTAGCGGAGACGGCCGCCCGGCAAGGGCCCTTCGTCAGGTTCGTTTCTGTGCTCCCTGATCGGACAGGAACTCGATGAGGTCGTGGCGGGTCAATACGCCCACGATCACGCCATGACGCTCGACCAGCAGGGCGGAAGCCTTTCGTGTCAGCACCTTCATCGCGTCCTCCAGCGGGCTGCTGGCATCCAGCACCGGCAGCTTTTTCTCCATGACGGAGGAAACAGGCAGATTCAGGGTCTTCGAATCCTCCAGAATCCCTCGCGTCAATCGGCCTTCCGAGACATTTCCCATCGCCGTGTTTCCCTCCAACACGGGAATCTGAGAAATGTGGTATTCGTCCATCAGGTTAATGACCTCGGAAACCAGCGTGTCGGGCGCCACCTGAACCAGGGCCGGAAGACGTGTGCTTTTTCGGGTCAAAACCAGATCGATTTCAACTTGATCGGGTCGCTCCTCGTCCAGGAAACGGTTCTCTTTCATCCACTCATCCGAATGGAACTTGCTGAGATAGCGGTCGCCCGCGTCACACAGAACGACGACAAAGACCTTGGGTTCCGTCAACTGCCGCGCCACCCTCAGGGCGGCGCCCAGAATCGTTCCCGAGCTGCCCCCTACAAAAACGCCCTCTTCCCTGGCCAGTCTCCGAGCCAGTTGAAAACTCTCTTTGTCGGAAACCTGGACGACTTCGTCGACGTACTGGTAGTGGTGGTTGGGTGGAATCATATCTTCACCGATGCCCTCCACTTTCCAGGGCCGGGCTTCGATAATCCGTTTGGTATAGAAATAATCCTTGATGACCGATCCTTCCGGGTCGGCCGCAATGACCTTGACGTCGGGTTTCTTTTCCTTCAGATAGCGGGCGACCCCTGAAATGGTCCCGCCGGTTCCCATTCCAGCCACGAAATAATCGATTTTCCCCTCGGTTTGTTCCCAGATCTCGCGGCCCGTGGTCTCATAGTGGATCTCCGGGTTGACGGGATTAAAGAACTGGTTGGCATAGATCGAGTTGGGCGTTTCCTCGTGGAGGCGCCTGGCCACGTTCAGGTAGTAGTCGGGGGCGTCAGGCGGGACCGCCGAAGGAGTGATCACGACCTGGGCGCCAAAGGACTTCAGGAAGCGGATCTTCTCCTGGCTCATCTTGTCGGGCATCGTAAAGATGGCCCGGTATCCTTTGTAGGCCGCCACGATGGCCAGGGCCATCCCGGTATTGCCTCCAGTGGCCTCGATGATGGTCCCTCCCGGCTTGAGCCTTCCCGTCTCTTCGGCATGCTGGACGAAAGCCAGCCCGATGCGGTCCTTGACGCTTCCGCCGGGGTTCAGATACTCGGCCTTGCCGTAAATGACGGCCTGGGTTCCGGCCGACATTTTGGACAGATGGATCAAGGGAGTGTTCCCTATCAAATCGAGTACGTTCTCACAGACATGCATGGCTTCATCCACTCCCATTGCGAGCGGCCATCCATCCGCCCCGTCCGAGGCCTCCTGGCCCGCATTTCTCAGGTCCATTCTACCGCACGACCGGAGCCATCGGCGCTTCCGGCTCCTCGCTACCAGCGAATATGATAAATTCAGGCGAGGACCGGGGTGAGAAATCCGGGCTGGCCGCTACCCCTCCTCACTCGCGCCCGGCTGAAGTCGGCGCCTCCTCGCTGAGCAGCATGGCTGCCAGCATCGGTATCATGATCTCGTGATGGCCCGTAAGCGCTATCCCCGTCCCGGAAGCGGCAACCGGACGGCGCACCACGTTCTGAAGAGGACGGTAATGCTGGATGAAGTCCAGATTGGCGGTAGTAAAGTTTTCCAACTCGCAGCCGGAATTTCGCACCAGCGAAACCGCCTTCAAGAAAACTTCCGGCAGCAGAACGGCCGAGCCCAGATTCAGATACACACCGCCGTCCCGCAGAAGCGAAACCTGATGCGTAAGAATCCGGAAATCGATCTGTGATCCCTTGCCCAGAGCCTCCCCGGAAGCGAGGGGATGATTGTGGATGATGTCGGTTCCGATGGCCACGTGCACGGTGACGGGGACATGCCGCCGGTGGGCTTGATGGAACACCGACAGAGAGGGATGCCGGAGTTGGGTTTTCCCCAGACACACCCCCACGGACTCACCGATTCCCCGCTCCTCACCGGCCCCCTGGTTGATAGCTCGATTGAGGATTTCGCCGGTTTCCCGGGCCATGCCAAAAGAGCCCTTGCGAAGACTCCTCTCCACATCCTCGGAGGTGGCCCCGCTCAGGGCGATTTCAAAATCGTGGATCATGCCGCTTCCATTGGTCGCAAAGGCGGTCACGAATCCGTTGTTCATCAGGTCGATCAACAGGGGTGCCAGTCCCACCTTGATCACATGTCCGCCAAACCCCCAAATCAAAGCCCGTTTCTTGTGCCGAGCCTGGCGAATCTTCTCCACCAGCATGCGCAGATCCCTCCCCGCCAGGATATTGGGGAGGGTGTGCAGGAAATCTGAAAAGCCCGGGCCTGAAAGCGATTGGGCGAAATCCGATACATGGACGCGGCTCTTACGGCTCTCGAGCGGATAGTCAACGCGGCCGGATGCCTGAAACTGTTTGTAGCTGGACACTCTTGAACCCTCGCTTCAGATCTGGGTCGGGGTCCATGACGCTGTCGTGTCAGCAGCTTCCAGGAGGAGTCTTGGATGGACCTCCAAGGCTCTCTCCACAGCCGGCTGCCGAGACTCGTGCAAGGTGATCGCGGTCAAAGCACTCTTCGCAAGACCTTTCCGGTATGGGAGACCCTCGACCTGGCCACTGCTTCGGGTGTGCCGCAAGTCACGACTCTTCCACCTTCCTTGCCGCCTTCCGGCCCCAGGTCCACGATCCAGTCCGCGCACTTGACCACCTCCAGATTGTGTTCGGTCACGATCACCGTGTTGCCAAGATTCACCAGTGAGCTCAGGATGTCAAGTAGTTTGCGGACATCCTCAAAATGGAGCCCCGTAGTGGGCTCATCCAGGATGTAGAGGGTCTTCCCCGTCGCCCGTTTGCTCAATTCCCGAGCCAGCTTGACCCTTTGAGCTTCACCTCCTGAAAGAGTCGTGGCCGACTGGCCGAGTTGGACATATCCGAGTCCGACGTCCAGAAGCGTCCGCAACTTGGCTTCAATGCGTGGAATGTTCTTGAACACGGCGTAGGCTTCCTCTATCGACATGGCGAGGATTTCGGCAATGGAGAACCCCTTGTACTTGGCTGAGAGCGTCTCACGATTGTAACGTCGCCCTCGGCAGGAGTCGCACTCGACGTAAACGTCAGGCAGGAAATTCATCTCTATTCTTCGCAGGCCTTCTCCTCGACAGACTTCACAGCGCCCGCCCTTGACGTTGAAACTGAACCGTCCCGGCTTGTAGCCTCTGACACGAGATTCGGGCAGCAACGAGAACAATTCCCGAATCGGAGTGAAGAGCCCGGAGTAGGTGGCGGGGTTGGAGCGGGGCGTCCGCCCGATGGGGGACTGGTCGATTTCAATCACCTTGTCAATCTGTTCCAGCCCTCGGATTTCGCTGTGGGCTCCCGGCTCTCGGAGCGATTGATACAGGTGTCGGGCAAGGGCGCGATACAGGACTTCATCCACCAGAGAGGACTTGCCGGAACCGGAAACTCCGGTCACCGCGATGAAAGCCCCAAGCGGAAAAGAGACGTCGATGCCTTTCAAGTTGTTGTGCCTTACGCCAAACAACTGGAGGCTGTGCCCGTTGCCCGCACGTCGTTGAGGGGGCACTTCGATGGCCCTGGCCCCTCTTAGATACTGGGCGGTGAGCGACTCAGGGTTTCCAATGATCTCAGAAAGAGTGCCGGCGGCCACCACTCTCCCTCCTCCGCGGCCACCGCCGGGACCCAGATCGACAACGTAGTCCGCACTTCTCAAAGTCTCTTCGTCATGTTCTACGACGACTATCGTGTTTCCAAGATCCCGCAGCTCTCTGAGTGCGGCAAGCAGTCGTTGAGTGTCGCGGGAATGGAGGCCGATGGAGGGCTCGTCCAAGACATACAACACCCCTTGAAGCTTCGAACCCACCTGGGTGGCCAAGCGAATTCTTTGTCCCTCTCCACCGGAGAGGGAGCCGGCTCGACGGTTCAAGGTGAGGTAAGACAAACCCACGCTGAGCATGAAGCGCAGGCGGCTTTGGATTTCTTCCAGGATCGATGCGGCAAGAATCTCTTCGCGCGAGGACAACGAGATGGCGCTCAACGCCTTCAGGCAATCAGCCAGGTCCATGTGGCAGTAGTCCGAGATGGAGAGGCCATTGATTTTGACGGTACGGCTCTCGGGCCGAAGCCGGCTCCCGCCACAGGCAGGACAGAGGCCCTCCTTCATGCAGCTGAGGAGGTGCCGGCGCCTGGCCTGGCTGGGGGTATGGCGTATCCTTTCCGTGAACCACTGGTTGAGGCCATGAAATGGAGACTCGTAGACAAAGTCCTGGTAACGAAAATGCAGCTTTTGGTCGGCGCCCTCCAGAAGTGTGTTGAGCACAACGGCAGGATAGGACCTGAAGGGCATGCCGGGGTCGACCTGGTGGAACTCCAGCACGGCTTCCAAGGCCTGACGAACAAACTGAGTGCTCTCCCGGTCTCGTAGGGCAAGCCTCAGCTTCTTGAGTGGGGCGTCGGGGTTTCGGACCAAACTCTCGATATTGACCTGACTCCGGGTTCCCAGCCCCTGACAGTGGGGACAGGCTCCAAAATGACTGTTGAAGGAAAAGCTGCGCGGCTCCAGAGTGGGAATGTTGAGGCCGCAGTCCACGCAGGCCATCCGTTCCGAGAAGAGAAGTTCGGGCCCCCCCACTCGGGAAACGGTGACCAGTCCGCCCGCGATTCGGGTGGCCTGGCGAATCGAGTCTTCGATTCGCCGGCGCTGCGACTCCCGAACCACAACCCGATCGATAAAGATTTCAACCGTGTGGTTCCTTCGCCTGTCCAGCTTCGGGGGGTCTGCCAGATTGACCACAGACGCATCCACGCGAGCCCTCAGGTACCCTTCCCTTTCATACTTGTCAAAGAGCTTCTTGAACTCTCCTTTCCGCTCTCTCACGACTGGGGCCAGCAGGGAAATGCGGCTTTCAGCAGGGAAGTCGAAGACTCTTTCGACGATTTGGGGGACGGACTGTCGGGTAATCGGCCGGTCGCACTTGGGACAGTGGGACACGCCTATGCTCGAGAAGAGCAGGCGCATGTAGTCATAGATTTCGGTGATGGTGCCGACCGTGGAACGGACGTTCCGGCTGGTGGTTTTTTGTTCGATGGAAATGGCGGGAGAAAGCCCTTCGATGGAGTCCACATCCGGTTTTTCCAGCTGTTCCAGAAACTGGCGGGCATAGCTCGACAGCGACTCGATGTAGCGCCTTTGACCCTCTGCATAAAGCGTATCGAAGGCCAGACTTGACTTGCCTGAGCCACTGAGACCGCTGACAACGGTCAGCTGATTTCTGGGGATGTCGAGGTGAATGTTCCTCAGATTGTGTTGCCGCGCTCCACGAACGGAAATGGTCTTCATCCCAATCGGTTTCTACCTCAACTGAGCGATTCTCCACAGTGGGAAGCAGGAATCGCTCAACTCAGATTCTATCTTACTTGAGCCAGGAAAAGTCGTTTCAGCGTTCGAACAGCCCAGCACCGTGGCACTCGGTGGACGGTAACGAGTTGAGCCCACATTTTTTATCAGTCGCCCACCGCGGGCGGCGGGATCATCCCCGCTGACTGTGTGGCCCGGTCTCGGCCCCCGCGAGGTGGGGTCGGGTACGACTACAGGGGGGGCACTCGGCCGTAACGACTTGTCAGCTTGGCGCTTCCGGCGCCCAGGGGCCGCCTGGTCCGAAACAAGTTCACCAGAGCGGTGACGGCAACCAAGTCATCACGGCAATGGCTGGCTGGAGCGGGAGGTATGCGGGCCCAGTCAGGGCAGGATCACCCTGCCAGAACGGATCTCACCGTCGCGAACGAACTCGATCTCCAGAAATTCCTTGCCGGCCGCCTCCAAGTGGCGAAGATCGGGCAGAGTCAGAAGGTCCAAGCCATTGATCCCCACCAGACGGTCACCGACACGAAAGCCGGCCTTGTGGGCCGAACTCCCCGCCAGAATCTTCTTCACCAGGAGGCCGGCGGGGACAGAGACGGTAAGTTGGCCGGCGGGCAGCGCCCTGACGCTGACAACAAAGCCCAACTGGATGAGGGGAGGATAGGTGCTCTGATCAAGAGGGATGCGTTTTCTGGGGAGCTTCTTCTTGGCCCAGACCATTTGGAAGTCGGCCGCCCAGCTGAGCTGTTGTCGGCTCTGACGCCGGCTGAGGACCACCTTGAAATCTCTGAGGCTTCCCTCTCGCTCAACCTTGACCGAGCCCGAGGAGCCGGGGGCCTTCCAGCGGATTGTCTGGACGAGTTCTTGAAGATTCGCAAAACCATGCCCATCCCACTCGAGGATCAGATCCCCCGTCCGCAGACCCGCCTTTTCGGCTGGGCTCTCGGGAACCACGCGTGTGATCAAGGCCTTGCGATCGGCATCTTTGAGATAGACACCGAGCCAGCCGGCGGCAAGATTCCGTTTCTCTTTCAAGATCCGCCTGACAGAATTTTCCACCACCCGGGAGGGAATCACCTGGAAAACCCAGATCTTTTTACTGAAACGATGGGGTTCGGCCCGAGTCAGGATTCCGATAAGGGACCCGTTCGGGTGCAGGAGAATGCTCCCGTCCAGCGCGCATTCTTCCGAATTCAGATCCAGTCTCGAGACCTGGAGTTCCGCCATCGGCAGCCAGGGCTTGGGGTCCCGCTTGAGCAGGCACGGAGTGGCGACCACCCAATCCTGTTCGCCCGTCGAGACCAGGTTGAAGTGCTTCGGGGCGGAGTCCGCGCTGAAACCGACTGTGGAATTGGGTCTGAGCTTCGTGGAGAGGACGGCGAGCGAGATGCGTTCGTCCACACCGACGGGATAGGCTTCGGATTCCTCCCCCTCAAGAGTTCTGACCGTCAGGCGAACGCCGGGAACCTCCAACTCGGGATGGTAGCCGCCTACAAAGGAGAGGATGTGGCCCTGGGAATCAATGGTGACGCCATTGAATTCAACAACCTCCTTGACCTTGGGTCGCTTCAGCAACCGGCTTGCGGGCAGGACAGCCCATTCCCGCTTGAGGTAGACCTTGACCACACTTCGAGCCGCGCGCGCCTCTTCCTGGTCGAGACTCCCTTTCCTTTCACGGCGCTGGCCCAAAACCGCCGGCACAGAGGTGATCAACAGGCACAAAAGAGATGCCGAAACTGTTCGACGCACGTCTTTTTAACCTCTCGCAATCCTGTATGCGAACCGCCACTGATTCAGTGGCTGACATAGGTCAAATAAGGTTCGCGGCGAAGATCGGTTTGACGGATCTCAATCGTCGGGGGAACTCGGAGGATGAAGGTTTCTCCGGCCGGATCGCTGACAAGAACCTCCAAGTAGGGATCGCTTGACTGCCGGTCGGCGTCGCGCCCCCCTTCCACCACCAGGATCGGTTCAAAACGACCGGAATCGAGGACTCTATCCACTTCTTGACTCTGCCCCATTTCATCAACCGAGAGGATCGGGGCCGCAGTCCCGGGAGTGAGGTCGGCTTCTTCCTTCCAGCCGACTCCCGCCATCAGAACCAGCGCCGCGGCCACTCCAACAGCGAGCCCGTAGAACGGCCGCCAGGACCGAATTTTGGATGCCCTTGACACCACCTGGGCACAGAAACCGGAGGGAGCCCCCGATTGTCTGGCCAGCCAGTGGTTGAGCTGTTCGATGGCCTCCAGATCCCGTTGCAGATGGCGGCAGATCTGGCAGCCGGCAATGTGCTGGCGAACCTCTTGAGCGGCCGCAGCCCTCAAATCTTCCGTCAGAAGTCGCTCCACTTCGCTGCAGTTCATAGGACGTCCACCAGCTTCCCCCTGAGAAGCATCTTGGCCCGATGGATTCGAGATTTCGCCGTGCCCAGTGAAATATTCAAGATTCGGCTGGTTTCCTCATACGAGAGTTCCTGGGCCTCTTTCAGCATGAAAGCCAATCGGTATTTCTGAGGAAGGGAATCGATGGCTGCTTGCAGGCGCTGGAGTTTCTCTTTTCGATCCAGCGACTTCTCCGGGGATTCCCTCGAGTCGGGCAGGGGGTAAGCCATGTCATCTTTCTGAAAGAGGGACATGACATTGTAAAAGAAGAACCGCCCCTTGCGCCGGCGCCGGCGAATCTCGTCGATTGCCAGATTGGTGGCAATGCGGTAAATCCATGTGGAAAACTGATACTTGCCCCGGTAACGGTCCGCATTTTGGAAGACCCGAATGAAGGCCTCCTGACCCAGATCCACCGCCATTTCGTAGTCATGGAGCAGATTGTTGAGGTAATTGACCAGCTTATCCTGGTATCGATAAACCAGGACCTCAAAAGCTTCTTCATGCCCCTGAAGGTAGGCGGATACCAAGGCATTGTCACCGAAACTCACGTAAGACTCGACCCAGCTCGCTGCAGTCCCCATACCAACCTGTTAGACGGCCAATTGTCCTCTTGGTTCCCGAAAGTCAGGAGTCCCCAACAGTATAGCCAATCGCAGCCGCGGAGGGCAACTTAGCGGGATTCCCCAGGCTGCACGACCTCAGAGTGACGAACCCTTGAAAAGTCCATGACTGGGAATCCTCTCCTGTCGTATCTGACAGCTATAGTAGCGGTCAGGTGGGACGGCTAACGGCTGGCGCTCAGGGCGTCGCTTCTCCCGCCGCTGCAGCGCCTTGTTCGACAGCTACCGATTCGACCAGTAGCCAGGTCTTCGCTTTTGATGCGCGACAGCAACAACCTCGATGAGGCCGTCAATCTCTCGGAAGATGATGCTGTAGGGCAACCTCCGCAGGACGTAGGCCGCACCGTGCCCAATCTCTTGGACGATGACCTCGGGGAGTCCATGGGGGGCTTAATTCAACCCTGGATTCGTGTGTCGGCTGCGCGCCACACGAATCCTTTATGTTAGGCGGCACCATGCGACGGCCCTCTGTGAACTTTAGCGTCGTTGAACGTAGACTCTACATCGGAATCCTGCTGCCGATCCAGAAAGATTGGCATGTCGGGTTCAAAGTGCGCAGGCAAAAGCATTCTCTGCGCTTGGCGTACTAAACCGCCACTCAAGCCGTCAGTTCTACGTCGGGTCCGAGGGGCTTGCGCGTCGAAACAGCAAAGCCGATCCGAGCCACAGCGTGGCAAATAATCCCCTTCTTTTTTCCTCTGCGCGCTCTCGGAGAAGATCGTTGAAGGCCT
>JBHHYX010000102.1:0-14319 GCA_046757765.1 Acidobacteriota bacterium | reverse complement strand
GCGTGGGACATGAGGGGAGTAGAGGAATGAGGGTCAGGTGGGCCTGGACAGCCGTGGACGTCAGATGGGTTGGGCGGAGTTTGCTTGCCGCCGAGGAATTTAGTTAAATAAGAGAACCTTTTGAGGATGAGCGGGAAATAGAAGATTCTCATGTTTGAACGGTACACAGAGAAGGCCAGGCGGGTGATCTTTTTTGCTCGCTACGAGGCCAGTCAGCTCGGTTCTCGAAGCATCGAAACCGAGCACATCCTGCTGGGACTCCTCAGAGAAGACAAGACCCTGGCACACCGCTTTTTTTCCCTGGCCGAGGCCACCGTCGACAGCATTCGTAAACAGATCGAGGGACGCAGTGTCGTCCAGGACAAGGTTTCCACTTCTGTTGAACTTCCGCTCAGTGACGAATCCAAGCGGGTTCTCACCTATGCGGCTGAAGAGGCGGATCGGTTGTTCTGCAATTACATCGGCACGGAACACATCCTGCTGGGACTTCTGAGGGAAGAGAAATCGGTGGCGGCCGGCGTTCTGCATGAGAAAGGGCTTCGCCTGAACCGGGTCCGCGAACAACTGGGGAAACCCAGCACCGAGCGGCCGGCGCCATCCAAGCCCAAGGAAGGGTTGATCCTGACGGAGTTCAGCCGAGACTTGACCGAATCAGCCATGAACGGGTCACTCGATCCTCTGATCGGCCGCGAGGCTGAACTGGAGAGGGTGGTTCAAATCCTGTGTCGCCGGACCAAGAACAATCCGGTCCTCATCGGCGAGCCGGGAGTCGGGAAGACTGCCATTGTGGAGGGCTTGGCTCAAAAGTTGGTCAAAGGTGAAGTCCCCTCCATGTTGAGTGACAAACGTCTTCTGGCGCTCGACATTTCTTTGATTGTGGCCGGCACCAAGTACCGTGGACAGTTTGAAGAACGCCTGAAGGCCATCATGAAGGAACTGGTGGAAAACCCCAGGTTTGTCATTTTCATCGACGAACTGCACACTCTGGTGGGAGCGGGTTCAGCTGAGGGTTCGCTGGATGCCGCGAATATCCTCAAGCCGGCGCTTTCGCGCGGTGAGATACAGTGTATCGGGGCCACCACTCCATACGAATACCGCCGTTCCATTGAGAAGGACCGGGCACTGGAACGTCGCTTTCAGTCCATCAAGGTGTCGGCCCCCGGGGAAGAAGAGACTCTGGACATCATTCACGGAATCAAAGAGCGATACGAGTCCTTTCACCAGGTTCGTTACACCGACGAGGCCATTCACGCAGCCGTCTATCAATCCAGTCGGTACATCCCGGACCGCTACCTGCCGGACAAAGCCATCGACGTTCTGGACGAGGCGGGGGCACGGGTCAAACTCAATTACACCGTGTTGCCGGAAGAAGTCACCAATCTGCAGCACAAGATCAAGGTCATCGTTCGGGAGATGGATCATGCCATTTCAGAGAAAGAGTTCGACCGCGCCATCAAATTGAAGGATCGAGAGTTACGAGAACGTGACAACCTCCAGGCTGTGAAAGAGCGCTGGAAGCTGAAAAACCGAATGCCCGCTGAGGTGGGCAAGGAGGACGTGGAGGAAGTGATCTCCCGCTGGACGGGCATCCCGATGCGGTCTCTGAAGGAAGAAGAGATGCAGAAGCTGCTGCGCATGGAGGAGGAGCTTCATGGGCGGGTCATCAGCCAGAACCGGGCGATTTCCGTGCTTTCTCGCGCCGTCCGGCGAAGCCGCGCGGGAATGAAGGATCCCAATCGCCCGGTCGGCTCTTTTCTTTTTCTGGGACCGACTGGGGTGGGCAAGACCGAACTGGCCAAAGCACTGGCGGAGTACTTGTTCGGAAGCGAAAGAGCCCTCATCCGCTTCGATATGTCCGAATACATGGAAAAGCATTCGGTTTCCAGGCTGATTGGCTCCCCTCCCGGGTACGTGGGCCATGAAGAGGGCGGCCAGCTCACCGAACGGGTGAAGCGCAATCCCTACGCCGTCCTGCTGCTGGATGAGATCGAAAAAGCTCATTTCGACATCTACAACCTGCTCCTGCAGGTGTTCGAGGATGGCCAGCTCACCGACTCCCATGGCCATACCATCGATTTCAAACACGCGATCGTAATCATGACCTCCAACATCGGGGCGCGTTACCTGGTGGCCAAGCCGCGAATGGGTTTTTCGAGCGCGCAAGAAAGCACTCAAAGGACGGAGGATCTGATTCTCAACGAGGTCAAGCGTGTCTTCAACCCCGAGTTCATCAATCGCCTCGACGAGATCATCCTCTTCGACTCGCTGACCGAAGAAGATCTCCATCAGATCGTCGACCTGCTTCTGGTCCAGGTGAACCAGAATCTTTCCTCCAAGGAAATCAGGATTCAATTGGACAAGAAAGCCAGGCAGTGGATCATTGACAAGACCTGCAGTGATCGATCTTACGGCGCTCGTCCCTTGCGACGAGCCATCCAAAAGCACATCGAAGACCCTGTTTCCGAACTCATCATTCAAGGAAAACTGAAAGATCGCGAATCTTTGACCGTCTATTCGAAGAATGACGAACTCTACTATCGGCCCAAGGGTTCAGTCAGTGAGGGGATCCCTCTCTCTTACGGAATGGCTTGAAGCAGAACTGCCGACTCCAGCTCGGGTGCCTCAGGGGCCGCGTGAGCCAAGTTCCCTTGTCTGTCGTCCAGCCGATTGTATCCGCCCTCCAGTTCTTGGTATCATTCATTGTTTTTTCAGTTTGAGGTACCGGGAAGATGACAAACTCCAACCGAACGGATGGTTTCGCATCGCGCTTTGACGGGCGTCGGCGTTTTTTTTCGAGGGCCTGTTTTTTCCTCCTCCCGGCGTTCGCCGCCGGCGGTTTCGGGGTCCTTCGTGCGCAAGCGCCCAAAGATCGCATTGAAGATGTGTTGATTGTGGGCAACCGACGGATCCCGGAGAGTACGGTTCTCTACTACGTTCAGACTCAGCCCAACAGTCCCTATGACGAAGGCCAGATATTACGGGACTACCGGAGTCTGCTGGGCACCAATTTTTTCGAGGACGCCACCGTCAAGGTCCGGCAGGGAGAGACGGGCGTCATTGTCATTTTCCAGGTCAAGGAACGCCCTTTGGTTCGAGCCATCGAGTATGAGGGCATGAAGAGCTTCAAAGAGTCCGACGTTCTCGAGAAGTTTCGGGACATGCGGGTCAACCTCACCATCGATTCCCCCTTTGATCCAGCCAGACTTCCCAAAGCTCGCCGGGCCATCAAACTGCTTCTCGACCTCAACGGCCGACCCTTGGGGAGAGTGGAGGTTGGCACCGAACAGATCACATCCTCGTCGGTCAAACTGATTTTCACCATCGACGAGGGCCCCAAGGTTCGGATTGGCAACATCCGATTTGAGGGCAACACCGTTTTCAAGGATAAGCAGCTTCGCAAGGCCCTGGAACTGAACAAAGAGCGTGGAATGATCTCCCTTTTCAAGGGCCAGGACAAGTACATCAAGGATAAACTGGAGTATGACGTTCAGGTGAACCTGCTGGCCAAGTACCGCGAGAGAGGATACATTCAGGCGCAGGCGGCAGAACCCAAGGTCGAGATCGTGGAGGCCGGCCGGGGCTTCTTGCTGGGCTTTCGAAAAACCAAACAGCAGTATTACATCACTGTCCCGATCGAAGAAGGGGCCCAGTTCAGCTATGGCAATTTCGAGGTGGAAGGTGTCAAGACCTTCAACCAGGAGGCAGTCAAGGCTGCTTATAACGTCCATAGCGGGGACATTGTCAACTACACGGCGCTCAAACAGGCCAACGAGGACTTGAAAAAGCTCTACGCGTCTCGGGGTTATCTGGATATGGAAGCCATCCCCGACTTCAAGGCCGATCCCAAGACTCGGACGGTGGACATCAAGATCAATGTAGAGGAAGGGAGGCTCTACATCGTCCATCGGATCACCTTCCGCGGGAATACCAAGACACGCGACAAAGTCCTTCGCCGGGAGTTTTTTCTGGAGGAGCAGCAGCCCTTCAATGGCCGCTTGTTGGATGTCTCGATATTGCGCCTCAACCAACTGGGTTTCTTTGAGAAGATCGAGGAGAAGGACTACGACGTCATCAAGAGGCCCAAAGAGGGCGAAGCGGACGTCGTCGTGAAAGTGAAAGAGCGGAGCCAACAGTCGATTGGTTTGACGGGGGGCGTGAGCGGAATCAGCGGAAGCTTTTTTGGCATCAACTATTCCACCAACAATTTTCGCGGGCTGGGCCAGAGAATCCAGGTTCAGCTCACGACGGGAACGCGGACATCAAGTTATTCGTTCAGTTACACCGACCCCTATTTCCGCGACACCAAAATGTCAATGGGGTTCTCCGTCTTCAATCAACGTCTTCGATTCGACACCTTTGCCGCCTCCTTCGGGGCCATTCGGCCCCAGGACAGCGTGAGGCTTTTCACCCAGGTCAACACGGGCTTTGAGGTCTCGGGCAGTTATCCCCTGGGGCGTTGGCTCAGGACCGGGCTGAGTTATAACTTTACGTCCATCAGCATTGAAGACATCAACTCAGTGATCGAAGACCTGGCCTTGCGCCAGTTAGTGGGGTTCACGCCGGGTGGGGATCCAGAGAGTGCCAAGGAGGGAATTCATCGCAGTCAGGTGACGCCCAGCATTATCTACAACACAAAAAACGCGGTCTTCGGCGCCACTCGTGGAACCCGCTTGTTCGTCCAGGCCCCCATTGCCGGTGGTCTCTTTGGAGGGAACCTGAACCTGATCCGGCCTTCAATCGAGTATCAGAGGTTCATGCCCGACCGCCTGCTCAGTGGTGGCCGAAATACGTTTGCTTTTCGAGCTCAGTTCAACCACGTTCTCTCCTACGGGAAATCGTCCGACGGAAATCCTTTGCCCGTGCCCTTTTTCGAGCGCATTTTCTCCGGCGGCGAGTTCAGCTTGCGTGGCTTTGACATCCGTTCGATCACCCCGTTCGCCATCTCCCGAAGCGCCAGGGTCGACTCCAAAGGCAATCCGGTGATAGACCCCAATACGGGGCTGCCGCAAGTTGCCGAGTCGCTGGTCCCCGTAGGCGGGGATACGAGTATCGTTCTGACAGGTGAGTACCGGGTTCCCGTGGTCGGACCCTTGCAGGTGAACGCCTTCGTGGACGTAGGGACGTCGACGGTCCTGCGCACCAGCAATCTGCAGCTTTTTGGTCCCGACACCTTCGTGGAACTTCTGGGTAACACCAACAATGTCTGGAGGGCCTCGACCGGTGCTGAAGTCCAGTTCCTGTTGCCGGTCGTCAACCAGCCTTTTCGTTTGATTTTTGCTTACAATCCGCTGGCCCTGGACACGGATATTGTTCTTCTCGGCCGCCGCTTCAAGATCGAGGAAGATCGGCGCAACATCAAGTTTACTGTGGGTTATACGTTTTAGTACCTGAAATCATAGGGGGAGTGAATAAGTGATGAAGATGAGCAAGGCGATGACGTTTTTGGGTGCCCTGGCCGTGGCTTTGGCCGTGCCTCTCCGGGCTCAGGACCCGGCTGGACAGACCGCGCCCAACCTCAGTGACCAGGGTGTGAAGACTGCGCAGGCCCAAGGGCTCAAGATCGCTTTTCTGAACTTTTCCCAGATTCTCGAGGGAACCGAAGAATCCAAGGTGGAAATCAGCAAGGTCCGAACCTTCATGGACCAGAAGCAGAGCGCCTACGACCAGCAGGCGAGTGAGTTGCAGAAACTGAAAGATCAGTTTGCCGCTCAGGAACGAACCCTGAACTCCGAGACCCGGATCGAGATGCAACGGACCATACAGGAGAAAGATCGAGGTTTGCGGCGTTTTCAAGAAGATACCCAGTCGGAGATCAATTCAAAGCGGGACGAGCTGTTTGGTCGCTTGAGCAAGAAGATCCGGACGATTCTCAGCGAGTACGCTCAGCAGCACAGCTACAGCGCGATCTTCTTTGTGGATCAGCTTCAGGGCTATTTCAATCCGGCTATGGATGTGACCCAGGAGATCATCCGAATCTACAACGAGCGCTATCCCGTGGGCGCGACTTCCAATCCGTGAAGGTCACTTGTCCCTTGAGAGAATAGCGGTGAGATCAGACAAAAGGGAGCATACAAATGATAAGGGTGAGCAAAGCAATGGCGGCGGTTCTTGCCGTCTTGATGTTGTCGTCGGCGGTTCCTCTATGGGCTCAAGATGAGCAGGCTGCCAGGGCCTTGCAGGGTTTGGGCGTCAGAGTCGCTTTTCTGAATTTTTCCCAGGTGCTGCAGGGAACCGAAGAGGCCAAGGTGGAATTCAAGAAAGTCCGCGCCTTCATGGACCAGAAGCAAAGCGGCTACGACCAGCAGGCCAGTGAACTACAGAAACTAAAGGAGCAGTTCACTGCCCAGGAGCCGTCTCTGAACGCAGAGACTCGTCTGGAGATGCAGCGGACCATACAGGAGAAGGATCGGGGCTTGCGGCGTTTTCAGGAGGACACCCAGCTGGCGATCAATTCCAAACGGGATGAGTTGCTTGGCCGCCTGGGCAAGAAGATCCAGGCGATTCTCAACGACTACGCGCAACAGCACAAGTACAGTGCAATCTTTTTCGTCGACCAGTTGCAGGGGTATTTCAATCCGGCCCTGGATGTGACGCAAGAGATTATCCGGACTTACAATGAACGCTACCCGGTGGCCGCGGCCTCCAACCCCTGATGGCCCGGTTGCTTGACCTTCCGCTCCTGCTGGTATTAAATCCGTCCGGTGCGCACACTTCAGCAGCTTGCCGACTATGTCGACGGTGAGGCCGTCGGTGACCCGAGTGTTGAAATTGTAGGTGTGCGGCCCTTTGCCAAGGCGGGTCCCGGTGAGATCACGCTGGCCGCGGGCAAACCATACCAGGATAATCCCGGCGCCACCAAGGCCTCTGCGGTCATCGTCTCTCCCGCTATTGAATGTCCTGGGAAAGCCCTCTTGAGAGTTTCCAATCCCAAATTGGCTTTCGCACGGATTCTCTCACTCTTCCACCAGAGCCCCTTCGAGGCCCTGGGCATCTCGCCTCTGGCCTCGATTGGTGAGGGGTGCCGGATTTCGGCTGAGGTTTCAATCCACTCTTTTGTCTCCATCGGCAGGCGTGTAGTGATTGAGGACGGGGTCACCCTCTTTCCCGGGGTCTGCGTCGGAGAGAATTGTCGAATCGGGCGGGGGTCGGTCCTTCACCCCAATGTTACCCTCTATCCTCGGGTGAGGCTGGGGAGGCACGTTATCGTCCACGGCGGCAGCGTCATCGGCTCTGACGGATTCGGTTACGTCTTAGATGGGACTCAACAGTTCAAAATCCCTCAAACGGGATGGGTGGAGATTCGGGATGAGGTCGAGATCGGTGCCAACAGTTGCATCGATCGGGCCACTTTTGGCGCCACTGTCGTCGAAAGAGGAGTCAAGATCGATAATCTCGTCCACGTGGGCCATAATTGCCGCATCGGCGAAAACACCGTGATAGTCGGTTGCGTGGGCATCTCGGGGAGCGTTGAGATTGGGAAAAACTGTGTGTTGGCCGGTCAATCGGGAGTGATTGACCACATCAAGATCGGCGACAATGTCACCGTGATGGTGAAGACCGGAGTCACCAAGAACATTCCCTCAGGCAGTACCGTATCAGGTATTCATGGTCGTGATCACCGCCGCGAACTCCGAAGTCAGGCCGCACTGCGAAAGCTGCCCGAGATCTACCGGGAGTGGCGAGAGCTGAAATCAAAACTGAGGGACAAGCGGCAAGAGGAGGACCAGCGGGGTGACGAAAGAAGCTGCCGGCGTGATTGAGATCCAGGAGATTCAGGAGCTCCTGCCCCACCGCTATCCGTTCCTTCTGGTTGATCGGGTGATCGAGTTTGAGGATCGGAAGCGAATTGTGGGCGTCAAGAACGTCACCATCAATGAGCCGTTTTTCCAGGGTCATTTTCCCGGTGTGCCGATTATGCCCGGAGTATTGATCATCGAGGCGATGGCTCAGGTGGGCGGGGTCCTCCTCTTCAAAGCTTTGCCCGACAAGGAGAAGAAGCTTGTTTTTTTCATTGGAATCGATCATGCCAAATTCCGAAAACCGGTTCGACCGGGAGATCAGCTGCGCATTGAGATGCTCGTCAATCGGGTCAAATCGAGAATCGGAAAGCTGACCGGCAAAGCCTATGTAGCGGAACAGCTGGTGGCGGAGGCCGTGATTACCTTCTCGCTTGTGGACCGGGATGACTACAGCCCAGGGTCGGGTGATTGAACTATCCATGACTTGTGAGATTCATCCAACTGCTCAAGTTTCTCCCCAAGCTGAACTCGGGGACCGTGTTCAAATCGGCCCCTTCTCCGTCATCGGCGACGAGGTGTCCATCGGCGAAGAGACGTGGGTGGGACCGCATACCGTCATCGAAGGTCCTACGCGCATTGGAAAGCGCAACCGCATCTATGGCCATTCCTCGCTTGGAACCGACCCCCAGGACCTCAAGTTCCAGGGGGAGCGAACCACACTGTTGATCGGTGACGACAACAAGATCCGAGAGTTCGTCACACTGAACCGGGGAACCCGGGGGGGCATCGGCAGAACGGTGATCGGAAGTCGCAACCTTCTCATGACAGCTGTTCACGTTGCCCACGATTGTGAAGTCCACAATGACGTGATTCTGGCCAACTCAGCCACACTGGCTGGGCATATCGTCATCGGAGACTTTGCCACCGTGGGGGCTTTCACCGGTGTCCACCAGTTTTGCCGCGTGGGGGTTCACGCCTTCATCGGAGGCTACTCGGTGCTGACGCGTGATGCCCTTCCTTTCATTAAGACGGTCGGTGTTCGAAGAGAGGCCCGCATTTACGGCATCAACACCCTTGGACTGAAGAGGCGGGAGTTTTCAGCCGCACGAATTGCCGCTCTCAAGAGCGCCTATCGGGTCTTCTTCATGAAGGGCTTCAAGGTCGGCGAGGCCATCCGGAGAATCCGCGCGCAGGGTCTGTTATCCGAGGATGTGGAAACTCTTGTTGCCTTCATTGAGACGGCCCGACGTGGCTTTGTCAGGTCTCTTTCCGAGGTCGAGGTGGAAAAAGCTGAGGCGGTGTTGTGATGCTTCGGCGTCTGGGTCTCATTGCCGGCAATGGCCGCTTTCCCTTTCTGGTTTTAGAAGAAGCCCGTAAGAAGGGGATTGCAGTCGTCGTGGCCGCGATCAAGGAGGAGACCTTTCCCGAAATCGAAGAGTACTCCCAGAGCGAATCTGGGCCCGGGGTTTCGGTTCACTGGATCGGATTGGGACAGCTCGGCAAGCTGATCCGGACGTTCAAGAAGGAGAAGATTGACAAAGTGGTGATGGCAGGTCAAGTCAGGCATGTTCAAATCTTCGCCCCGCGTTCGGCCGCGAAGCGACGTCGTCTGACCGCTTTGCCCGACCTCAAGATGTGGCGGTTGCTCAAGTCACTGCCCCATAAGAACACCGAGTCACTCATCGCCGGTGTCGCAGCGGTTCTGGAGCGGGAAGGAATCGAGCTACTGGATTCGACACTCCTCCTTCGGGACCTCCTTCCAGAGGCGGGAGTCCTTACAAAGAGGGGACTCACGCCCGAAGAGGTCCGCGACATAGAGTACGGACGCCCTCTGGCCCGCGAGTTGGCTCGCCTCGACCTCGGCCAGACTCTTGTGGTCAAGGACCAGGCCGTGGTGGCGATCGAGGCGATGGAGGGAACTGATGAAACGATCCGACGGGCTGCTCGACTGGTCAAGAAGCAGCGTTTAACGGTCATCAAGGTCAGCCGGCCTCGCCAGGATATGCGCTTCGACGTTCCCGTGGTGGGAATCGATACGCTGGGCGTGCTGGGAGAATGCCACGTCTCCGCTATGGCGATCGATGCCCGCAGGACACTGATCCTGGACCGGGCTCAATTCATCCAGGAGGCGGACCGGCTCGGAATTTCCCTGGTGGCTGGTTAGCCCGCATTTCTCATGGGCCGTCTACAGCGGCGCCAGGATCATCCGTGCTGATTTTGTTGTCGGGCCTCCGCCACGTCCCGTCGGATACGAACTGCGGACACTCGGCTGTAACGCCTTGTCAGAGCGGTGGTTCCAGCACGTTGCTACAACTCCTCATGAGAAATGGGGGCGATGCGAGCGTCTCATCCGAAGAATAGGGTGATCTTGAAGTGCAGCCGATTATGAGTTCTCCGGTCAAGGTCGCGGTGGTAGGTGTTGGGGCGCTGGGACAGCACCATGCCCGCATTTATGCGGCAATGCCCGAAGCCGACCTGGTGGGTGTTGTCGACATTCGAGAGGAGCGAGCCAGAGAGGTTGGCAACGCCTGCCGCTGCCAGCCGTTTGGCCATTACCTGGACCTGATCGATCAGGTCGAGGCGATCAGCCTGGCGGTTCCCACTCTCCAGCACGCGACCATCGGCAGGGAGTTTCTGGAGCGGGGAGTGCACGTTCTGGTGGAGAAGCCGATAGCTGCCGATTTGCCGTCGGCGGATGCGCTGATCGAGGCTCGAGAGAAGGGAGGAACGGTCCTGCTGGTGGGTCACTCGGAGCGGTTCAACCCGGCAGTGTCCGCGGTGCGCCCCTTGATCACACGGCCCAGGTTTTTCGAAGCCCACCGAATGGGTGTCTTTGTTCGGCGCAGCCTCGACATCGACGTGGTTCTCGATCTGATGATCCACGATTTGGACTTGATCATGCATCTGGCGGGGAGCCCCATTGCCGACATCCGAGCGGTGGGAATTCCGGTGCTGACTTCTCAGGTGGACATCGCCAATGCCCGCCTCGAGTTTGAAAACGGTTGCGTTGCCAACGTTACGTCCAGTCGCGTGTCGAGCGAAAAGATTCGAAAACTGCGCTTTTTTCAACCCCACGACTACGTTTCGATCGATTTCCACAGGCAGCATGTCCGGATCTACAGCCTGGTCGATTCCGGAAGCGGAAAACGGATCCTCGAGCAGGAGCCGGAAATTCAAAAAGAACAGCCTCTGAAGCTTGAACTGCGGGCCTTTTTGCAGACTGTACGACAAGGACCGGGACAGATGTCGTCGTTGAGTTGCGGCGCCGGCGAAGGCAAACGCGCTCTCGATCTGGCCCTCACGATCTTGCGCCTGATGGGTCGGTCGAAGGACCGGCCCTGAACCGGGGCAGGTGGCACTGCGGACTGGGGAAGCACTATGCAAGGCTCGGGCCGAAAACCGAAAAACCCGCTGCTCGTTGCGCTGGTGGGCCCTACCGCATCGGGAAAGAGCGCGCTGGCTGTCAAGACTGCCGTCCGACTCGGTGGGGAGATCGTGAACTGCGATTCCATGCAGTTTGTTCGGGGGATGGAGATCGGGACAGCCCAGCCCACGGTGGAGCAACAACGGCTCGTGCCCCATCACCTGTATGGCCAAGTCAACCCCGACGAGTTCTACAGCGCGGGTCGCTACATGGTGGAAGCGCGCCGACTGTGCCGGCAGATCTCCAACTCCGGCCACATCCCCATGGTGGTGGGTGGAAGCGGACTCTATCTGCGGGCGCTGCTGGAGGGCATTTTCCCGGGTCCCGGCAGGTCGGATTCTCTCCGCAGACGGCTTCACGGCTTGGCCGCGCGGCGTGACAGCGGCTACCTGCACAGGCTCCTGCGGCAAAAGGACCCTGAAACCGCGCGACGACTTCACCCGACCGACCAGGTTCGCATCGTCCGGGCCCTGGAAGTGTATTTCTCCTGCGGCCTCCCCATCAGCCGTCTGCAAGCCCGGAAAGAGCCCCTGAATGAATTCTCTATCTTAAAGGTAGGATTGAACTTATCTCGTCCTCTACTGTATGATAGAATCAATCGCCGGGTGGAGGAAATTTTTCGATCGGGGTTGCTGGACGAAGTGCAAACTCTGCTCGATCAGGGCTACCAACCCGGCTGCAAGGGCTTTGAAGCGATCGGTTGCCGACACGCCCTCTCCTGCCTGGCTGGAAAGTTGACTCTGCGGGAAGCCATTCAGTTGACCAGCCGGGACACCCGCCGGTATGCGAAACGTCAGCTGATCTGGTTTCGCAAGGAGACAGAGATGCACTGGATTCAGGAAGCGGGTGAGGACTCTGCCGCCCTCAAACAACTCCTCGAATTGACGGCTTCGTATGGTCGTCGACTCCAGGATGCCCCCTTCAAGGATGAGGCCTCGAAATACTGAGGGTCATTTCTCAGGACAGCGCATGGGGCCACTGCCGGCAAGACGGATGATTTCGCCACGACCTGCTCCGACCGCAACAAACGTTGCCGTATTTAGGATCGGGGTACTTAGCGCCAGGATTCATGGTAATGCCATTTGAAGCGATCATCGGGCTTGAGGTTCACGCCCAATTGCAGACGGCCAGCAAACTCTTCTGCCTTTGCAGCACCGAGTTCGGCGCTCCTCCCAACTCCCATACGTGCCCGGTTTGTCTTGGTTTGCCCGGGGCACTGCCCGTTCTCAACCGGCGGGCCGTGGCCATGGCCATCAAGACCGCCCTCGCGCTCGACTGCCGGATCAACCGCCGTTCACTTTTTGCTCGCAAGAACTACTTTTACCCCGACTTGCCCAAAGGCTATCAGATTTCGCAATACGAGCAGCCGCTGGCTCAGGGTGGAACGGTCACCTTCCCGGTTCGCCGTCGCCCGGGGCCGGGAGACGACTTCAGCTACCAAGAAAAAAGCGTTGGGATCATCCGCGTTCACCTGGAAGATGACGCCGGCAAGTCCATCCATCGCCCGGGAGACGACACCTATGTCAATCTTAACCGCACGGGAGTGCCTCTCATCGAAATCGTCACCGAGCCGGGGTTGCGTAGCTCTCGGGAAGCATACGACTTTCTGATCTGGCTCAGGCGCACACTGCTTTACTTGGGGATCTGTGACGGCAACATGGAGCAAGGCAGCTTGCGCTGTGATGCCAATGTTTCAGTGCGGCCGGACAGCGGCGCGCCTTTCGGGACCAAGACCGAAATCAAGAACCTCAACTCTTTTCGGTTTCTACAGAAAGCGCTGGATTACGAGATCGAACGGCAGGTTCGGGTGATCCGGGCCGGTGACAGGATTGAGCAGGAAACGCGTTTGTGGGCTGAGGCGCGCCAACAGACTCTGCCCATGCGCAGTAAGGAACATGCTCATGACTATCGCTATTTCCCCGACCCGGATTTGATGCCGATCCTGATTTCAGAGAGTTGGCTGGAGAAGATCGAGTCGGAGATTCCCGAATTGCCCGAGGCCCGCCGCCAACGCCTGGCCTGTGAGTACGGGCTCAGTGATGACGACGCCTTCCTGATCACGCAGACCCGGCCCTGGGCGGATTACTTCGAAGCGGCGGCTCAGGCCTCCAGTCACCCCAAGACCATTTTCAACTGGATGGTGGGAGATCTGACCCGCTTCCTCAAACGGGATAACCGGGGGATCGAACTCTCTCCGGTCCCTCCGGGCTACCTCGCCAGCCTTGTCGATTTGATCGAAAACGGCCAGATCAGCGGCAAAAGCGCCAAGGACGTGTTCGAAAAGGTGTACGAGAGCGGGAGGGATCCGAAAACCATCGTTGCCCAGGAAGGCCTCAAGCAAATCACCAATGGGGGCGAGTTGGACGCCATCATCCAGGATGTTCTCGAGGCCAATCAACCCCAGGTCGCAAGGTACCGCTCAGGAAAGACCGGTCTGCTCGGCTTTTTCGTAGGGCAGGTGATGCAACGGACGCAGGGGCAGGCCAACCCCCGGATCGTCAACCAGATCTTGAAATCCAAACTTCAACCGGAAGAGTAGAATGCGGCGCTTGGCGAAAAAGGAGAAGCTGGACCAGAGGATCGCGGTGGTCGAGGAAACGGCTGACAACATCTATTCGGTCAAGTTCATCTTGCAGAGTTTGGGTTATTCGGTCGGGTCCTTCTCTTTCAAAGCGCCCCGACTCAGTCTTCTGCTCGAGTTCGAGCCCCAGCTCGTGATCGTGGACATGATGATCCCGGAGAGGGGAGCCTATGATGCGATCCGGCGAATCCGGAGGAGCAGAATTGGCCAGGTGCCGATTCTGGCCATTACAGCGGAAGCGATGGAAGGCAACGACGAGGAGGTTTTCGAGGCGGGAGGGCAAGACGTGCTGGCCAAACCCTACTCCATAGGGGATCTTCAGAAGAAGCTCGACAAATGGCTTTGCCCGGCTACTGGTCTAGCCAAAGATATTTGAAATTTCGAATCCCCAGGTTGAGCAATTCTGTCGCCAAGTCACTGAACCACGAACGTCAGTGAGTGGCCATCCGGATTGGCCGGGCGCTGACGCTTCGGTTCAGTTTACAGTGTTGCATGAAATTTTGTCCCGGGGCTGGCGCCCAATCCCCAAGGTGGCTTGTCGATACGAGAACCGCAAATGCAAGAGCTGTTTGGGG
>JBHHYX010000101.1:0-14491 GCA_046757765.1 Acidobacteriota bacterium | reverse complement strand
GGGCCAGACCCGTCAGGAAGGGGCGGAAGATGCGGCGATCCGTGACGTGAATCTGCACGCCCGCACACAGTTGACCGGACCACTTGTGGAAGGTGGGAACGAAGAAGGCGGGACGCCAGCGGATTCCGGGCAACGCGACGCGGTCTAATCGACTGGCCATCTCCAAGGGCTGGACCCAGGGAGCTCCGCTGAGCTCGAAGGGCCGGGTGGTTCCTCTTCCTTCCGAGACGTTCGTCCCTTCCAACAGACAGCTTCCAGGATAGACGATGGCGCTCTCCAAGGTGGGGATGTTGGGGGAGGGAGGCACCCAGGGAAGCCCGGTCTCATCAAAGCACATCGATCGGCGCCATCCCTTCATGGGGACGACTTCGAGGCGACAGCCAATATCAAACTCGGAGTTGAAGTAGCGCGCCATCTCAGCCACCGTCATGCCGTGGCGGACGGCCAGCGGATAAAGCCCCACAAAGGAACGGAAGTCTGGATTCAGCACCGGACCCGCAACGTCCACGCCATTGATGGGATTGGGCCGGTCCAGCACCAGAAAGGTCTTGTTCTCCTCTCGACAAGCCTGCATGGCGAGTGCCATGGTGGAGATGAACGTGTAGTAGCGGGACCCCACGTCCTGAAGATCGAAAACCAATACGTCCAGGTCGGCCAGGATGCGTTGACTCGGCTTACGGGCTTCGCCGTAGAGGCTATGGACCGGCAGCCGGGTCACCGGGTCCAGGTAATCTCGCCACTCGATCATGTTGTCCTGGGTCTCTCCCCGCACGCCGTGCTGTGGTCCCAGGATGGTGGTCAAATTGACTGCGGGATGAGAGAAAAACAGATCCACTATGTGACTGAAGTTGGAATCGATCGAAGCGGGGTTGGCGATCACCCCCAGACGCCGACCTTCCACCAGGTGGAGTCGCTCGTGCAGTAAAATTTCCAGCCCGGGAATGACCGACATTCAGTTCTTCCAGTCAGGCACGAGGTTGGGATAGAACTGCAACCCTTTTGCGGCGGGAATCAGTCCGATTTCAGCCGCCAATCGATAGAAGGTTCGCAGCCCTCTCAGGTTGGCCTCGTCGAGCGAATAATCCAGATTGCGAAGGATGTAGGCTTCAATGTCGGCCGGCGCCAGCCCGAGCTTCTGGGAATAGAGCTGCCCGATCCGTTGGATTGCTCCCAATCCTTCTCTCTTGGACTGATAAAACAACGCCGCCTGTTGGCCCAGGTCGACTCCCGGTCGAGCCGCCCAGAAAGCGAAAACAAACGGCAGTCCCGTAAATCTGTACCATTCGCCGGCCAGGTCATAGACCTCACGCGACCCGAGCGACATTTTCAATGCCGGGTTTCCGATGATGAGCGCGGCATCGTGCGACTGCAACATCATATCCGGTTGGGGCGGGAGCGGCTCGAAGCTGACGGAGTCCCTGCGGTAGAAGACTTGGAACAAGATCTTGAGGAGGGCAACAGAAGTTCTACTGGAAGTGTCGACTGCAATCCGCCGCACCTCACTCAGGGCCACGTTGCTGACAAACAAGACGCTTTTCACCTCTCGTTTGGAGGAGATTGAAATGTCGGGAAGCACCCGCAGGCCTTCGATGTTCTGGTACTCGATCACTGGAATCAATCCGACATCGGCGCGCCCGTTGGCCAAGCGCCGAGCGCACTCCGAGGGCACATCGAACGACAGTTCGAAAACATCCCGATGGTGGCCGTTCAAGAAGCTCCACCCCAGTGGCACAGAGTTCAGAAAATTGATGAATGAGAGTCGAAATTTCATAAGCTACGCCAAAGCGACTGGCGCAGACCCCAGTGTTAGGCTTCCCATGTCGGCTGTCAATAGGGTCAAGACATTCCCTGCCTTGGCGCGCAATCCGGCCCACTATCGGACTCTGGCCAGGGACTGTGGCCAGGCTTTGTGCAGGCAATCCGAAATTCTTTCGCAGGTTTGCTGCCGGCGACGTTTTAGAGAATAGGATGCGCGATCAGACTTTCTTTTCTCTGGCCCTGACGCTGGTCCCCGGACTGGGCAAACAACGCCTCCGGCAGGTTGTGGAGAAGTGCGGGTTGCCGGAAGCGGTTTTTCAGCTTTCCCGGGCCGAGCTCAAGCGGCTACCCCTCTCTCCCCAGGCACGGGCCGCGCTCCTGAGCGGACGGGCTCTGCGGGAGGCGGAAGACACACTTCGGGCGAATGAAAGGGAGGGGATCCGCATTCTTTCTCGATTCGAGACAGGTTATCCTGAATTGCTTCGTCAGATTCACGACCCGCCTCTGATTTTGTATTGCCTGGGAGACGTCCAGCTGTTCGAGACTCCCGCTCTCGCCTTGGTGGGTGCTCGGCGTTGTTCCGTTTACGGACGGGAGATGACCAGGAGACTGGCCCATCAACTGGCTTCGATGGGACTTCTGGTGGTCAGTGGTCTGGCCCGGGGCATCGATTCCAATGCCCACCTGGGGGCTTTGCAGGCGGGAGGACTTACGGCGGCCGTTCTGGGAAATGGAGTCGACGTCGTCTATCCAAGGGAGACTCGGCGCCTCTACGACCGCATTCGTGACAAAGGGTGCCTGTTGAGCGAGTTCCCCCACGGATGTTTCCCGGCCCCACAGAACTTCCCCGTTCGAAACCGAATCATCAGCGGGCTTTGCTATGGAACAATCATCAGCGAAGCCGCCGAGTTCTCCGGCTCCTTGATCACCGCGCGCTTGACTCTGGAGCAGAATCGCGAACTCTGGGCGATTCCCGGTAATATCACCAGCGAAGGAAGCTACGGGCCCAATTATCTCATCAAACAAGGAGCCAAAGTGGTCCTCTCGGTACAGGATGTGATAGACGAGCTGCCTCTGTCTGTTTTAGACTGGCTGGCTCGAAACGAGAAACCGGAGGAGAAGAGGCCGAAGGCGAGGGAATCGGCGCCTTTGACTGGGCCTCAGGAGCAGATTTTGAAACTTTTGACCGCCGATGCGACTCTTGGGTTTGACTGGCTGCTGGAGGTCTCTGGTTTGGGACTGGCACAACTCAATGAGACTTTGCTAGCCTTGGAAATGAAGGGTCTTGTACACCAGGAACCGGGGCGCCGCTTCTGCCGCAAGCTTGTTTGAGCAAAGCTCCGGATGTGGGGAGGGCAGGCCGCTGGGAACGCTTTGTCTGCTCCCATTCGAGGGTGGTTCCCTGCTACAGAAAATCTGACGAGAGCCGAAGAACAGTGTTGGAGGACTGAATCGAATGCCCACTGCAATGGTCATTGTGGAATCGCCGGCCAAGGCCAGGACGATCGAAAAGTACTTGGGAAAGAATTACTCGGTCAAGGCCTGCGCGGGCCACATTAAGGACCTGCCCAAGAAGACCCTGGGAGTGGATGTCGAGCACAACTTCCATCCCACCTACGAGCTGATTTCCGGCAAAGAGAGAATTGTGCGGGATCTGAGGCGAGCCGCCGGCAAGGCCGAAGCCATCTTCCTTGCCGCCGATCCTGACCGTGAGGGCGAAGCCATCTGCCAGCACCTGGCCGAAGAGCTGAACTCAAAGAAGCGCCCAATTCACCGGGTTCTCTTCAACGAAATCACCCAGTCCGCCATCCTGAACGCCTTCGCCAGTCCCGGCGTAATCAGCCGGCACAAGGTCGAGGCCCAGCAGGCCCGGCGTATTTTGGATCGACTGGTGGGCTATAAAGTGAGCCCCCTTCTATGGCGGAACGTGCGGCGGGGCTTGTCCGCTGGCCGCGTCCAATCCGTGGCCCTTCGTCTGATCGTGGATCGCGAAAGCGAGATTAAGGCGTTCGTCTCGGAAGAGTACTGGAACTTCCTGGCTCAACTAGAGGCCCACAATCCTCCACCCTTCCAGGCCCGGGCGGTTCGGCTGGACGGGAAGAAGTTCAAGATTTCTTCACAGCAACAGGCGGATCAGCTGCTCAAAGATCTTCACTCCGGCGAATTTATCGTTCAGGCGGTCAAAAGAAAGGAAAAAACCCGTTCGCCGGTGCCCCCTTTCATCACCAGCAAGCTGCAACAGGAGGCCTCCCGAAGGCTGCGCTTTTCAGTACGCAAGACCATGGCGGTGGCGCAGCGACTCTATGAGGGTATCGAAACCGGAAGCGAAGGCCGGATGGGATTGATCACCTACATGAGAACCGACTCCACACGTGTCTCGGAAAGCGCGCTGCAGGAGGTTCGGAGTTTTGTCGAAACCACCTATGGCAAGCCCTATCTGCCGCCCCGCCCGCAAATCTATCGGAGCAAGAAAGGGGCCCAGGATGCCCATGAGGCGATTCGCCCCACCTCCGTTCAGAGGGACCCCAAGACCTTGGAACGCTTTCTTGACCGGGACGAGTTTCGCCTCTACGGGCTGATCTGGAAGCGATTCGTTGCGTCGCAGATGAGTCCCGCCCTCTTCGATCAGACCGAAATCGAAATTGAAGCCCCGAGAACCCTCTTCAGAGCGGTCGGCACGATTATGAGGTTTGACGGCTTTCTGAAAGTGTACCAGGAGGGTCGCGACGAGGGCCAGAATGGTGAGGGCAGGAAGGGAGAGCCCTGGGGCGTGGGCAAAGTGCTTCCCGACGTCCGGCAGGGGGAGAAACTGAAAGTGCTTCAGCTTGTCCCCGAACAAAAGTTCACTCAACCGCCTCCTCGCTACAGCGAGGCCACTCTGGTCAAGGCCCTGGAAGAAAAGGGAATTGGGAGGCCATCGACCTACGCCCAGATCATCTCCGTCATCCAGGATCGCGAGTACGTCGGCAAGGAGGAAGGGCGATTCGTTCCCACTGAAACGGGAGAGGTCGTGGTTGAACTTCTGGTCAAGCATTTTCAAGAGATCTTCGATTACGACTACACGGCCAGGATGGAGCAGAATCTGGATGACATCGAGAGCGGCAAGGCGGGTTGGGTGGAGGCCCTCAGGGCCTTCTACGTGGATTTTTCCCGCGAGTTGGAGCAGGCTCGGGAAGGGATGAAGAATCTCAAGAAGGAAGAGATTCCGGCGGGGGTGGAGTGTGAGAAGTGCGGCTCTGGAATGGTCGTCAAGTGGGGCCGCTTTGGAAGGTTTCTAGCCTGCGGCAATTATCCCAACTGTAAGAATACCAAAGAACTCCCCAAAGAAGAGCAGTCGGAATCCGAGACAGACGCGGCGGCAGAGGGACAGGAGGCCTGCGAGAAATGTGGATTGCCGATGGTGCTGAAAAAGGGTCGATACGGCGAGTTTTTCGCCTGTTCCGGGTATCCGGAATGCAAGAACACACGGAGGATGCGGCAGGTCAACGGCAGGAGGGAAGTCCTCAAAGATCGGCCGCTGGAGGAGCGTTGCCCTGAATGTGGGTCTCAACTGGTGTTGAAGCACGGCCGCTATGGGGAGTTTGCGGCCTGCGGCAATTATCCCGAATGCAAGTATATCAAGCGGGAGACAACCGGGGTCAATTGTCCCCAATGTGGCAAGGGAGAGGTGGTTCAGAAAAGGTCTCGGCGCGGCAAAGTATTTTACGGCTGCAACACCTATCCACAATGCAAATTTGTCCTCTGGACCAAGCCGGTTCCCACCCAGTGCCCGGAGTGCGGCAGGCCCTACCTGGTGGAGCGAAAGACCCGCAAAGACGGAGTGGCCCGTCTCTGCGATAATCCTGACTGCAGTTATAAGACCCTTCTCGAGCCAATCGCCACGCCCTGACCGTTTCCGTTCTTCCACCGCCAGGCGTAATCCTCTTGAATGACGGGATCACTCGATCCAGACTTCCACTTTGTTGTGGTCGGCCTCGACAGAGACAAGGCTGTCCGGCCCCAGATCCTGTAAAGCTGCAACAGCAGCGCTCAGGTTCAGCTCATCTCCCTGACCCGACAAGAGAGCGTCTACAACGGAGACGGGAATCTTTACGTTGATCTTGTCGTGGGACCCTTCTTCCGTACGAACCATCAAGTACTGATTGTCCAGAAAGAGGTGGATGTCGGCGTCCTTGGTCTGGACATTGGCCAACTCGGTTGAACCCTCGTTCTTCACGGCATCCCAGATCTCGCGCAGGTCTTGCACAGTCAGCTCGTCCCGGTGCCAGCCTATCCCGTCCATCCGAATCCTGGTCCGGGCAAACTCCTTGTCTTCAATGAACGGCAAGAGCGTCGAGACCAGCGAAACAGGGACACTCAAGCGCACTTTCTCCTGGTCGTCTGTCTCCACCCGAACGTGGAGCCAGCCCTTCGAGGCGGCCGCGGCTGAACCTGTCACTAAGAGTGAGAACAAGACGTAATTCCTGAACTTCATTCAACTTCCTCCTGGTCTCTATAGAACGGAATGAAGCACCGGAAAGTTCAGTCCAATTGAAAACCCCGTCGCCGCGACGCATCTTCCGAGTAGGCCGGAGCCCTTGTTGGGAAGGTAAGGGCTCAGGCCAGAATAAGTTCACATTTTGGCATCTCATTTTCGCACCACATCTGAGCGCCAACTGTGTGGATTTATTCTTGCGCGAACCCTAACCCGGACTATTCACGAGCTTTCTGCTGCGGCGCCGTTATCATCCGCGCTGACTGCGTTGCCCACCCTCGGTCTCCTCGACGTAGTGCACGACTACGCCTCCGGGGGCCTCGGGCGTAACGCCTTGTCAGCGCGGCGCTTCCGACGCCTCGCGACGAAACCTGGTGCATAATCCGGGCTAAGCCTAAGCCCTGGCCAAAGAGATTTGAAATTTTGATTCCCTGGGTTGAGCTGATTCTGGCGCCAAGCCACTGAACCACGAACGTCAGTGAGTGGCCATCCGGATTGGGCCGGGCGCCGACGCTTCGGTTCAGTTCGCAGGGCAACGGCGCGCATCGTCAACGCGACCCACATGAGGGCAAATTCTCAGACTTGGGCGGTAAGCAGCGAAGGATAAAGAAGGCCTATCCGCCTGAACGGTCCGGCACCGGAGGCGCAATGCTGCTAGTATGAATGGGTGTCCCCGGGCCTTATCGCAGACGCCAAAATTGCCAGTCGTTTGTTTCTCAAGCGAGGTCTGCCCGTCAACCTGATCTTCTTCGTCACCTCCCGCTGCAATCTTCTTTGCACCCACTGCTTCTACTGGGAGGAGTTGAACAAGCCAAAGGAAGAGCTGAACCTGGACGAGATCGAACGGATCAGCCGCAGCTTGCCGAATCTGTTGTCTTTGTCTCTGACCGGAGGAGAGCCTTACCTCAGACCAGACCTGCCTGATATTGCGGCTGCTTTTGAGCGGAATTCCCAGGTGCGCAACATTCAGATTCCCTCCAACGGACTTCTGGTCGACAAGACCATCCAACGCACCGAAGAACTGCTGAGAAAGGTTCGCAGGGCCCGCGTCTGTACTGGAATCTCTCTGGACGGTCCTGAAGCGATCCACAACAGCATTCGGCAGAATGCTCGAAGCTTCGGCAGGGCTTTGGAGTCCTTGGCCGAGCTGAAGAAACTGAAGCCTTCATTCCCCAATCTCTCGGTTGGTGTCGCCTTTACCGTCACGGCGGCCAATCAGCAACACCTGGATGAGTTCTATCGTTTTGTGAGCGAAGACTTGGAACCGGATGCTATAACCATCACCCTGGCACGGGGGAGTCCCCTGGATCCGTCGCTGACGGAGGTTGATCTGAGCCTCTACAATCGATTTTACGAGAAAGTCCTTCAATACCGAAAAGCCCACGGCTTTTGCAGCAGATGGAGCGATCGCATCGTCATCGCCAAGGAGGAGGAAACCTATCGACTGGTCTCGGAAGCGGCCCGGTCCCAGAGTCGCGTCTCCCCCTGCTATGGAGGTGAACTCATTGGAGTTCTGGCCGAGACAGGGGACGTCCACGTGTGTGAGACGCTCGACCGGAGCATGGGCAATGTCCGAGACTTCGGCTGCGATTTTGCCGCGCTGTGGGAATCTCAACAGGCCGAGGCCGGTCGTCTTTTTCAAAAGACTCTGGGATGTCAGTGCACCTACGAATGCGCCATGAGCGTGAACACCTTGTTCAACCCGCGGAGAGCTCTGCGTATTGCCAGAAATTCATTCCGCTAAGGCGATGAGGAATCTGCAAATGAACGCAAATGGACGCCAATATTCGCGTTCATTCGCGTCTATTCGCGGTTACTCCAACCGTCCCCGGGGAGACGAGAAGGGCGACTGAAGGGATGTCCCTTGTGAGGATTTGTGACTTTTCCCGCCGGCGGTTGGGGCAGTCGGTCTGGCGGGTGAGTCTGGCTCTGGTTCTTCCGGGCAGCGTGCAGGCCAGTAGTCAGGGGCAAGTCGGGGCAGACCTCCTCCTACACCCTGGTCGTCCCCAGCTTCGATCTTCCGGAACGGAACTGGACCCTGTGGCCGCTTTTCGGAAGATCCAAAAGTTGAACCTCAGGCAATCCGAAAGACTGGTGAAGAAGAAGCTGGGGGAAAACTATTTCACCCGGCGGATTCTCCCGCTCACTCTCACAAACCTTTTCAGGCTCGTGATTCCCCACCGATCGGGGGACTTGACCCTCCGGGCGACAGGCTCGTTTCTGGACGGAACAGTCAACGGCCTCATGGCTGCTGAGCGCAAACGCTTGAAGAAATGGGCATTGAAGATGTTTCCCTCCCTGCCCTTTCTCGGAAGCCTCCTCCCCGAGCTGGTGGATAGCCCGAGGCTTCTGTTCTCTCGAGGCTTGCATCAGTACAGATTCAGCTTTCGGAATCGGATGACACCGCACTATCGCCTCGGCCCGATGAGGCTTTCGGGAGGGACCGAAATGCGGTTCATCCGGGGCAAGTGGTCTCGGACTACGCTTGCCGACTTCCGTTTCAGCCAAGGCGAAAAGAGCTATCTGCTGGGCGTCGCCGGCGACCGGGTCAAACTCAATGTTGGCCTCAAACACCTCCGCGCCAATCTCCTCTGGAATCCCAGGGGACTCAGGTTCTCCCTCCAGCTGACCTTCTAACCGATCCGTTGAGGTTGGGAGGGCGAAACTCTCAAAACGCCACCCCCCAGGCCCAGTTTGGGAATCGGGAATTATCAGTTCGCCGGCACGGCTAACTGATATGTGCTCCTTGCGTTTCCACGTAGACGGCGTAAAGGGATTGGCTGGCAGTCATGAACAAGCGGTTGCGCTTGCTGCCCCCGAAGCAGAGATTGGAGCAGATCTCGGGCAAGAGGATCTGGCCGATCCGGTCACCGTCGGGGGCAAAAATGTGAACTCCGTCGTAGCCTTCGCCCACCCAGCCGGCGCCCGCCCAGACGTTGCCGTCCAGATCGGCTCGGATTCCGTCCGCCACTCCCGCTCCAATACCCTCCAACTCCATCGATGCAAACTTACGTCCCTTGGACAACCGGGTTTGATCGACGACATCCCAGACTTGAATGTTCCTGGCAGCCTCCGGGTAGTGGGAAGCGCCCGTGTCAGCCACATAAAGCTTCTTGTAGTCAGGCGAAAAGCAGAGCCCGTTGGGTTTGAAGATCTCGTCGGTCACCTTCTCCATCTTCCCGTTGCCGGCGTCGATTCGATAGACGGCCTCCTTGATCTCCAGCTCCGCCTTGTGGCCCTCATAGTTACTGAGACTGCCATAGCCGGGATCGGTAAACCAGACGGCGCCGTCTTCAGGATGAACTACGACGTCGTTGGGTGCATTCAAACGCTTTCCCATCCAGCTGTCGGCGAGTACGGTAATGGAACCGTCGTACTCGTAGCGCACGACCTGACGATTTCCATGCTGACAGGAAATCTGCCTGCCCTGGAAATCGAACGTGTTGCCGTTGCTGTTGCCCGAAGGATAGCGAAACCTGCTGACATGACCGTCCTCCTGGAGCCACCGCAGTTGAGTGTCCCTGGGAATGTCGCTCCAGACCAGGTAGCGACCGACGCCGTTCCAGGCTGGACCTTCCGCCCACAACATCCCGGTGTGGAGCCTTTGAATCGAGGTGTTGCCAATTTTGTACCTGGCAAAGCGTGAGTCCAGCACCACAATGTCAGGATCAGGATAGCGCGTTGGCGATGGCAGCCCGGACTGACGGCCAAGCACCGCCGGCGAGGCGGCTGCCGCCACGCCCATCATGAAAAACCGCCGATTCACTCGACCACTTCCTCCTTTGGTGAAGGACAGCTCGGTGCCGCCTCGACGACGCGCTCTCATGGTCGCGATTGCGCTCTCTGTCTCACCCGCATCTCTCGCAAACGATCTCTTACGGAGCCGAATGCATCCACCCTGACTGCGTTAGTCACGGTCGCGCTGCTCGACGTACTGTACAGAACGCCTGCGCGGGCCTCCGTCGCGAGCCCTGTCTGGGCGGCGCCTTCTACTCCTCATGACCAATCAAAGCCTGTGAGAAAATGCGGGCTAGTCCGAGGATTCTATCGGTTCCCACAGTCCAACTGTGTTTCCTTCGGGATCGGCCAACCACGCAAAATAGCCGCTGTCAGGCACCTCTGTAGGGGGAACCAGGGTCTGGCCGCCGAGTTGATGGGCCTTTTCCAAGTAGGCCTGCAGGTTTTCAACCTCTACATAGAAGGTGACGTAATGGTGCGGTTCATGGCCCAGCGCGGTGATGTGGCCCTCTATACCCACATCAGTGCCTGTCGATATCATGCTTGCTGGCCCGATATCTTCAATACTCCATTCAAAGAGCTTGGAATAGAAGCTATCCATCTTGGCTTTGTCTTTACATCCGATCTCGAAATGGACAACCGGCCGACCCATAAGAACTTCCTTTCGTTGACTGGCGCTTCCACCCCGTGGCGAAACCGCCTTGGCCCGGACTGATGTGAGCGGTTTGCCGCCCCATTGAGTCCGGCTTTCTCTTTTGCTCCATCACCCTCCTCCATAGGGGAATGCGGGTGACCCTCGATTGCTCACAACGGATTGAATCAGGTAGCGGGACGATCCGCATTGCGCCCCCTCGCAGACCTTCTCGCAACGATTTCCGCTTCCCAACCTGCGAAGCCTTGTGAGAAGTCCAGGCAAAGAGATCCTAACTTGCGGCTCTTGAGAACACAAGCCCCGGGGTGCGTGGGAGTTTCCCCATTTTTGGCAAAATCCGGGCCGCGATGAGGATTGGTGAGGGACCGTGGAAGGCTTCCAGTATCCACGTATGCCGCCCATTCAGGGCTTCCTTGTCTCGGGCGGCTCACCCCCCGGGGGGTTGCCCTGGGCTGACCTATTTTGCCCCGTTGGGGCAGGCTGCAAACCCGGATTTCTCACACCCAATCGAAGCGAGGAACCGGAGATGCCGTGGATCTTGGGCCCATCTCCACCGCTTCGCCTGCGATTGAGAGAGGATCGGAACCCGCCCCGAAAGGGGCAGCATTATGCCAGCCCAGGGCAACGCCCTGGGTGCCCGGGCAAGGCCAACACGAAAAGCCCTGACGGGGCGACATAAGACCATCACCGCAGCTTCAGCTCCACGGGGCCTGGGTGGCCGCGCCTCCTGGTGGAGGCGCCTTCGACTTCCATGATCAATAAAGCCCCTGAAAATGCGGTTTAGGGCCGTCCTTGCCGGGGCCAGGTCCGGATCACCACAAGCTCCGCCCACAGCATCTCGACAAAGAGGAAGAGGGCAGTCTTGAGTGAAAAAAACAACCCTCGCCGGCGAAAGCAGAAGAGGAGGAAGGACAAGTTGAGAGCGTAGAAACCGCACAAGCAGGCCAGGGCCAGCGCGGAGAACGAGGGCACGAACGGACTCAACCCGGCAAGAGTAACGCTCGGGACCGGTAGTGCCACCGAAAGCAGCCGACGCCAACGGTGGGCTCGATAATAGAAGCGACGCTTCTCAGGAGTGATTCTGATGCGTCGAAGGTCTCTGATGCGTCTCGAGTCTTCTCTCAAGATGCCTTGAAAAGTGTACTGTTTCAAGTGAATGGCGCGAATTCTCCGGTCGATGACAAACCGAAACCCCACCCTCCCCAGCTCAATGGCAAGACGGAAGTCTTCCGTGGTGGCCAGTCCCGGATCAAAGCCCCCCGCGTTTTGCAGAACATCCTTCTGAATGCAGAAGATTGGAGTGTGAACAAACGGGCTCAGCGTCTCGGTGGTCTGGTAGAGATAGCAGATCGTCAGGTTCTTGTAGAGAGTGAAAAAGTTCTCCCCCGG
This sequence comes from Acidobacteriota bacterium, assembly GCA_046757765.1. Classification (GTDB taxonomy): domain Bacteria; phylum Acidobacteriota; class UBA6911; order RPQK01; family JBHHYX01; genus JBHHYX01. The sequence goes on along the minus strand of JBHHYX010000101.1, from coordinate 2,480 downwards.
AGTTTCCTCGGAATAGACTCCGAGAACTCCGACCACTTCGGGACGGTGGGAGTAAATGTCAAGAGTCTCGCGTATCCATTCCACCGCCCGCTTGGGCAGTACAACATCGGCGTCGAGGAAGAAAACGTAAGTCTTGCTTGCCCTGGCGAGACCGGCGTTTCGGGCGGCGGCCGGGCCGCTCTGGCGCTCCAACCTGAGAATCCTCGTGGGGAGGGTGTTGGAGAGAGTCAGATCCAAGGTGGAGGTGTGATCGTGAGACGCGTCATCCACCACCCACACTTCGACATTTCGCAGATCGTTACTGGCCAGGGCCCTCAAACTCCGCGGCAAATGGAGCGCCGCGTTTCGGGCCGGGATCACAACGGAGAGGGGATAGGCATCGGCCAGTTGGGCGGGCGTCTTGGGGCGAGCGGTTCTGGGGCGTACTTTCGAAGTCACTCCCAGTCCTCTCGGATAAAGGCCCGGTTCATCACTCGAGAGGAGTCGTATAAGATAGCTTCAGCGTGCATATTCTCCAAGCGGCCGGACTCCGGTTGTCACAGTCTCGGGTTCGACGGGTCGCCTTTCCGCTGGTGGACACAATCACCGATTGGCACTTTACCCGAAGACGCTCCTGAAATGAATTTTCAAACCATTGCCTACATTTTATTCCTGATTCTGACTTGGGCAATCGCATCCGCTCTTCGGCCCAGAGAGTGGCGGCAAGCGGCCCTTCTGGCAGCAAGCTACTTCTTTTACTTCCAGTGGAGCCCCCACTTCCTAACCCTCTTGCTGGCCGCGTCCCTCTTCAACTACGCCTGGGGCGCCGTTTTGAGGAAATCGCCCCGAACGGTTCTTCTGTGGGTCGGCCTGGCGGGCAACGCCGCCCTTCTCATTTCGTGCAAGTACTCCACGAATCTCCTCGCCTTCTTCCGGACGGGGGGGGACGGGGAGAGTCTTCTCCTGCCGATTGGAGTCTCGTTCTACACCTTTCAATCGATGAGTTACCTGATCGATGTCTACCGCGGGTACAAGGAAAAGCCGGGCTGGGTGGAGTTCTTTCTCTATCTCGCTTTCTGGCCCACCATCCTTTCCGGTCCCATCTGCCGCGCGCCCGAGATGATCCCACAGTTTCAGAGGACCGCCCGTCCCAATCGGCACGATCTCGCCACAGGCTCGCGACGCATTGTGACCGGATTGTTCATGAAGGTCGTCCTGGCCGACACCCTGGCGCGAGGCCTGCAGTCGGGCACTGGAGTCGTCTTTGGCTTCGATCGAATCGAAGGGGGCTGGAGTTCCCTTGACATCTGGTTCCTCTGTCTGGGCTATGGCTTTCAGGTTTTCTTCGACTTCGCAGGCTACACTCACGTGGCCATCGGGTCGGCGCGGCTCTTCGGAATTCGGCTTCGCGAGAATTTTGACGATCCCTTTACTTCCGTCTCCGTCTCCCAGTTTTGGAGCCGCTGGCACATGTCGCTCTCCTCCTGGATTCGAGACTACCTCTTCTTTCCGTTGGCGACCCTGAGAAGGAGTCGGTCCTGGAGAAGCTTGGCCGTTGTCGTTTCCATGATCGTTTTCGGGATGTGGCATGGTGTGGGAGCCCACTTTGTTTTGTGGGGCGGCTATCATGGGCTCTTGTTGGTGGCCCACCGGAAAGTCCAACAACTTCGCCCTGCCAGACCGGGGCGGCAAGCCTCCACCTGGCTCGGTGACAGCCTGGGATGGGCTCTCACTTTTTTGCTCGTGACCTGCGGCTGGGTTTTGTTCCGGGCTCGCGACCTGGGCCAGGCGGCCCACATGTACGCCTCACTCTTTCGCCCCGGGCGCCAAAGCCTGCTCAGCCCGGACTTCTACTGGCTGGTGGCGCTGGCCGGAGGAGGTTACTTTACCTGTTCGGCCCTGAAGCGCTCTTTGGCGAGACTGAAAGCCTCACCCAAGATCGACTTTCTACTTTGGCTTGCAACTCCCGTCTACCTGGCAACGATCATTCTTCTGGTGATCGTCTGGAGCGAGGGCACCTCGCCTTTTGTCTATGTCCGGTTCTAGGCCCCATACTGTTCGACACCACTCGGGACGGGTCTGGTCAAACCGGAGAACCACCGGCGCAGGGTCGGTGGGGCTGGGAATCACAGCCACTACGCCGCTCGTCGGTCTGAGGCGAAGCCTGGCTAGGTTCTTGGGGAGTCGGGATCGGGATCGATGATCAACATTATGCCTATTGCTCCCCACCATCGCAATCGACGGCGATAGCGATTGCGAACCCGATTCCGATACCGATGAAGACTCGGCTACCTCACTACTTGCCGGTCGGAGACGCCGCCTCGCTGAATTCCTGAGATCGTAATACTTGGACACCCGCTAGGGTCGTCTAGCGAGCAACCTCATACCGCCGAGAGCCCATTGAGGTGATGACTGGGTTGCCCATTACCGCATTTGTATCGGCCCCCCGGGCCTGTTGGCGGGAGACATCCGGGCCACCCGGCCCTGACGGACCGGGCTAC
>JBHHYX010000100.1:0-14502 GCA_046757765.1 Acidobacteriota bacterium | reverse complement strand
CCGGGTTTGCTTGCTATGCACTCCAACGGCTGATCACTCCTTTAACGACACCCTCGTAAGTGAGTGGCCATCCGGCTTTGGCCGGGCGCTGACGCTTCGGTTCAGTGCACTGTGTTTCATGAAGTTTTGTCCCTCGGCTGCTGCCAGTTCCCAGCTCTGAGAAGGGGCAAAGGCAAGGGCAACGGGGCGCACGTCGTCAAGGCAACCCGTCTGAGACCAAAATTCTCAGAATTCCCTGTGAGCAGCTAGTAGCCCTCCAATTCTCCGTGACCGGAAATGACCAGGCCCAAAGTCAGATCCCCCACCTTCCAGGCCACCGTCCATTGTTCCATCTCGTTTTTCACCAGTGACGTTGCGCCCACTTCGTCGTAAAGGGGAAACAAGGCCATCACGGCCGGATGGTTGGTCCCCGTCGCCTGACTACTCAGCTGGTTCAGTTCCTTGAAGCCATACTGGGCCTGGGGATCGGAATCCTTGGAAACTGGAATGAGCAGAAAAAAGTCGCGATAAAAAGAGACGCCAGTATGGTTGCCGTCGGCGGGCTGTTGTCCATAACGCAGGGTATAGACCCCGGCTGGTACCGGCTTGTTTTTGTAATCGAACCATTGATCGGGCAGTCGAACCACTCCGGCGAAGGTACTCAACCCCAACATCCCGAAGTTCACTCCCAATTGGGCCGAGGAGCCGCCCTGGGCCGGTAGTGCCGCCCGCATCCAAAACTCACCCAGTACCTTGGTTCCCTCCACAACCCGAAAACTTTCACCCTTCAGAAGACTCGCCACCGCAGGCGGGACCTGCTCGGGAGGGGGCGAGGAGAGGCGCTCGAGTTGAGGTTCCGCCCGGTTCACTCCGGCCAGAAGAAGAGAGACGGCAAGGAAGCTATAGACGAACCGGGGACGAGTTTGAAACTGAAAAGTGGAGAGTTTCATCTGTGGGTCACGCTGATGGCTCGAGTCCAGATTCAACTCCGAGGTCGAAGTCCGCCGGCCAAGAGACAGGAGTCTCGCCTGGATCCCGAATCTCCAGGGCCGCGGCGCCGGTCACCTCCGCCCGGACTCTGTTGGCCGGCCTCGGCCTCTTCGACCCAGGACCGGGTGTGACCGCCGGGGCACTTGCCCTCTCAGCGCGCCGCTTCCAGCGCCTCGCTACAACTCCCGTGAGAAACACGTCATGGACCGGGGTCCTGAGTCCCAGGTACCATATCAGCGCTGAAAAGTGCCGACGAAAGCACTTCGCTTGAAGGGGCTGCTCCAGTTGCCACTGAGTCCCTGACCGTGGAAATTGTGCACCAGGGTATAGGCGGGAGTCGCCTCCACGTCGACCAGCGGCGGGTAATAGACGATTTCATTGCCGCACAACTGGTCCCCTTCATTCAGGGGGCGGGTCTTGAACTCGGCAATGCTACCGGCTCTCAGAGTGGCCTGGCCGATCTGCCGTCCGAGCACGAAATCGATGTCGGCCTGTTCCACACGGACGATGTCCTTCAGAAGCGGTCCGGCCATGGAGCGGGCCAAGCCGACCAGGGCCCGCCGCTCCCGCGCGCTGGCTCTTTGATCGACCACCAGCACGGCTCGGGCCGGAAAAGGTTGGCCAAAAGGATCGCCCAGTGTGGCTCGAGCCCGAATCACCGCAACCACACTCAAGCCGTCAACAGCCACTCCCTCCCAGCTTCCCTGACGGACCCGCCAGGCCATGATGGCCTCTTTGCCGGCGAGGTTGACCTCAGAGTTGGCAAAACAGGGTCCGGTGTAGACATCGGAGGTGCGAACTTCGAGATAGTCGCCGCTGACAACAGCGTCTCGCGCGGACAGCGGAGCCCATAGGCCGCAGGCCAGAAAGAAAGTCACGAATAAGCTTTTTTTCATCCTTCGGATCTCCCAGATTGTTCCCTCTGACATTCTACCCTAACCGGCATGATTCACAAACTGTGCACTCTTAGGAGTTTCCACGCTTCTTGCAACATGAGGACTCTGGAAGGCTTCCAGTATCCCCTTATGCCGCCCTTTCAGGGCTTCTTTGTCTAGACCGGCTCACCACCCAGGGCGTTGCCCTGGGCTGCAAGCCCGGATTTCTCACACCCAATCCTAACGAGGCTCCGCCTCAGACCGACAGGCATCAGCCCCGAAGGGGCGGATTTCAATAGCCAGGGGTGACAACCCCTGGTTGTCCGGCCACCCCCATGCCCCGGCCCTGTAGGGGCGCGCTGACTCGCCCGGGCTCTTGCCTTCTCTTCTCGACCGCCCCTTCAGGGCTCACCCCTCGTTCCAACTGGACTCGGACCTGGGGCTGGCGCCCCAGGCTATTGAGGGGCACGCCGCTTTGCGGCTGGGGGCTGTTACAATCCGCCTCAGGAAACCTGGTCAATCTGGGGCCTGCTCAGTCTCCTCCCGCTGACCGAATTTCCGGTATTTGCCCTTCTCCCTGGGAAATCCCGCTACAGATCTCCATTGCCGCCCGCCGACCTTCCTCCAAATCTCGACTGGGCCGGCCCGACTGACTCAGAAAGACTGGTGGCAGGTTCGTCTCGAATGGCAGCTTTCCTCGTCGACCGGCTTTCCGTCCGGCCCCAGGCAGGTCAAGGTTTCGCTGCACCAGAAAAAACCATCACTGGTATTGGGCACCAGGGGATCCGGCTCGACATCAATGAACATCCCCTTGGATCGAAGCCGCCGGCAACGCTTCTCTCTGGGTCTTGGTGTGGTCATGACTTCACCTCCGTTCCAGCCGCGCGCAAGAGGGCCCGCTTGACGGCCACCCGGGCCAGTTGGACTTTGTAGGCGTTTCGACTCAAGGGCCTGGCTCCCTCCACGGCTCTTCTCCCCGCCTCTTCTGCCACCTTCAGTGTCAGAGTCTTCCCTTTCAGAGAAGCGGCGGCGGCCGAGGAGACCCAGGGCACCGGTGCGACATGTCCCAGAACAACGGCAGCATCCTGTACGGCGGTTCCGGTCATTTGGAGGGCAACCGCGGCAGTCGCCAGGGGCCAGTCCAGAGCTTCCTTCTGGCGCACCTCATAGGTGGCATTCTTCCTTCCCGCCGGCGCAGCTAGAATCACGGCTTCGACAATCTCGTCAGGCGCCAGGTGGTACTCTCGTTCCTCTTCGGAGACCGGCGTGCGATAAAAATCCCGCAAGGCGACTTCTCGCTCTCCCCCACTTCCGTAAACCTGCAGGCGGGCGCCCAGGGCAATCAGAGGAGGGGCCAGGCTGGAGGGGCTGACAAAGAGGGCCGAACCACCGTTCCCCAGGATGGCGTGATAGCGATTGTCGCCCCGGGTCACCATCGATTCTCCCTCACTCCGGGCCAGCAGACCGAAGCCGTTGCGGTAGTACCAGCAGCGGGGCCGCTGGCACAGTTCTCCTCCAACAGTCCCCATGTTCCGAATCTGAGGGCTACGGATTCCTTTGGCGGCTTGAATCAGGGCGGGATAGTCCCGCTTTACGGCCGGGTGGGAGAGCAATTCTTCGATGGTCGTCAGGGCGCCGACTGTGAGGCCCCCGCCTGGAAGTTGTTCGATCCCCCGCATCCCGCCGACCGATTTGATATTCACGACCACTCTTGGGGCCACGACGCCATCTTTCATCAGACTCAACAGATCGGTGCCACCAGCCAGAACAGCCGCCTCATTTCCAGCCCCGCTCAAGATTTTCACAACCTCTTTTTTGGTGGACGGATTGGCATATTCAAACGCTCTCATCAGGCGGCTCCTCCCTTCCCCAGCGCGTTCAACACTCGGTCCGGCGTGAGCGGCAGGTTAGGGACGCGCACGCCGATGGCATTAGCCACGGCATTGGCGATGGCAGCGCCCGGAGAAATCACCGGCGGCTCACCCAGACCGATGACTCCTCGATCGTCATAGCCGGGTCCCGTCATCATGTGAACCCGAAACTCCCCGATATCGGCGATGCCGGGCAGCTTGTAAAACTCCATGTTGGCATTGAGAAGCCGCCCGCTCACTGGATCCATGATTTTCTCCTCCGACAAAGCGTAGGAAGTGCCCATGATCATGGCCCCGTAGACCTGACTTTCGGCCGTTTTCAGGTCAATGATCAAGCCGCAGTCCTGCACCCCGACCATCCGGTTCACCCTGACGACCCCTGTTTCCACGTCGACCGAGACCTCAGCCATCTGGACACCGCCCACTCCGCTGCTGTTCAGCGCACCGGGGCCGGGATTCTTTCCCATCACCGTAATCGGGCTCATTCCGATGCGAGCCGCAGCCTCTTTCCAGGCCAGACTCCGCGAGGCCTCTCCCTTGACTTGAACTCGTCCCTGGACAGCTTCCAACTCCTCCGGCGCGACATCCAGTTCAGGAGCCACTTTGGCCAACACCTGCGCCAATGCGTCCTGAGCGGCGCGCCGGGTGGACGAACTTACGCCACCCACGGTCGTGCTTCCTCCGGAAGGCCCCGAGGGGGGGAAACGGCTGTCCCCGATACTGACTTTGACCGACTCCAGCGGCAGTCCAAAAGTCTCGGCCAGGACGATCCCGATGACGGTTCGCGTCCCGGTTCCCAGATCCTGACTGCCCAGTTTGGCTTCCACTGTTCCGTCGGGATAAACGGCGACCTGGCAGCTGCTTCGGTGGCCGCGTCCGCCCCAGGTGTGCAGGGATAAGCCCAACCCCTTCTTGACCGGCCCCGGGCCGCCTCGATTTCGCGGCCTCCAGTTCTTTTTCCAGTCGATCATGTCAGCGGCGATACGCAACTCCTGCTGGTAGACGCCCGTCAGCCTGCCGGTCAGATGGATGTTTTTCAGAAAAAAATCCAATGGATCCATGTCCAGAGTGGCAGCCGCGTCCTCCAGAGCCGACATGGTCAGAAAGCAAGCCTGGGGATGGTTGGGCGCTCTCCAGGCCCTCGAACTGGCGACGTGAGTCGGCACGGAAGCGTGCTGCTGGCGGCGGTTGGGAACCTGAAAAACGTAGGGTAGAGGAGGGCTGCCCGAGCCGCGCAACCCTCCCGAGCCCCAGGATTCAGAGGACCAGGCTGTCAGGTTCCCGTCGCGACGACAACCCACTCGGATCTTGGCGTAAGCGGAGGGGCGATCCCCGGCTACCGTCAGCTCGGCGTCGCGCTCCAGCATCAACTTGACCGGGGCCCCCGTCTGGCGGGCCAATTCGGCGCACTCGTAGCCCCAGCGGTCGATGCTGAACTTGCTCCCGAAGCCACCCCCCATGTAGGGGGTAACGACACGGACGTTGGAGGCCGGGATGCCCAGTTTCTCCGCAAACTGGCCCGGCAGTATCGAGACTCCCTGGGTGGAACACCAGGCGACCAGATGCTCCTCGTCTTCCCATTCGCAGACCTGTCCATGACTTTCCAGGCAGCAATGGGAGATGGAGGGAAGACCGTAAGTGCCCTCCACCTGAATCTCGGCCGACGCCATGGCCGACTCGGGCTCCCCCTCCGTCCGGGCCTGGGCGGGATTGACTTCGGGAGCCGTTTCCTTGAACTCTTCGGTCACGAAGTGGGGCAGGACCTCGTACTCCACTTCGATGGCGGCGACGGCGTCGCGGGCAACGTCCTCGCTGACTGCCGCCACCACCGCGATCTCGTCCAGCGCCCATTGAATTTCGGAACCTTCTCCCTGAATCACACGCAGCGCCCTGACTCCGGCCATCTGCTCAGCCTTGGACACCTCCAGGCGAGCAATGCGGGCGTGGGCGTGGGGGCAGCGCAGGAACTTGGCGTAGAGCATCCCCGGGCGATTGACATCGTAGCTGTAGCGGGCTCGACCCGAGACTTTGAGCGGGCCGTCGAGCCGAGAGATTCTCTTTCCGATCAAGACCCTCTGATTCGCTTCCGGCCAGGAATACTCAGCCATTGATCATCCCTCCTTTGGCAATCTCACCAACCGCTTCTCGGATACCCACATAAGTGCCGCAGCGACAGAGGTTCCCCCCCAGGGCCAGCTGAAACTCTTCCTCGTCGGGCTGTGGATTGCCGTCCAACAGAGCCTTGCACGCCATCACGAAACCAGGAGTGCAAAAGCCGCACTGCGAGCCGTCGTGCTGGACAAAAGCCGCTTGAATGGCATGAAGCCGATCGGGTGTGCTGATCCCTTCAATGGTTTCAATCGACTTTCCCTGGGCCTCGATCGCCAAGACGGAACAGGCATAGACAAGCTTTCCGTCCAACTGAACCGAGCAGGCGCCGCAGGTCGCGCGATCGCACACTTTCTTGGCTCCCGTCAGATCCAAGTGATCTCGCAAAGCATCCAGGAGCGTGACGCGAGGCTCGAGCTCGAGCTGATGAAGCTGCCCGTTGATGCGTAAAGAGATCGGTACCGTTCCAGGACCGACGGTTTCTACTCCACCGGCAAGCCGGCGAGCCTCGGCCTGACGTCCTGCCAGGAACCCCGTCGTGACCACCCCCGCCGCACCACCTTTCAAGAAATCCCGGCGAGAAAGGTCCGTCTCGTTTCCGGGTTTCTTTTCCTTTGCCATAGATCCCTCCTTCGTGAATTGACCGAGGTCAACTTCAATTCACTATAGCGCCTGCACTGTATGTTGACAATGAAAGATCGAACCGCAGCGGAAGGGCTGGAAGGAAGGGAGAGGCCGCGCCTGAAGCGACCGCCGGTCTTCCCAACAACCCCTGGGCTGCCCTCGGTGACCCGCGCTTCCAGTTGCTTTGAGTGGGCCAGCCGACTCTATCATCAGCCACCGGCCTCTCGGATAGTCTTGAACGGCCGGCGCCTGAATGGCGGTTCTCCGGGCAGCGAGAGTCGACCGCAGACAGGAACCCCGGACCGTGCCCTGGCGCCCAGGCGCCCCAGCGCGTGAACGGAATGGAGTGAGAAGTTCTCTCTTGTGGCCCAGTTCCCGTCATCGGCTCTCCGTCCTCCCAGGATGCTGTCCTGAACTCGATGACTTCAGTGATGGCCTGAAAACTACTTGGAGTGTGAATTCTTACGGATCTGGTGTCGCCTTTTGCGGCGGAGCTTGCCACGGCGCTTCCTCTTCTTCTTTAATACATTGCCCATCACCCATTTCCTCCAAATGGAATTAGCAAAATAGCAGAAACACCTCTATCGTAATAGACGTGACCGGTTTTGTGAAGTGGAAGGGAGCGTGGCTGGCCTCTGATCCCACTCTGGCGCAAGCAAAAGGGCCCGACTGAAGAACAAACCGCAATCTACTGAGTTGAGCGATTCTTGCGCATGAAAGGCGCCAAGACGTTGTGCTGCGGCAGGTTGCGGAGAGCGCAGGCAGACCCGCCGAATCTGTCGAGGAGCGACAGGACCAGGCGGGGCGCCACAGATTCGTGCCTATCGCCGCAGAGAACCGGTCCACTCGATTAGAACAAAGACAAGCCTATCTCCCATTGATTCGAAGAAAGGAGAGAGAAATGGAACCGCAAGACTACATTGATCTCAAGAAACTTGGAGCAAAGTTGGACGCCAGAAAGATCGGCATCGGAATTGGTTTGCTGCTGATCTTGATCCTGGTGTTCACCTCCTGGTTCCAGGTAGGAGCGGAGAGTGCAGGAGTGGTTCTCCGCCTCGGAAAATACAACCGAACGGTCGGACCCGGACTGCATTTCAACATCCCTTTTGGAATCGAAGTCGTGTCCATCGTACCTTCACAGCGACAGCTCAAAGAGGAATTTGGATTCCGAACCCTCCGGCCCGGCATCCGCACCCAGTACTCGCAGCAGAGTTTCACAGAGGAATCCTTGATGTTGACGGCTGACTTGAACGTGGCCTCGGTCGCATTCAGCGTTCAGTACCGCATCAACGACCCCTACAAGTATTTGTTTCGGGTTCGCCATGTGAGGGAGACGTTTCGCGACATGGCCCAGGCGGTCATGCGCGAGATTGTCGGAGACCGGACCGTCAACGAGGTCCTGACGGTGGGCCGAACCGAGCTGGCGGTGGCGGCTCAGGAGAAACTTCAGAAACTGTGCAATGAGTACCACACGGGTCTCAGCGTGGAGCAGGTCATCCTGCAGGACATCACCCCGCCCGATCCCGTGAAGCCTTCCTTCAATGAAGTGAACCAGGCTCAGCAGGAAGGCCAGAAACTGATCAACCAGGCCAAAGCCGAATACAACGCGGCCGTTCCCAAGGCTCGAGGTGAGGCGGATCAAACCATCCGCGAGGCCGAAGGTTACGCCATCGATCGCGTCAACCGGGCCAAGGGAGAGGTGGTTCGGTTCCTGGAGTTGTACAAGGAGTATCGAAAAGCTCCCGAAGTGACGAGACGACGGATCTATGTCGAGACTCTGGGCACTGTTCTGCCCAATATCGGACGAAAACTGATCCTGGACAAGGACTCGAAAAACATTATTCCCCTCTTACAACTGGGGAAGGAGGCGAAGGGACAATGAAACAGAGCGCCCTCGTGATTGCCATCGTTTTGCTAGTGCTGTTTTTGATAGTGGGAAGTGGCTGTCTCTTTGTGGTCAACGAAACCCAACAGGTTGTGATCACTCAGTTCGGAGAAGCCGTAAAACCTTTATTTGGAGGAGAAGGAGACAAGAAAGCCATCAAGTCCCCGGGGGTCAAGTTTAAGATCCCTTTCATTCAGACGGCTCGTTTCTTTGAAAAGCGTTTCCTGGAGTGGGATGGGGATCGGAATCAGGTGCCGACCAAGGACAAGCGCTTCATCTGGGTGGACACCTATGCGCGCTGGCAGATCGTCGATCCGCTCCTTTTCTACCAGCGGCTGACAGACGAAAGCCGCGCCCAGTCTCGACTTGACGACATCATCGACGGGGCCACTCGAGACGCTGTGGCCAATCACAATCTGATGGAATTGGTCCGCTCCTCCAACCGGGAGGTCACGGTGGATCCCAACCTCCCCGAGCGTCAGGAGGAAGCGGCACTGCTCAAGATCGACAAAGGCCGGGTGGAGATCATGGAAGAGATCCAGAAAAAATCGGCCGCCAGAGCCGGAGAGTTGGGCATCGAGGTGATCGACGTGCGTTTCAAGCGCATCAACTACAACGACGACGTCCGGCAGAATGTCTACCAGCGAATGATCGCGGAACGCCAGCGAATCGCCGAGCGGTTTCGTTCCGAGGGGCTGGGTGAAAGCGCCCGCATCCGAGGAGAGAAAGAGCGCGACCTGAAGCAAATCACCTCGGAGGCTTACCGGAAAGCCCAGGAGTTGGTTGGCCAGGCGGACGGCGAGGCGGCGGGTATCTACGCCGCGGCCTACAGTCGGGACGCCGAGTTCTATCGGTTCTTGAAGACGATGGAGACCTATCCCAAGACCTTGGACATGGACACCTGGCTCATCCTCTCAACCGACAGCGAGTTCTTCCATTTCCTCAACAAGAACCGATGAGGATGGGGAACTTGTTCAGCAGCCACGACTGGGGTCGATCTGCTGGAAATCGGGGGTGGGACCGACCGAGGCGCGGCGGCTTGTGACGCGCCTCGGCCGACTTCCTTCCAGAGGGGGGAGGATGGAGGGAAGATCAAGGCTGTTTTCTGTGCCGATCCATCAGAAGTCGGTGGTCAGCACGTTCTGGAAGCCCAGGTTCACGATGTCCCGAAATCTCGGTGTTCCGGGCGGCAGCTTGACCGGATCCAGAAACTCGGTGTCAAAGGCATAGTCCCTGGTTGGAGCACGGTAGACGGAATAGGGGTACTTGAAGATACCGGTGGCATACTCGGAGGTGAAAAGATTCACCAGGGACCCCTCATAATGGGCCGTGTCGCCGGACCAGCGTTCCAGGAAACGCAGGAAGTTGTGGGTGCCGCCATCCAGCCCGTAGTGCTGATTGGTGCTCCAGCCGGGATGCGGCCAGGGCAATGATTTTCCGGCTGCCACAGCCATCCGGTACCAGGTTGACGAGGCATTTCGCACGGTGGAACTGCTCATGTAGGTGGGATGACGCATGCTCTGCCAGTCTTCCCAATTGGTGGAGAGCAGTGTGACGGCATCGGCGATAATGGCGGCCGGGGCGGATGAGGCCCCGAAACCCGAGGCGTCCGCGTTATAGTTGCCCCGCACATAGACCGGGTTTTCGCTGGCCACCGTAAACCCTCCGCTGCCATCCGCCCTGACGGGAAGCTGTCCCAGGGAAGCATCGATCAGCTTGAGGGCGTGCCGGGTTCCCGTGACGCGGTTCTTCCGACCGGTGGTGGGGCAATCGATTCTGGTGGTTGGATCGTCCCAGGTTGTATCGCCTCCTTGTGCGCTGGGGAGGAACCCATCGCCTAGATCGGCCCTGCCGTAAACGTCCAGCCGCCCGTTTCCATTGACGTCTTCGGCGGGGTCCAGCAGACCATTAGGCGCGCCGCTCGAGTCGGAGCCGTTGATGGTGTCTTCGAATCCGTACTCGCCAGTCAATTCGCCCGTGAAGGGATCCGGCAACATTCCCCGGCGATCGGAAAAATAGAGAATATAGCCATTCTGGGACTGGGACTCCACCTGCGCACCGGAGGTCCCCACAGCCCCGGCAAGCCAGCGCTTGAGATTGTTCACATCCAGTTCCACAACGTTCATGACTCCACCGATGGCGCAGCTGGTGCTGGTGCCCAGACTGATGTCTCGGACCTCACCCTCACGACCGTCATACAGGTTGAGGGGAAACCAGCTGTTTCGGCGCTCCTCGCCTGTGACCAGCGTCGTTTCTCCCAAATCGCCCAAGTCTCCGTCCATGTTCCGATCGGCCTGGATCTGAAAAATGAGAATGGCATCGGGGTGGACCGTATTGGGCCAGGAGCCGGCTGTATCCGGGGTGATCAAACCCCGGGCGAAGCCCAGTTCCAGCCATTCCCGCGTCACCGGCAGATAGCTCCCTCCCTGAGTGCGGATCTCAACCCGGAGATAACCCTCCAGAAGCGGCCATTTCGTGACTCCGGAAGAAGCCGGAACCCAGTCGCCGTCCTGGGACGTCTTGGCTTCGGCAAAGTAAGTGGGATTGGCACCGGAAACCGGTACACCGTTCAGATAGACGCCGCTGTTGGCAAGTTCGACATTCTCAGGGTCCCCTGCCCCTCCCGCCAAATCATTGGGATTGTCCGAGAGCAGGACTCTGATCTGCGCCTGGTTATAGAGGCGTGATTGAGAGACGAGGGAGCCGACATCTTCACCGGGACGGGGTCGACGGATGATTTCAACGGGACGCAACTCTGAAGATACAAAGGGTAGATCCAGGGAGGTCACACCCGTTGCGCTATTGGCGATCAAACCGTTATAGGTGCTGGTGGAGATATTGTCCCAGGCGGGGTTTACGGCGCTAGTTGGTCCGGCCACCCGGCTGCCTTCGTCCTGCCCCAGCGCTCGGCAGGCGGGGGCCGAGCCATCACAACCACTGGGCGCGGTGGGGAGAAAGACGGGCCCCGTTCGACCCGCCTCTTGTGTGGTGAGCCCGTTGATCATCTCGGCCCGAATCACCTCCTGAGCCGAAGTCACTTTGGAGTGGAAAGTGAGCGAGCCACTGGAACTGACGGCCAGAAACAGGTTTCCGTTGCTATGGACCCTCCCGCCAAAATCGAAGTTTGGACCGGGATGATAGGCCAGGTCGGTGTCCGAGAAGATTCCGAACTGAAAGACCGGAATCAAAGCGACTTCGACATCACGGACCATTTTTGATTCCGCCCCGGTGACCTGGGTGGCCGTCACCGTAAGGTCCAAAGGCACAACCTCGGCCACCAGACCTTCATTGGGGCCGCTGGTAATATTGCGAACTTCGGCGCTTGGGATGCCATCCACGTTGGGCACGTTGAACTGATATTCGGAAAAGGTCACGTAGGGCAGGTCGGGTTGACTTTGGCTGAGGGCTTGTATCTGAGAGACGGTGGGAGCTTGCACCCGCGCGTAGAGTTCATCCAGGTCAGCAATCATCTTTTCCATTCCGGCCTCGGCCGCGTAGTAGGCGCGGCTGTTTTCCAGGTCCATGTGGCCCACGCGCGCCTCGGTGTGAACCCTGTAGACCATGCCGGCGGAAATTGAGAGCATCAAGAGCAGCAGCAGCAGAGCTGCCGGGACGGCAAATCCTTTGTTTGAAACCCATTTATCCAATCGCAAGACTCCTCCTTGTTGCCTCAACTGAATCGTTTTTCCTAGTTGTAGCGATCCCGAAAGGCGAGATTCCTGGCGCTGACCGAAGTCGTCAAATTGATTCGCTCGTAATCAGTCTGCAAGAGCGAACGCGCAGGGGAACGGGCGCCGACGGAAATGTTGATTTTGCGGACCTGGTTTGGAGTCCCTCCGGCATTCGGAAGCTCCGCGGTACCCACGGCTGCTCCATCATCGTAGATGTCATAGGTCAGCTGCAGGTCAACGATATTCTCGGCTACGGGTGCGGGCGCGTGGGCGCTCAACTGGCGCATCATTCGGCTGGTCATCGCGTCAACGTAGTAGGTCAAGACGTTAATGCGAAAAGCAGTCGTCTGAGGATAGGTGCCATCGGGATTCGCCAATGATGAGATGTTGCCAAAGCCAGCGGAAGTCTGGTTAAGGTTCAGCGGGTCTCCGTCGGAGAAATAGATCCGATCGGATGTGCTGCTGGTGACCGCGCCCGCGGCACAGCCGTTCACGTTACACAGCGCCAGCACGTCACCATTGCGGATTCCGACCGCCGGATCGGTGATGGGGGGAGTGGTGGCGGGGTTGACCTGGATCTGGTCGGCCGCCACGGACAGGAGAGCGTAATCATCGAGTGGGAGGGTGAGATCGCGATACATCAGCGTCACCACGTCGGTGGCGATTCCCTGCGCCGTGGGCCCTCGGCCGTCACCCGGCGTCACGGCGTACAGACGCTGATCGCCGTAGGTATTGTCGGCGAGATAACAGCCCAAGGAGTCGCAGGCGAACTTCGAGGCGGAGGAGACCCCCCCGTCCGGCAACTGGATTCCTCCCACCGGAGTTCCGGTGCCGGCGATGCTGAGGTCCCGGGCCATCTGATTGAGTGCGACTCTGGCGTTCTGCTGCATCTCCGCCCGCTGAGTGATCTGCTCGTTGACGGTCACGCTCTGACGGAGCAGCGTCACCGCACCACCCACCACAACCAGGCTGACAGCCAGCCCCACCACCATCTCGACTAGCGTGAAACCCCTGATCCGATTCTTCTCCAAAAACTCGTCTCCTCTACCTACCGAAAGGCAGAAACATAAGACTTCAGCTCATACTCGCGCTGCCAGCCTTGAGGTGTGGTGTAGCGCACGATAACGGCGACCTCCCGCAGCTTGTCCGAAAGCTGAGTGATGGTTGCCTGGCGCTCGAAATCACTCAGAGGCCGTATTTCGTCATCCGCCGTCCCCACAATTCCGTCAGCACCCGGCAGACGCTCCTCTTGCACCTCCCCATCGTCACCCGTGCCCATCAGCCCGTCTGCTCCCGCCCTGCGCACTGGCTGAAAACCGTCCAGGAAGATGCCGCCAGCACTCAGGTTGTTGACCATGTCGAAACTGATCTGCTGCGTGTTTCTGGCGGTGTAGAGACTCTCCAGCAATTCCCGGGCCTTCTGTCTGGAGATCAGTTCCTGCCTGGAAAAGCGCGTGGTGGCGACGGACAGGCTGAAGAGCGACATCATTCCAACCAACCCCACCAACACCAGCATCATGGCGACGAAAGTCTCGATCAATCCGAAGCCACGGGTCTCTCTACGGTCCTCCGATTCCGGCCCGCTGAACACTGGATCTGGAGGAATATCTGTGACTTGAGTGGAGCGATTCCTGCAGATGAGAAGCCACAAGATGTTGCGTCCCCTTGAGTTGCGGAGACCACAAGCATACCTGCTGGGTCTGTCCAGGATCGACAAGACGCCCGGGGCGCAAGAGATTACTGCTGCTAATCGGTGTAGAGAATTGCTCAATTCAGGTGTCATTCAGTTCCACCCCCAGCTACTGTCGGGGTTCCGTTCGAACCGCCAGCCTTTGATCCTGCCCGTGCTGCCAAACAGAGTCACCGCGCGCGCGGTCTTCATGGAACCGGCTAGAGACAGGTGGGCGATCCCGTTCGAAATCCGGCCCAGTGCATCCACAGCCGAGCCGTCAGGACGAAAAAAGATCTCTCCAGCATCGTTGAAGTTGATGGGACTGGTAGTGGAAAAGCCATCAGGAGTTCCCTCCCCACTGGCCACAACGCCCGGTTCCAGACGAAATTCAATCTCGCCCGCAAGGGCAATGCTGCTGAGCAATGTCCAGACGGTACCGGTGGAGTCGAGGCGCTCCAGAGTCACCGTGCGGGGAACCAGGAAGGTCACACGGTGGACCCGGCGCTGGTCGATCGAAAACTGTCGGGCCAGTCGCATCTGCATCTTGACGGTTTCCAGCGAGGTCTCCGCCTGCTGATAACGGGCGGCCTCGGTGGCGGCCGGTATGGAGAATGCGGCCACCACTGAGACCAGCGCCACGACCAGAAGGAGCTCGATGATGCTGAAGCCCCGTACAGTTTTCTTTTTGGGCACCTTGCGGGTTGAAAGGGCTCTCATCGCCCACAACCCGAGACCAGGTGTTCTGAGTAGCGGTCTTGGAATCTCGCTTTCATCTTAGACCTCCCCAGCCATCAGTTTTTCAAGAGGTCTCGATGGTAAACCCACT
>JBHHYX010000099.1:0-14521 GCA_046757765.1 Acidobacteriota bacterium | reverse complement strand
CGGGAACACAACATCTTGGCGCTTCCCATCCGCCACAATCGCTCAACTCAGGTTAGATATAGACGGGTCACTACTGGGGAGTTGGAGGAGGTCAAGACCCGCACCGCACTATTTCAAGAAAAGGCTGCTGGTCCGATGACGCGATACTTTGAAGACCGGAATCGAACGACGCCAGGACACCGTGCCGTGCCGAGGCTAGTGCAAGGAGATAAGCATCCGTCAGCTGCCGGTGTCCCACGATCTTTTCCGAGCTCGCTGCGACACTCCCCACAACTTCGAGATCATCGGGCCAGAACCGATGCCCTTTGTGCCGAAGATTCTTCTCCAATACCTCGAACGCTTGTCGGATGGCGAGAGCGTCTCGAGAAAAAGCCGGGTTGGAGACAATTCGGACGAAGGCCAGTTGTGTGATCGGGCAGGTCGCCCAGTCTCTCGACCCGCGCCTCCCAAACCACTGATGAGCCGCCGCATGGTGCACATGGGCCGGCCAGAGCAGTGCGATCAGGAGGTTGACGTCGAGGAGCGCGGTCTTCACGGAAGCTCCTCGAGGAGCCGATCGATCTGCTCAGACGTCACCCGGGGAGAGTCTTCAGGCAATTGCACCACCTTGAGACCCTGACGCTCGAGCGTCGGAGTGGGGTAGCGACCCGCTTTGCGAATGAGGCCGGATACGGCCTGTCCGAGCGTCACCCGTTGTCTTCGAGCCTGTGCGCGTGCCAGCTCCAAAGCATCATCCTCTATATTTAGTGTTGTCCTCATTAGTACACATCATATCATGGAGGTGATGCGATGGCCAGTTCCGTCGGCCACTGTTAGCGAGCGACCTCATACCGCCGTGCGGTTTCCGAGTCCTGATCGGCATCGCTTTCGCTATCGTTGGAATGGCGCAGGAGCTATGCGAATGATGTCGATTACCGATAGCGACCCCGATACCGATACCGACCCCCAATACTTGGCTCAAACGCGCACATTGCTGCCCATTACACAACTTGACCAGTTTGTGGACTCGTTCGCGGCCTAGGGAGTAGGCAACCCTAGTAGCCGTCCACGGGAGGCACTCGGCGTTCATAGCCAGGACGATGGGGGCGAACGGGCGGGTTCTTCTTGAGCCTTTCCAGGACCTCCTGACTGGAACTGGGCGGCAAACTGCCTCATCAGCTCAGTCTGGCCAGAAGTGCTCAAGGGCATCACGCCGGCGGAGGGGAAGCCATGAGCCTGTCGATTTTTGAGGCATGGCTCCGGTGTCCGATGATGCACGGTGCAGAGCTGCAATGAGGGGCGCAAGGAGGTTAGTGTCGACCACGCGCTCGGCCCGTGGTCTCGCTGTTTCCCGCATGCGTTTCCCACGGCTTTTTCCTATAAAGCCCATCCGCTCAGGGAATCCGGCTTTCCAGCCAGAAGATCTCGTCCTCCTTGGCAAAGCTGCGCAGGTAAGTCCCGCCCGTCAGAGTCTGCGACACGTACAGGTCGATGACACTTCTCTTCTCGGCGCTGGTGTAGCCGAAGTCGCTGAGAAAGATGTCCAGGTCGGGCGGAGCATGACCGCCAGGCGAAGTCCATATCAGCCCCCCGTGAGGCCAGCCGGCTTCATGGGCCTCCCAGTGAATGAGGTATCCGTAGTGGGCTCGCCGGGATCGCAGGAAGGGCAGGTCGAGCAGGGCCTGCCGGACAAACTTGGCCAGGGCCCAGTGATCCTGATGGGTATCGGTGTCGGTCGTGCTGTAGATCGTGGTGGGGTTGAAACCCTGGATCACGTTGCGTATGTCGGAAAGTAGAGAATCCCGGTTGTAAGGGGCGCCGACCCGGTAGGCGAACGAGTAGGATGGGGGAACGGAAGAAGCCGCCGTGAAAGCGCTGCGGTAGGTTTCCGTGCTGCTCCAGAGATCGTCGAGCCCGGCATCCGGGTAGCCCAGGAAGATCACGTCCGAGGGATCCACTCCCAGCGCACTCATGGCGGCGAGGGTCTCCCCGTGGCGAAGGATCCCGTAGTCGATCAGGTCGAAGTCGTCGTCCCCGTCACGATCGTAGGCCAGAGCCGGCATTGACTGCTCGAGAGCTTCCTTGGCGCTTTGAAAGGCGTCTCCGCAGGTGGCCACGACGACCCGGACGCGATCGCCTCTCTGGAGAGCCCTTCGCAGCATCCCGGCGCAGCCGAGCGCCTCGTCGTCGGGGTGGGGCGCAAAGACCATGACCCGTTCCTGGCCGGCTTCTCGATCGGAGATTGCCACGTTCGCCACAGGGTAGGTGGTCAGCGTGGGAACGGCGTCCGGAAAGGCTTCATCCGGAACAACTTGACGCAGTGTCACCGCGGCCAGGGGCAGGGACTCACTGGCCACGCTGAGGCTGCCCCGCATCTCCCGCGCCCGCTGGGCGGTCGCCGGCTGCTCGGCAAACAGCTCGTGAACGAAGCTGGCGAACTTGTGTCCTGACGGGAGAACGATCTGCCGGGTGGCGAGGAGGTTCCCCGTCTCGTCATAGAGGGAAACGATCAGGTTCGAATCGGCCTCGGCCGGACCCGCACTGGCGCCCGATGCCGGGAGCGCGACGATGGCCACTCCGGTGTCTCGATTCCCCATCGAATCGAGGAGAACGGTCAGTCCCCAGGTCGGATGCACGGCGGGAACGCCGGCCTCGAAGAGAATCGTATCTGTCTTCGAGTCGATCCCGGTGTAGACAGCCGTACCTTCGACACTCTCGGGTGCGGTCAGGCTCATGTAGCCAACCTTGAGACCGCCGCTTCCGGGAGTGGCCGCCGAGAGGACCTGGCCGGGCAGCAGCTGGAGCGTGAAGGAAGAGGCCGTTCCTCCCAGCTCCGGGAGGGTCAGGGCCAGAGGTTGCCCGTCCTCATCGAAGACATCCAGATGAATCTCCGCTTCCCCGCCGGTGTTGACCAGGGTGAGGCTGGTCAGGAAGCGGATGCCGCTTCCCGTGCCATCGGCGACGTGAGGAAAATAGCGCAGATCCTGCGCTGCCGCGGGGGCGACGGCCAAGAGCAAACAGAACATTGTAGCGAGGAATCTCATGAGATCCATGTTAGCCCGGATGGCCCCTCGACTGTCCACCGGAGCCCCGAAATCCTCTCCGGGCAGCCTCACTTCCCGGCCCGCTTGACCGGAAACTCGGTGTGCCGCCAGAGCTGGCGCCTTTGTTCAAGACACGACTGCGGATCTGCCCTCCGGATACCCACACAACGGTAGGGGTCTGACCCCGATTTATTCCTTTTTCGACGCCCAGCAAACACCCAGGCCAGGGCCGGGAGCGTGAGCGACCGGGCCAAGCGAACGGCTAATAGCGAAGGGCAACGGCGGGTTCTTGCCCCGCGGCGACACTTGGGGCTCTGCGTGGGAAATGGGAGCGGACCAACGGCAGGCTTTGCTCGTCGAAGGATTATTGACGCCCGTCTGGCGCTGACGTTGCTCCATGACGGCGTCAATGAGTTCGCCACAGTCAACACTAAGGACTTCGCCGGGTTGGGGTTCGACCGAGTCTGGAATCCACTGAAGATCGGACCGTCTAACACGTAAAAGGACCGATCGCTGCCGGTGCTTGCTGTGAATCTCGCGGAGTCGGTTCGAGGGAGGGTGGCTGCGGAAAATCGTTCTGGCGTAACGTCGTGGTGGAAGAGGCGCGCTCCCTGACGGTCGCGCCTCCGAAAGACGTGTGTTGAGCCGATCCCCAACATCGAAGAGGCCCGCTCCCTGACGGTCGCGGCTCCGAAAGGCGTGTTTGGTGGGGTCCGGCTTTCCCGGACCGAAGCGTTATCACCCCTCAGCCTCGGGCTCCGGCTCCGCCGATGGACCTTGACGGAATCACCTTGAGTTGCTTAGGATCAATGAACTCTTGGATTGACGGGAACAACCTGCCTCTGGGGATCGATTCTGCACCGGGAGAGCCCGCTTCTCGGTGAGTGGCTTCTCATTGTGGCCGGTGGGAGGGAATCTCATGAAACCACAAAGCAACGTCTTCGTTCTGACGACTCTCGCCTTCACCGTTCTCGTCATCGGCTCCTGGGCTGGCGGCAACAACACTACCGGAGGCGAGGAAGTCCCGGACCCCTGTCTTTTCCTGGCACCCTGTGAGCCGGTTCCCTTCCGGGACGACGACTCGGACGTGGACTTTCCCGTTCAGTTCAGCGAAATCGCCGAACCCGGCCTTGGCGATCCCTTCAACAGCAAGGCCTGGGGGATGGCCTGGTGGCAAGGCCGTCTCTATGTCAGCACGGCTCGGGCCCACTACTGTGTGGAAACCGCCGTCCTGGCCGACGAAGGGGCGCCCGGTTTCAAGTATCCTCCCCTCGACGAGGAGCTAACCTGTACTCCCCAGGTGGAAGACCTCCCCCTGGCCGCGGAAATCTGGCGCTATACTCCTCCCTTCGATTCCTGGGAGAGAGTCTTCGTTTCCCCGGAAGACGTACCCATCCCCGGTTCTCCCGGAAAATTTACCGCCCGCGATGCCGGTTTCCGCAACCTTCTGCCTTTCACCGACCTGGACGGCACCCAGGCACTCTATGCTTTCGGTGTCACCAGTGAGGTTCTCTTCGGATTCGAGGAAGCGGGAATGAGGGTTCCGCCGCGGATCCTCCGGACCACCGACGGCGTGAACTGGGCTCCCGTTCCCCAGGATCCGGGAACCGTCCTGGGGGATCTGGGAAGGGGGCAGGCCAATTTCCGTGCTGCCGCCGTTTTTCGGGGCCGCCTCTACGTCGTGGTCGGGGAGCTGAGAGGCGGCGGCAGCGTGCTGGAAGCGTCCGACCCGGCGGGAGGCAACAATAACTTTCAGTTTGTCACACCTTCCGATCTCAAGGTCTACGAGATGGCCGTTTTCAACGACCTTCTCTACGTGGGCACGGATTCGCTGAGTTTCGGAGGAGGGGGCCAGGAAGGGTATGTGGTGGCCAAGACCGATGCCACGGGTCCTATCCCTTACACCTTCGACGTGGTGATCGACAAGGGAGCCTATCGGCAGGGGCTGGTGAGCAATGCCGTCGTCAGCATGTTCGTCTATGACCCGTGTGCAGACACCCAGGCGTCAGCATCCGCCTGCGGCCCCCACCTCTACATCGGGACGGACAAGCCTGCCGAACTGGTCCGTCTGGACGAGTCCGACCAGCTGGAGCTCATCGTCGGCAAGCTCCGGCTTGAATCTCCTTTTGGTCCTCTCCGACCCTTGAGCGGCTTCCAGGGCGGATACTCCGACCCGCTCAACGAGCACATCTGGCGCATGCAGGGTCACGACACCAACGAGGGACGTATCCTGTTCGTGGGCACCAACGACCTGAGGGGATTCCTGAAAGGCTATCAGGTCTTCCAGTTTTTCCTCGACTTCAAGTTCACCGGGTTCGATCTGGCGGCCAGCTTTGACGGGATCGAACACACGATTCTCACTCGAACCGGTTTCGGAGGAGAAGTGCATCAGGTGGGAGGCGCCAGCCCCATGCTGGAACTGCCCCCCAAGCAGCTGGATGTGGGCATCCGAGTCTTTGCCTCAACCCCCTGGGGACTTTTTTTCGGCACTTCCAATCCTTTCGACGGTTTGCGAGTCTACAAGGACAACCAGCTGGGCGGGGACGTGGACAAGAATGGCCAGGTGGACGAACTCGACATCGCGCTGATCCAGGAAGCCGTCGGAGGAGCTGCCTCCGGGCCGGCCGACAGAAGGGATCTCAATGGAGACGGGCGCATTTCGGAGGAGGATCTCATTATCGGGCTGGGAGAATGCACCAATCCGCGGTGCCGTCCTTGACGGGTCAGGCCCGGGAGAAACCGGATACCCATCTCTCGCGCCTGCACTACCACCTTATCCCCGGAATCGAACAGCACGAGCGAACGGTTGTCCGCGTCTTCGATGAGCGAAGTGCTGGCTTGGCCGATTGCCTCGGTAGGGACCGCAAGGGCGTCGGAAGCGTTAGAGGGCTATGCAACCGCTTTTCTGTAATTTCGGTCTGATCAGCCGAGCTTCCTTAATGACACCGAAGATGTCGATCTTGGCTTCCTGATTTGCCCCAGTTGGAAAGGGAAAAAAGAGACAGCTGAGAAGGGGACAGTCTCGTTTTCGGTGGCCGGGCTCCGTGTGTTTAGCGTCTCGCCCCGTCGAGCAGCTACCCGTGACCCGAGCCGTTGGCACACTCGCCTGTGTGTCGGCCCTCCGGGCCTGGGGGCCAGGTCAATCAGGGCAGGTTTGCCGGATTCTTCCTGTGGAGAGGCCTCGCGGTTCTGGAAATCACGCTATTATGTCTCAACTATTTAAGAATTTTGAGATGGGAACTAGCCGCACTAGCCTAGCCTAGCCTAAGCCTAGCCATCCACGGGAGGGACTCGCCGTTCATAGCCGGGACGGTGGGGGCGAACGGGCGGGTTCTTCTCGAGCCTTTCCAGGACCTCCTGAATGGCCCGCTCCAGCTGGGTGTCCCGTCCTTTGGCCAGGGCCGCCGGATTCTCGGGGACTTCGATATCGGGATCCACTCCGTGACCCTCCTGAAACCACTGCCCCCGGCTGCTGTACATCCGAAAAGTCGGAACCGTGACCACACCCCCGTCAATCAGTCGCGGGGCACCGCTGATTCCGATCAGTCCACCCCAGGTTCGGGAGCCGATGAGGGGACCCAGCCCGGCTTCTCTGAAGTAGTAAGGGAAAGCGTCTCCACCCGAGCCGCTCCAGCCATTGATCAACATGACCTTGGGGCCAAAATTGGCCACCGGTGGCCACTGCCAGTCCCTGCCGTTGCGGACGGCCCAAAAGCTGAGTGGGGGGCGGTCCAAAAGTTCGATAAAACGGTCCGGGATCTGACCGCCGCTGTTGAAGCGCTCATCGATGATCAGGCCATCTTTCTGGAACTGGGCGGCAAACTGCCTCATCAGCTCGGTCTGGCCGTCGATTCCGGTGCTGCGAACGTAGATGTAACCCACTCGACCCTGGGAGGCCTCCTCGACCCGCCTCCGATTGGATTCAATCCATTCCAGGTGACGAAGTCTGGATTCGCTGGCGAGAGTCTTCACCAGAACCTCCCTGGCGCCCTCCATGGCGGGCTGATCGTTGACGGTCAGCGCCACCGTCTGCTTGGCGAGACCTTCAAAAGCAGCCCAAGGGTCCTTGGACGTTTCCAGGGGTACTCCGTTGACCCTCAAAATGTAGTCCCCCTCTTTCACCGAAAGCCCCGGCTGGTCCAAAGGAGACCTCACTTCGCTGTCCCAAGGCGCGCCTCGGACGATTCTCTTGATTCTGTAGGCCCCGTTCTCCAGAGCCCAGTCGATGCCAAGCAAGCCCACGCCTTGCCGCCGCGCCGACTCCGTGTCCCCTCCCCGGCGATAGGTGTGAGAAGAGTTCAATTCGCCGATGAGCTCGCCGATCACGAAGTTGACGTCCCAGCGGGTGACGGCTCCCTCCAGGAGATGACCGTATCGCTCGCGCATCGCCTGCCAATCGACGCCATGCATGTTGGGGTCATAAAAATAGTCCCGCACGAAACGCCAGGAATCATTGAAAATCTGTCGCCACTCAGCCCGCGGGTCGACCCTGGCCTCCAGCTCTTTGGTGGGCAGCTTCTTCTCCAGTTTCTGCTTGGGTTTCAGATTGACGATGGCGAAGGATGAGTCTTTGGAGGCCAGCACCTTCTTGCCGTCCGCCGACAGCCAAAAGCGGCCAACATCCTTGAGGACGGTCTCTTCCTTGCGCTTCTTGAGATCGTAGTAGAGCAGGGGGCTGGGCGACTTGGGCGCGGCGCCGGTTCGGGGAAGCCGCCGATAGATGGCCTTTCCAGAGGCGGCCTGAAGGCCCGTGTAGTTACCGGCTGGGGGCGGCAGCACAACCACCCGCCTCTCGAAGTCCGTGAGGTCGATCTCGACCGGCTTGATCTCCTTGGTCTTCTTGCCGGGCTTGGCCTTTTCGGATTCCGTCCCGGATTCTTGCTCCTGGCCTTCGCCCTTCTTCTCTCCCTCTTTCTTATCTTTCTCTTTTTCCTCTTCCTCCTTGAGCTTCTCTTCATCATTGCGGGGAGCCAGAGGTGAGGGGACGTCGCTGCGCAGAGAGACGGCGGCGATATTGGTCGTATTGGCATACACCCAACTGTTGTCGATGTCGCTGTAGGAGGGTTTCAAGGTGCGGTTGGTCAGGAAGTAGAGGTACTTGCCATCGGGATCGAAGGTGGGTTGGGTGTCATTGTAATAACCTGAGGTGACCTGGTGGCGCTGAGCTTCGCGGGTGTCATAGAGAAAGAGGGCGCTTTGCGGGTTTTCCAGGCCCCGCGAGTAAGCCATCCAGCGGCTGTCGGACGACCAGCTGACACGGAAGTTGTTCAAAGCGCCCTGGTACATCCAGAAGCCCTTATCGACTTGTGCGGTCTTGCCCGAGTCCAGATCATGAATGTAGATCCGCATCGCATCGTCGACAAAAGCCAGCTTCTTGCTGTCGGGAGACCAATAGGGCCGGTAGCGAAAGCCCTTGCCGAGAGTCGCCAGCGTTTTCTCTTCACCGCTTCCGTCGACCGCTCTCACGGTGAGCGCATATTCTCCCGATCGATCGCTCCAGTAGGCGATCTCTTTTTTGTCGGGAGACCAGGTGGGGTTGCGCTCCGCTACTCCCGGGCTGTGGGTGAGGTTTCGAATCACGCCGTGCTCGGCCGGAACGGTGAAGACCTCTCCGCGAGCTTCGAAAAGAGCTCTCTTTCCCGTGGGCGAGATCCAGGCGTTGCGAATCAGCTTGGAGACGTTCTCGTTGCGAGGCTTGAGGGTGGCCCGGTCAGCCACCACCTGAACCCCTACTTCCCTGGTTTTCTTGGAAGAGAGACCGAACAGATACAGACGTCCCCCCGCTTCAAATACGATGTCGGAGGGTCCAATGGCGGGAAAATGGATGTCAAAGTCTTCGAACCGAGTCAACTGGCGGACCCGATCCCGTTTGAGATCGTAGGCCCACAGGTTGTGGCGCTGGTGGGGTCCCCTATCGGAGAGAAAATAGAGTGTATTTCGGTGCCACATGGGCTGGGAGTCGTTGGCCGGGTTGTGGGTGAGATTACGGGCCGTATTCCGGGTCAGGTCATACAGCCAGATATCGGGCGCCCAGCCTCCACGGTAGCGTTTCCAGGTTCTGAAGTCCCGGCTCTTGGGCATGTAAGCCAGGGTCTTGCCGTCGGGTGAGAGGGTTCCGAACTCGCCATAGGGAATCGGCAGCCTCTCCGGCAATCCTCCTTGACGGGGAACCTTGTACATCTGGTTGAATCGTTGCCGCCCGCTGCTCATCGGTGATCCGTAGAGGAGGGAGTTCCCGTCTGGATACCAGTCGAGCAAGCGGTCAGGGGCGGGGTGGTGTGTGACCCGCTGGGGAAGACCTCCCGTCGCCGGCACGACATAGACATCGGTGTTGCCGTCGTAATTTCCGCTGAAGGCGATCCGGGTTCCATCGGGGGAAAAGCGGGGGAAGGATTCTTCGCCTGGTGGAGAGCTCAAGCGGTGGGCGATACCGCCCCCCTTCGAAACGACCCAGATGTCCCCGGCATAGACAAAGGTGATTTGAGTGGCGGAAACGTCCGGCTCTCGCAGCAGTCGCGCATCGACCTGAGGATAGGCCGTGGAGCAGAGAACGGCGCTCAACAAGGCACACAGAGACAGATATTTTTTTCCCATGTTAGATCCTACGTGTGAGGTTCCCATGAGTTCCCTAAATCTTCTCGCTACTTTCATCTTGAGCGCCCAGGCTGGCGGCCCGCATGGCCTCCACCTTGTCGGGATCGACGCGTTCGACCAGTCGTTCGAAAGGGCCGATCTCGTGATTCTCCAGATCGAGGCGGAAGGCGTCTTCGAAGCGAAGGGGCTGGATGCGGAGAATGCGCTCCACATCGGCCGCATAGCCGGGCAAAATGGGCTTGATGAGGGCTGCCACCGAAAGACAGGCGTTGATCGCAAAGGTGCAGATTTCCTGTGCCTGGGCGCTGTCGGTCTTCACAACCTCCCAGGGGGCACGGTCCTGGAAATACTTGTTGACAGTGTCTGAAATCATCACGATCTCCTGGACGACCCTGCTGAACTCCATCTGCTCGTAGTACTCCCGTATCCGGGTGGCCCGCTCTCGAATCTCCGAGATCAGTGGAGCCGCTTGGGGCGAAAGTTGTCCCAGGCGCCCCTGGAAGCGCTTGTGAACGAAAGGAACCAAGCGGCTGACCAGGTTGGCGATCTTGTTGACCAGCTCGGCGTTCACACGAACTCTAAAATCGTCCAGATTCAGGTCCAGATCGACGGCTCGCGCGCTCAGTTTGGCCGCATAGTAATAGCGCAGATACTGCCGGTCCAGATGCTCCAGATAGGTGCGTGCGTTTATAAACGTTCCCCTGCTCTTGGACATTCTCTCCCCATTCACGGTGAGAAAACCGTGAACCAGAACCCGGCTGGGCAGGGTGTAGCCGGCTCCCTTCAGCATGGCGGGCCAGAAGAGGGTGTGAAAATAGACGATGTCTTTGCCGATGACGTGATAAATGCGAGCTTTCGGATTATGCCAGTAGGAATCGAAATCACATCCCGTCTCTCGACAGAATTTCTCGGTGGTGGCGATGTAGCCCACCGGAGCGTCCAGCCAGACATAGAAATACTTGTCCTCTTCTCCCGGGATCTTGAAACCGAAATAGGGCCCGTCCCGGCTGATGTCCCAGTCTCGAAGACCTTCCTCCAGCCAGTTCTCGATGAACCTTCGAGTTTCAGGGTGCAGGCGTCCGGGGGCAGCGACCCAGTCCCGCAGGAAGGGTTCATATTTGTCGAGAAGGAAGAAATAGTGAATCGATTCCCGCAGTACCGGACGGCTGCCGCAGATGGCGCACCGTGGATCTTCCAAATCGGCGGGGTTGTAAGTGCTGCCGCAGATCTCACAGACATCGCCGTACTGATTTTCGGCCTGGCACCTGGGACACGTCCCGAGAATGAAGCGATCGGGCAAGAAACGGCCGTCTTTCGGGCAGAAATACTGCTCGACCGGTCGGGCCACGATGTCGTCCTGATCGCTCAGCCGCCCGAAAATGTACTCGGCATGACGACGGTTCTCCGGACTGTGGGTCGAATAAAAACAATCGAACTCAATATCGAAGTCAGAAAAATCGCGCTGGTGCTCCCGGTAGTAACGACCAATCATTTCCTCGGGCGTCATCCCAATCTGCCGGGCCTTGAGCTCAATCGGAGTGCCGTGGGTATCGTCGGCGCACAAATAAACCGCGTCCCGACCCGTGAGCTTGAGAAACCTCACCCAAATGTCTGCCTGAATGTACTCCACCAGATGTCCCAGATGGATGCTCCCGTTGGCGTAGGGTAAGGCGCTGGTCACGAGAATCGGTTCCCCCATGGCCCTTCATGATACGCTAAGCGGGGAGGAAGCGTGGGCTCAGCGCCGATGGCTTCTCCTTTCCGCCCCTGGTCGGACCGCATAAATGCAGTCTGTTGGCCGACTTCCTCCAGTCCCGTGTTTAGCGTAGACTATAGACTTGGTGAGGGTGGCTCTTTGGGTCCGCTGAAAGAGAAAAGAATGGGAACAAAAAACCCAAGTTGGGGTAGGAGGACTTCGGTTGTTGGCGGCTGGAGAACCTCGCAGATGATCTTCACTTTTTTCCTCTTGTGTGTGTTCGGTGCGGGGGCCTGGGCTCAGCAGCCGCCCGTGAGGGAAGTGGAAGCGCCCTCACTCACCCTCGACAAAGGCGCAATGACCGAAGTCGAGGAACTTTCCGAATCGCTCGCCAATTTCCTGCTTGACTTCTCCGACGCCATTGGTGCCGGGGACCTGCCCGGAGTGGCCCGGTTTTGCCGGCCCCAGCTGACCGAGGTGACTTTTCCCGGCCATCTTGCGGGGGGCGGACAGACCTTGAAATGGATCTCTGAGAGCGGCTGGAAGCTGGAAGAATCTCACGCCGTCAACGTCTCGCGTGACGTGTGGCTGAAGCGGTGGGAAGGCTTTCTCGCCACCTTTTCCGAGATAGAAGACGTGCGGTTCAAGGTCAAGGACGCCGAGTTCAAGGCGGAATCGGGAATGACGGGCTCGGGTCGAATCAGTTTCTTTCTGGTGGGCCGAGGCCGCAACCACCAGCGTCTCTGGGTCAAGGGCAGGGGCCGCGTCACCGCCCAGCGCAGCAAGAGCGGGGGCTGGAAAATCTCGGCGATGACCTTTGAGGATGTCCAGAGCCTCAGTGCCGCGGTCGACCTCTTTTCGGAAATCAGCGCTCCGGCAGAGGGTGCCGCTTCGCTTCCGCCCTACGGCTCGGCTGGAAACGATGACTTCATCTACCATGGGGCGGCGGCGGGAGACCTCAACGCAGACGGCCTTGTGGATCTGGTGGTGGCGGGTATTGCTGACACTTATGTCTACATCAACAAAGGCAACGGCACCTTTCAGGAGACCGGCTGGGATCTGGGGATTCCGCCCAACCGGAGCTGGACGGCGCCCTTGCTGCTGGACTTTGATAACGACGGCGATCAGGATCTCTTCTTCGCCGCCGTCGGACTTCAGGCGCTGTTCGAAAACCGGCTGCGACCGGAGGGGAAGCTCCGCTTCCGCGATATTTCTCTGGAATCCGGTGTCAGCCGTCCAGCCGTCGGCTTCAGCGCCGTCGCCGGCGACGTCAACAATGACGGACTGCCCGACATCTATGTCACCTCCTACAATCGCTATGGCCGGGTGATGCCCGATTCCTGGTACCGGGCCAGCAACGGAACTCCCAATCTTCTTTTCATCAATCAAGGGGACGGATCTTTCCGCGAGGCGGCGGCCCGCTGGGGGATCAGCGACAGTCGCTGGAGTTATGCGGCTGAGTTTGCCGACCTGAACGGCGACGGCAGACAAGACCTCTACGTGGCCAATGACTTCGGAGAAAATGGATTCTACGTCAACCTGGGAAATCGCTTCGAGAATCGAGCGGCATCTTCCGGAGTTCTGGATCCCGGAAACGGCATGGGGGTTTCGCTGGGGGACTATAACAACGACGGCCAGCTGGATCTGTTGGTGACAAACATGTCTTCGACGGCCGGCAACCGAATCCTCAATCGCTTGTTCCCGGGTTCTCAATCTCAAGACAACGTCTTGAAAAAACTGGCGGCCGGTAACAACCTGTATCAAGGCGCCTCGGACGGCAGCTTCAGGGATGTGACCGCGCAAGTGGGACCCTTTTCAGCCGGCTGGGCCTGGGGCGGAGTCTTTTTTGATTTTGACAATGACGGCTGGCAGGACCTTTACTCACCCAACGGATTTATCAGCGGCAAGTCAAAGAAAGACACCTGAAGCTTCTTTTGGCGCCACGTGGTGGCGTCGACGGTCAGCGATGAGAAAGCCGGGAACGATACCTACGAAAAAAATCACATGGCCCTGATCTTCAAGCAGGGACTCTCCTTCAGCGGATTTGAACGGAATAAGCTCTTTCTCAACCTGAAGGGGAAAAGATTCAAGGATATCTCGGGAGTTTCCGGAACCGACTCCATCCTGGACGGCCGGTCAACCGTCCTGGCGGATTTTGACAATGACGGCGACCTGGATGTTTTCCTCACCAGCATTCAGGGACAGGCACATCAACTGTTCCGCAACAATGTGGGCCAGGACAACCATTACGTCCGTCTTTCGCTGGTGGGAACTCGCAGCGGCACCGATGCCTTTGGAGCTCAAGTTCGCCTCAAGACGACCCAGGGGATCCAGACTCGAGTGCAATCGGGCGGCAACGGGTTCCTTGCCCACCATGATCCGCGACTCCTCTTTGGGCTGGGTCGGAGCAGGGAGGCGGAATGGGTTGAAATCCTCTGGCCTTCAGGTACCCGAGAGCGCTTTGGCCCGGTTGAGGCGGATACGTCCTTGCGGATTGTGGAAGGAGAAGGCGGCCGGCCGCACACAATCGTCGAACGGCGGCTGAACCTTCCCGATCCCGTTTCCGTGAAAGAGACCTTCTGGAGCCGCCTGCGCTTTGACAAGGGAGGGCGGCTGCCGGATCTCCCCTTGAAAGCCCTCCGGGGGGATGGGGCTGGGGAGTCCGTCAATCTGGAAACCGGTGCTCCCTACTTCCTCAATTTCTGGGCCACCTTTTGTGGACCGTGTCGCCAGGAGATGCCGGAACTGGAGAAGCTGCGGCATCGCTTTGAGGCCAAGGGCATCCGTCTGGTCGGCATCAGCCTGGACGAGTCTCCCAAGGGCGTGCGCAGCTTTGCCGAGAAGCTGGGGGTGTCCTATCCGCTCTACCTCGCCGACGGCCCCGCGGTAGCAGACCTTTTCGCCCACCGGCAGATCTTCATTCCGCTCTCCATCCTGGTCGATGCCTCGGGCCGAGTCGTCGACGCCTTTGCGGGTTGGAACGCCGCCAACGAGGCAAGGATCAAAAAGCTGCTGGAGTGACTTCACTTCGGTCTCGAACGGCGACGCTCGTGGATGCTTGGATCACCCACGGCCGCACCTTTCACTGCTTGGAAAGTAGCCACTTTGCAGTGCCGTTGGAGACGGAGCGTTTTCCGTCTCTCGACCTGGGCTTTTATCTCAAAGTTGAGGCAGCCCCCAACGAGGGCAAGTCCCCGGGTTCAACCAA
>JBHHYX010000098.1:0-14539 GCA_046757765.1 Acidobacteriota bacterium | reverse complement strand
TTGCCAGCGGCCAGCAGCTGGGCCTCGGTCGCGCCGGGCTTGCGACCGGTGGGCTCGTGGACTTACAGTTACGGGGCGCCGAAGAGGCCGAGCCGGCGGCGACTCTGAAGAAACAGGTTGAGGCTCAAAAGCGCCTCCCGTCGGCTGGAACAGGAGCTCAATCTGAATGCTGATCTCCATCCTCATCCCGGTTCGAGACGATCCCGAAGGGCTGCGGCGATGTCTGGATTCGTTGTGGGCTCAAGACCTCCGAAACTGCCAGATTCTGATTTGTGATGACGGAAGCAACCCGCCAGTGCGGCTTCAACGCCGCCATCGGGACAGGCTCGGGCCCAAGCTCTTCCGGAGCGACGGAAAGGGCCCGGCCGCGGCCCGAAACCTGCTGGCTTCGGAGGCCGAGGGCGACTTTCTCTTTTTTGTCGACGCCGACACCGAAATGTTGGCGGACACACTGCCAAAAGTCCGCCAGGTGATTCTCGAGAATCCGGGGATCGGGGCTTTCTTCGGTTCCTACGACGACTCCCCCCGCCACGATTCAGCGGTTTCCCTTTACAAGAATCTGGCCCATCACTGGGTTCACCAAAACGCCGCCGGCCGGGTGTCGACGTTCTGGTGCGGTTGCGGGATCATCCGAAGGCAACTCTTCCAGGAAGTGGGGGGACTCAGCGAATCCTACCGCCAACCTTCCATCGAAGATGTCGAGTTGGGCACGCGTCTGGCGGAGAAGGGAGTCTCAGTTCATCTCTATCCCCAGATCCAGGTCAAGCATCAGAAGCGGTGGACTTTCTGGAATTGGATCTTGACGGACCTTTTCCGGCGGGGGATTCCCTGGGTCAAGCTGATGCTGCGTCGGGGCCGCTGGCCCAACCAGCTCAACTTCACTCGATCCCAGCGTGTGGCCGCTCTGGCTGCCCTGGTTGTTCCCGCTGCATTTGTCTTCGCCGTTTGGGACCCGAGGATGCTCGGGGTGGGCTTTGGCGCCCTGGTCCTCTTCTGCTGGTTGAACCGTGGTCTGCTGCAGCTGGTCTATCGAAAGAAGGGTCTGCTGCCGAGTTTGCAAGTGATTCCCCTTCACCTGCTCTACGCTCTGATCTGTGTTTCGGCGCTTGTCGGCGGTCTGCTGGCTGCTCTGTTTGACGCCAAGAAAGCAGCGGGCAAAGCCCAACAACCCGGCGGAGCAGCCGGGTCCTGAGGAGCATTTCCGTGCGAGAGCGCCCCAAGCCATCCCGGTCCAGCTCTTCCGGAGGTGAGAGACCCCTTGCCGGCAAAGAGGCCTTATGCGACACGGCCCGGCCGGGCCGACTCGTGCGAAACCTGACCTGGCTGGCCGGCGGTCAGCTCAGCGGCCGGCTGATCGCTCTGGCAGTCGCCATTTATCTGGCCAGGGCTTTGGGCGCGTCGGCCTACGGCAGGATCGGGGTCGCTTTTGCATTTGTGGCTTATCTGGCACTTGTCGTGCAGGCCGGACTGGATGCCATCGGCACTCGCGAGGTGGCCCGCGCTCCCGCGGCGGCGACCTCCGTCTGGCGGAGCATTGTGAGTCTGCGCCTGGTGCTGGCGATCCTCATGTACGGTCTCCTGGTCCCGCTGGCCTGGGGGCTTCCCGACACCGCTCTGGGCGGCCGGGCCCTGGCCCTGGCTTACGGGGGACGGATGCTGACCCTGGCCATCAACTCGGCCTGGCTGCTCAGAGGCCGCGAGAAGATGAGATCGGTGGGGGTGGGAATTGTGCTTCAGCAGACACTCAACGCCGCCGGAATCTTCTGGTTGATTCAGTCGTCTCATTCCCCCCTGGTACTCGTCCCCCTGATCCATGTTACCAGCGAGCTGTTCCAGGCCACCTGGTTGTTTCTTGCCGCTCGCAAAGACTTGGGCAAGCTGTCGGGCAGAGTCGATTACGCCCAGCAGAAAAGGCTTCTGCGGGAAGCCTGGCCACTGGGAGTCACCAAGGCGCTTCGACTGGTCTTCTATCAAGGGGACCTGCTGCTGATCGCCTGGTTGTCGACACCCGAGCAAGCCGGCTATTTCCTGGTGGGTCAAAAACTGATCGTTTCTCTCGTTGCCCTCTCCATCCTTTTCTACCAGAATACGTTGCCGGCCATGAGCCGGATGATGACTTCCGGTTTGGAAGCGGCCAACCTTTTTCGCCACGACCTGGCCCGTTTTGCTCTGGCGGCAACCCTGCCGGTTGCGGTCGTCTCGACCGTTCTGGCCCAATCGATCATTCCACTGGTTTTTGGGGCGGGATTTGGGAGCGCCGCTCCCATCTTCTCGGTCATGGTGTGGACGCTGCCTCTGATCGTGGTCTCCTCGGGCCTGCGGCAACAACTCGTGGTGGCGGGTTTCCCCCGCCAGTTAATGGTTGCCGAAGGATTGGCCGCTGTCGCTCACATCGCGTCGGCCGCCGTGCTCATTCCGCTCTGGGGTGGATGGGGCGCTGCCTGGGCAAGCTTGTCGGGGGAGGTCTTACAGAACCTGTTTCTCAGCTATTGTGTTCGCCACCGTCTCGGTGCGTTTCCCCTGGACCGGCGGGGAATGTGGGTGGTCGCCAGCGGGGCCGCGATGGGTCTGTTCCTGTTGCTGGGCCGTTCTCAGAGAGTTTGGGCACTCCTCCCGGGGGGATTGTTCGTCTACGGCGCCGGTCTGGTGCTGGCTCGGTGCATCAGTGCTCGGGAAGTGCGGCTTCTTTTTTCGAGCTTCGATTTGAGACGTCACCGGCGTCCCATAGCCCGATCGAGCAGGCCCAGCAAATAGCCCCACCATTCCCCCAGCGACCAGCCCAGCGAAAACAGGACGAGCAGCGGGAAAGCGACCAGAGAACGCTTCAGGGAAAGGCGTTTCGCCAACATGCAGCGCCCGTAACGCCAGAGCATCAGGATGGGCAGACCGGCAGTCAAGAGAAGGAGTGAGAGGTGAGCCGGCAAAGAAATCCGCCGACTGCGCACTCGCCCGTAGCCGCGGCCATAGACGCCCCGCTGGCGAAGAAAGTCTGCCCACCGGTAGCGCCGCATGTTGATCACGCGCATGCGGGGGTTGGTGCCCAGGCGAGCGCCCCTTTTCAGGACCTCCTCATTGAGAATGTTCTCCCAGTGCCGTCCGCAAACGGACTCGGTGCAGCGCTCGAGTAAGGCAATGGTGTAGGACGCGTTGAAGCCACAGGGGCCCGGCTGCTCACCCTCCCGCAGGGGAGTCATGAAGGGCCCATACTCACAAACATGCGCCGCCCAGCTGACCCGGTCGAAATCCGGAGCCGGGTCGATGGCTCCTCCCACAGCCTCCAGTCCGGCCTGGTGCGATTTCAGAACCTGCTCGAGCCAACCCGGTGCAAACAAGGCAGCGCCTTCCGTCCAGGCCACTACCTCAGCGAGAACCTCCCCGAGTCCGGCAAATCGCATCTCCGGGATGGAAGCCTTCCCGGGAGCGACCAGAATCTGTACCTGTGGAAAAGCCTCCCGCAGCCAGCCGTGACCATCGGGATCGCCGGCCTGAACCACGATCACCTGGGCGCCCTGTCGGCAGGCTTGGGGGAGCAGACTCTCCAGACAGGGGCGCAGATACTCCTCCCCCAGCTCGGATGCGATGATCACCGCGACCGGGGGCGGTTTTCGAAGCTCGAGTCGGGCAGCCTTGCCTCCGCTCATCCGCGCCTCTCCAACTCGGCAATCAAAGCTAGATAGGCCCCGACATGGGTCTCTTCGCTCCAACGATCGGACAGGGCCTGACGCCCCTTTGCACCCAGTTCCCGCCGCAATTCGGGATTGTTTTGCAGACGATTCAGGGCCTGAAGCAAGTCGTTTCTGTCGGAGTAGAGGAGTCCCCCGCCGCTTTCTTCTACGATTTCCGTGAGACTGCCTCGGCGCCGAGCAACAACCGGTGTGGCCTGAGCAAAAGCCTCCAGCATGACCAGGCCGAAGACTTCCTCGCAAAGCGACGGCACGATCAGGGCCAGCGCGTGTCGATACAACTTCTGGAGCTGCTCCTGGGAACGGTGCCCCAGAAAGCGAACCGATGGCACCCCACGAGCCAACCGGTGTAGGTGCTCTTCATAATCTCCTCTCCCCACAATCCACAACTCGGCACCTGGATATCGGGCCAACAAGGGGATAAGCGTCTGGACCCCTTTGAGCTTTTCCAGCCGGCCCACCACCAGAAAGTAGGGTGTCGCCGCCGGGTCTTTGGCCACCTGCTCGACCGCGGGCAGAAAATGAGGCAGGTGGACCAGTCGAGCGGCGATTCCCTCCGCGCGGTGCCTTTGCAACGTAAATCGGCTGGGGCAGAGGAGAGCATCCAAATGCCCCAGAGCGCCTCGAATCCCGGGCCAGTATCTCCACAGCTGAGGTGGGCGGCGGGAATGGATTGTGCAGGTGAAGCAGTTCTTTTTTCGGCACGGCTCCCGATTGAACTTCCACAGCGCGTGAGTCGGGCAGATCAGCCAGTGTTCGTGGGCCGTGTAGAGCTTGATCCCCTCCCCACAGGAGAGCACCTGGGGGCCACCGATCAAAGAGACGTTGTGGAAGTGGAGCACATCGAATCGGCCGGGCTGCAGGATCGATTCAATCCGGCCTGAGTAGAGTCCAGGCCTGCCGGTCTGCTGGCTGAGCAGCAGGGCTGAAAATGGGAAGCGGTTGCGAAGACGATGAACGTGGGGTGGCGCGGGTTCATCGGGATGCCGGCCACCCAGGAGCCGATAAGCGTCCAGGTTATGAACCACATGGACTTCGTGCCCCCGCAGCTCCAGGGCCCGGACCAACCGTTGCACAAGGACCGCGTCGCCGCCAAAGTGATAAGGCGGGTAGAAGGTCGTCAGCATGCAGATGCGAAGGGCTCGCCCGCTCATGCCTGTCCAACATCCTCGAACATCTCCAGCAGGCTCTGGGCGGCACGCTCCCAGCTGAAGGAGCGGGAGCGCTTCAGCGCCCGCGCGCTGAGATCCGCCCTCAGGTCCGCATGGTCCAAGACGCTCTCCAGCGCCCTTTTCAGGTCGGCCGGCCGCGAGGGGTTGAACAGGAGCCCGGCCTCTCCGATCACCTCGGGCAAGGACCCGGCGCGACTGGCCACCACCGGAATGGCGCAGGCCATCGCCTCCACCGCCGGCAACCCAAACCCCTCCTCCCGGGAAGGAAAGACCAAGGCTCGGGCTCCATTGTAAAGCTGCACCAGCACCTCATCTTCGAGGTAGCCGGTCAGGATGACACGGTTGCTCAACCGGTGCACTTCGATCCGGCCAACGATCTGTTGATAATTGGAATGAAAACTGTCCCCGGTGAAGTCCCCCACCAGTAACAATCGGAGTTTGGCGAAGCGGGTCTGACGGGTCAGGTCGGCAAAAACATCGACCAGCCAGGGCAGGTTCTTGTGGGGACTGAAACCGCCCACGTGAATCAGGTAAGGGGTCGAGGCGTCCATTCCCCAGCGCTCCAGGACCTCCAGGTCCACTTCAGCCGGATCCAGACGCCTGAACACCGGGCTGGCCGCCTCTCGGATCACGCGGACCCGTTTGGGCGCCAGCTTCCATTGGGAAAGGAGGCTGTCACGGGCGAACTCCGAGACGGTCAGAATCAAGCTGGCCTGGTGGCGAGCCAACCAGACCTTACTGTCCCAGAAAAAGCGTAATCTCCGCTTCGGAAAGATCCATTCCGGATGCCGATCGGCAATGGCGTCATGAAACATCACTACCGATTTCTGCCTCGGCAGAAGGGGGAAGTAGCCATAGACCGCGGGAAAGAAGAAAAGATCGAACCCTGTCGCAGCCCGGCTCATCCTGAACAGATCCCCCAGGCTCCGCCGGCTGGTGGCGGAGGCCGCCTGCCCGGGAGCCTGCCGAGTCGGAACGATGATCGGCCGCACCGCTTCGGGAAACCGGCACTCGGCGTACGACTGCTGGTCCACCAGAAAAGAGTAGTGGTTGACACGATCCCGTCTTAGCAGCGCACTCAGCAGTTCCCGCGCCAGACGGCCAAAGCCGCGCCGGTTGCTCCAGCAGGTGGCATCCACCCCGATCTTCATCATCCCTGGTCCATCCTGCATGGGCGCCACGGGACTGCACTTTCTCGATTCCGCCGACCCGGTCCACCAAACTCAGTGAGAGTCTCTCCTGAGTGGAGGGATTCCCCACACCGATCAGCACTAATCGGTTGCGCTCCTGCGGGTCTGGTCGATCCTCAACAGACCCGGCGGGTTCGCCTGCTGTCGCCGTAACTCGCGGGAATAGAATACCTTGTCGCTTTTCATCCGCAAGAATCGCTCCACTCAGGTCGGTGCCATTCTACCCGCTCCAGAGAGGGCGGCACCAGACAGAATTGCCGCCAGGCCAGACTCGGCTGTTTGAAGAGGCGGGAGGAGTCTGCTAAAAACTCCCTGGAGGCAGAACAGAGCATCGGTTTGCAAAAGCGACGCATCGCCATTACGGGCCTGGGAGCCGCAGCGCGAGAAATCCATTTGCCCGCCTACCGGGGAATTCCTGAGATCGAGTTGGTTGGAGGCTACGATCCTGACCCGGAGAGCAGGTCTGTTTCGTTCCAACGCTACGGCTCATTGGAACAGATGCTGAGCACGGCCGCTCCCGACATTCTGGTGGTTGCCGGCCCTCCCGACAGCCATTTCGAATCCACCCGCCAGGGCTTGCTGGCCGGCTGCCACGTCCTGTGCGAAAAGCCCTTCATGAACACGCTCCAGGAAGCCGAGACCATCATCGGACTGGCCCGGGCGCTCGGCCGCCAGGTGGTCGTCAACAACCAGTTTCGTTTCATGAACATCCACCGGCGGGCTCGCGAGTTGATCGGGAAGGCGGATTTCGGCGACCTCCTTTTTCTGTCGGCCCACCAGACCTTCTACACGACCCGCCAGACAGAGTCTGGCTGGCGAGGGCGCGAGATGCGGCGAACCTGTAAGGATTTCGGGATCCATGTGCTTGACCTGTGCCGCTTCTTCTTCGGCGAAGAGCCCGCTTCCGTCTACGCCCGGATGCCGAGGCCGGAAAAAAGCGGGGGCCCCGACCTTCTCAACCTCATCCAACTCGAGTTCTCCGGAGATCGTATGGCGCACATTACCCTGGATCGTTTGAGCCGCGGCCGGCACCGCTATCTGGACATCCGGCTGGATGGCACTTCAGGCTGTGTGGAAACCCACTTGGGCGGAGGCTTTTCGATCTGCGCGGGTATTCGGGGGAGGAGTCGCCGGCCCTTTCTGCAGACCGATCTTTCAATGGGTGGAAAGGCTCGTCTTTTCCACGGTGAGCGCTATCGGAAGATTGCGTCCGATCCTCTGGACGTGTTCGCGGCGGCCACGCGACGCTTGATGAGGGCTTTTCTAAACTCACTGGAAGAGGGTTCAGTCCCTCCTTGCCACGCATCGGACAACAAAGGGAGCCTGGCTCTGATGCAGGCCGCCTATGAATCCGAGGAAAAGAAACGCTCCGTGGTTCCCCGGGGCAAGGCTGGCCAATGAGTCGGACTCGACCCGAAACCGTCATCGCCGGTGCCGGTCTGATGGGCCGGTGGCACGGTGTTTATGCCCGCCGGCTGGGAGCATGCATCAAGGGTATTGTCGATTCGAATCCGAAAGCCGCCCGGCACCTGGCCCGGAAATTGGGAGGGAGCACGGTCTTCACCGACTTGGAAGAATGCCTGCTTCAGACGTCTGCCCCGATTGTCCATATCTGCACCCCGGCCGCTTCTCATTTCGACCTGGCACGCACGGCATTGAGGGCAGGACGGCACGGCTTGATGGAAAAACCCTTCGCCGCGGATTCTGGCCACAGCCGCGCGCTCCTGAGGCTGGCTCAAGAGCGCGACCTGCGAATCAGTTGCGTTCACCAGTGGCCCTTCCAGGACGGGTTCCGGAAACTCACGATGTTGCGCAAACGGCTGGGCCAGTTGGTGGCCCTCCGTTACGGCCTCTGCAGCGCCGGAGGTGCGGGATTGGACCCGGATCAGCGGCTGCGGCTTCTCTTTGAAATCCTCCCCCACCCGTTCTCGCTGCTCTACGCCCTGCTGGGCCAGGACACCTTCCGGTCACATTGGCGGGTGGCGGCCAGCAGCAGCGACCACCTGGAGCTCAACGGGAGAATCGGCCCCCTCCCCGTTTGCCTTTTCCTGAGCCTGCAAGCGCGTCCGACAAGGAATCAACTCACGCTCTTCGGCCGGGACGCCAGCTGCCAACTGGACCTTTTTCACGGTTTCTGCCGCTGGAGCCAGGCACCGGTCTCGCGGACCTCGAAACTCCTGAATCCGTTCCGAGAAGCCACCGCGACGCTGGCAGGAGCCGGCTGGAATCTGGTGCTCCGCTGCGGACGCCGGGAATGGGCTTTCCCGGGCCTGTCCCCGTTGATCCGAGCCTTTTACCGGTCTGTGGATGGAGTCGGTGAGGTGCCGGTCGGCGCTGAAGAAATCGTCGGAATCGCCGAGTGGATCGATTGGTTACGATCCAAAATGATGCAGGGTGGGCCTGAGAGTAAGGAGGAAGGGGATTGAGTAAGAAGCGGCTGGGCGTCAACATTGTCCGGCTGACACGGCCCTTTACCGGCGTGGGACGCTATGTCGAGTGCATTCTCGACCAATGGAGCCGGATGAAGGTCCCTTTTTCGGAAATCGTTCTCTATGCCCCTCGGGAGATCGACTCCGGTCGAGTGGTCTTCTCCATAGACGAGTTCCGGATGCGGGTGGTGGGAAAAACGATGCCCGATCCGCTCTGGGAATGGCAGCACC
This sequence comes from Acidobacteriota bacterium, assembly GCA_046757765.1. Classification (GTDB taxonomy): domain Bacteria; phylum Acidobacteriota; class UBA6911; order RPQK01; family JBHHYX01; genus JBHHYX01. Next base: position 5,834 of record JBHHYX010000098.1, on the reverse strand, counting down.
TCACACGGGCTGCCCGGGAAGTGGAGGTTTTGTTTTGCCCGTCCTATACGGTCCCTCTTGGCTATGCCGGGAAGTGTGCCGTCAGCTACCTTGGCCCCGCCATCACGCGATGCGGAACGTGGGAGTGGTTTCGCAACCTGGCCTACCAGCGCCTTCACCGTTACAGCGCCCGCCATGCCGGGCACGTCTTCACCTGCTCGGCCTCGGTCAAGAACCGGGTCGTTGAGGGCTTTCGGGTTCCTGCCGAGCGGGTCAGCGTCACCTATCTCGCCCCCAGTTCGTTGTTTCGGCCCATCGACGACCGCCAACTGCTGGAGACCACGCGGCTCAATTTCCTGGGGACCCCGGATCCGTATGTGCTTTTTGTGGGCAAACTCACCGAGCGTCACTCTATTCCCAACCTGATTGGGGCCTTTGCCCGGCTGCGCAAGAACCATCCCGCGCTGCCACACCGGTTGTTGCTGGTGGGCCCCAATCCTCTCCATCTGAACATCACGGGCTTGACCCGGGCCCACCAGATTACTGACGGGGTGGTCCATGTTCCTTTTGTGCCTCACGATCAGCTTCCCCCCGTTTACGCCGCAGCCGACATTTTTGTGTTCCCAGCCTCTGACGCCGAAGGCTTCGGAATACCGGTGGTGGAGGCCATGGCCTGCGGAACGCCCGTCATCTCGACCCATCAGGGGAGTATCCGTGAATTCGGCCCGGGCGCGGCACTGCTGGCCCCGACCAGCTCCACTGAGGACCTGCACGCAGCGCTCGAGGAGTTGATTTGCAATGGTGAATTGAAGACCCGCCTGAGAATCAAAGGGCTGGAACGAGCCGCCGGGATGACCTGGCAGAGGACCGCGCGCAAAACGATGGACGTGTTGTGGAAACTGGCGGGAGGCGACCGGTGAGCGAACCCGGACTCCGGCACCAGGCCCGCAGCCAGCTCGCCCGGGGGCTGCAACTGCTGGATGACCCCTGGGGCGTCACCTGGAGAAGTTGGAACCTGCTGAGGCGCATCAGCCTGCGACGCTGCTGGCGTTTCACGTTGGGCTTCGTGACCGGGGTCACCCATCAACGGCCGCTGTTTATCATCGGAGCTTCCAGGTCCGGCACCACGCTCTTTTTCCGGCTGCTCAAGCAACACAGTCAACTGGGTGCCTTGCCGCGCGAAGGTCACGACTTGTGGCGGACCTTTCACCACCCGCGCTCCCGGGGCTGGAGTTCGGATCGTGTGGGTGCCGGCGAATTGAGACGGGGAGAAAAGCGCTACGTCGACGCCTATCTGTACTCGTTTTTCAGCCATCGGCGCTTCGTGGAAAAGACCCCCGAGAATGCGTTTCGCGTCCCCTATCTTCTGGAGCTTTTTCCCGACGCTCGGTTCCTGGTCGTCAAACGCAATCCTTGCGATGTGATCAACTCCCTGATTCAGGGATGGCGAGACCCCAGCGGGCGATTTCGCTCCTATTTCGTGCCGGAAGATCTGTCGATTCCTGGCTACCCGAGACGGCGCCAGTGGTGTTTCGCGTTGATAGAGGGCTGGAGGCAGTTCAAGTCGGCTCCCATTCCCGAGATCGCCTATGCCCAGTGGCTGCAGTACGTCACGGCCCTCTCCGAGGCGCGCCCGCGCGTCCCCAAAGAGCGCTGGATGGAGATCCCGTTGGAAGCGATCCTCTCCCGCCCCCGGGAGGTGCTGGAAGAGCTTTGTACTCGATTCGAGCTCGAAGCTGAACCCGCGCTCTCGCATCGCCTGGACGAACTGGTCAGGGAACCGGTCAACGCGCTCTCTCCGCCGGGACAGCATAAATGGAGAGTCGACAACTCCAGGGAGATCCGAGCCCTGTTGCCACGAATCTGCGAGGCGGCCGTTCAAACCGGCTACCGAATCGATCCGGCCAGCGGAGACTTCGAAATCCTGTCGACTGGGGTCTGACCCGGAATATTTCCTTTCTTGGCATTCCGGTTTCAGGGATGCGGTTGGCAGTGAGGCAAACGTGCGCTGGACACCGCAAAGGTCCCAACCAGTTCGCCGACGTTAGACATTGCGGGGAACGAAGGCGTAAGATCAGACAAGGAGGCACCCATTCCCGGGAGCTTCTCAAATGAGGTAAGGTGCCGTGACGAACGAATTTACTGCGATCTTCGAGCGTGATGGTGACTGGTGGGTCGCCTACTGCCCCGAGATCCCCGGGGCGAACGGGCAGGGGAAAACGAAGGACCAGGCCAAGCAGAGTCTTGCCGAGGCGATCGCTCTCATTCTGGAGGACCGGCGCGAGGATGGCCTCAAGGGTATCCCGCCAGACGCGGAGCGTGAGACGGTGGTCGTCAGGTGAAGCGTAGTATGCTTCTGCGGCACCTTCGCAGACACGGCTGCCACCCCTCCTGCAGGGGTCGAGTCCGCTTCCTGTCGCCTCAATGGTCATTCAAACTCGTCCATCCCAGTTTGCGACTCTTCCCGTTGCTCCCCTCGAGAAGGACCAGTAAACCCAATCCAATATTTGAGTTGTCGTCGCCAAGTCACTGAACCACGAACGTCAGTGAGTGGCCATCCGGATTTGGCCGGGCGCTGACGCTTCGGTTCAGCTTACAGTCGGCTTACGGTAGTAGCTTAGCGGTCTGGGATGGGGACTAGGGATCCCCAGACTCCAAGGCCTCAAATCCCAAAGTAAGTCCCAAGGACCAAGCTCAAATCTCAACAGCTCTTGCATTTGAGACTTGGTATTTGCAATCTTGTTTTGGGAATGGGTAGTTGGAATTTGGGAATTCGAGTTCCCACCCCGATCTCGTCACTTATGGTTTTCCAATGGCTTACTCTTTCTGGGATGGGAACCAGTCTAGAATGCGGCGCTTGATTTTCCTGTTGATTGTTGGCGCGGTTGGAGTTGCCGGATGCAACTCAGATTCGGCCGAGTCGCTGGAGGGTCTCGGCGGCCGTGTCGCATCGGCTCGAAACGAGCAAGCTGGCCAGAAGCCCGCTGGCCAAGCCCAGGCTCCGCGCAAGAAGATTGACACAGCAACCTCGGTCCCCAGACCTGCTACCAAAACCGACAAGACGAGCAGAGTGACCCTCTTGCGGGTTCCCGACGGGGGAATTCAGCCGCAGGTTGCTGTGGATCGCCAAGGCCTTGTCCACCTGATTTACTTCCGCGGCAAACCCGCCGCCGGAGACCTGTTCTATGTCCGCTCGGAGGACGGCGGTCGTGGATTCTCCAAACCTTTGCGAGTCAACAGTCAAGCCGCCAGCGCTGTCGCTACGGGTACCGTCCGGGGCGCTCACTTGGCGATCGGAAGCAACGGCCGTGTTCACGTCGCCTGGAACGGGTCGAGGAGAGCCGAACCCAGAGGGCCTTCGAAGTCCTCCCCCATGCTCTACACGCGGATGAACGACAAGCACACCGGTTTCGAGCCTCAACGAAATGTGGCCCGGTTCACCGTCGGACTGGACGGTGGCGGTTCTGTCTGTGCCGACGGCGGCGGAAGAGTCTACGTCGCCTGGCACGGGCTGGCGCCGGGGAACAAGGGAGAGGGGAACGGACGCGTGTGGGTCGCACGCTCGACGGACGAAGGCAAGACGTTTGATCGCGAGCAGTCGGCCTTCGCACGGCCCACCGGGGCCTGTGGCTGTTGCGGAATGAGCGCGCTTGCCGACCACCGTGGACAGGTGCACCTGCTGTACCGGTCGGCTGAAAAGCGGGTCAACCGCGACACCTACCTGTTGGTTTCGAAAAACCGGGGAGCCACTTTTCAAGGTTATCAACTTCATCAGTGGAACGTCGCCATTTGTCCCCTGAGCAGCTTCGCTCTGGCCGAGAGCCCCCGGGGCGTCTTGGCGGCCTGGGAGACCAACGGACAGGTCTACTTTACCCCTATTGATTCGGCGGGCGGAGAGCGGTTGGAGCCCGTTGCCGCCCCGGGGCCCGCCAAGCTCCGCAAGCACCCGGCCATCGCCGGGAACGCTCAAGGTGACGTGATCCTGGCTTGGACAGAAGGGATGTCTTGGAATCGGAGTGGTTCGCTGGCGTGGCAAGTCTTTGACCCATCTGGCAAGCCCACCGCTGCCAAAGGCTGGAGTGGCGGCGTGCCGACCTGGAGCCTGGTGGCGGTCTTTCCGCGACCAGAGGGAGGGTTCACGATCGTTTACTGAAGGGGAGGGGTCGAGAAAGAGACAAGGGGAGGGGTCGAGAAAGAGACAAACCCTTTTTCCGGCTACAGGACGGTCCTTCGCCGGTGGTCCAGGGCGCTCTTCAGCCGATTGCTCAGCCCCAGCCGCCCGGCAGCGACGAACGGGTCCAGCGGTTGGTGAAATAGTGCTCGAACTCTTTGCCCGGCCACGCGAGTTCATGCACCTCCGTAAGCCGTAGCAGTCCGTGATCTCGTCCCGGTCCGACCCCAATTAAATGCGTTTCTTGCAGACGCTCATGGAACTGTCCAAGGCGCGAGCGATCCCGACGAGACCAAAGGACCACAGACCGTGGGCTAGATTCGTTTGCGGGCTTCCGCGGTCCGGTCTTCTGCTTCAGGCCGGGTTCGACAGAACCTCCGGTCCGCTTCTGTCCCGTAGCAACCGGTGGCCGCTAGGAGTTCAACGATAACCAAAGCCGCAGATCGTTTCGATGGATGAAGAGATGGTCGACACCACTCGGGAAGTTCACGCTTGAAGCAGAGACGTATGTAGCGACCATAGACGCCAAGGTCATCTTGATCGACGGTCGAGAGCTTGCCGAGCTGATGATCGATTACAATCTCGCCAGCAGGTGAGGAGGAGGAGGCGATGTCATCCAGGAAGACATCCTCGGGCACGACAAGCCAGGACCAGCTCCTGGAGCAAATCCGGCGCAGCCGCGAGCAGCGCGAGAAGTCCTATCGGGCACAGGCTCTCAAGATGTTCCCCTGGATCTGTGCCCGCTGCGGACGTGAGTTTTCCGGCAAGAGGATCCGGGAGCTGACGGTCCATCACAAGGATCACAACCACGACAACAACCCACCGGACGGCAGTAACTGGGAGCTGCTATGTCTGCATTGTCACGAGAACGAGCATTCCCGTCTCGGAATGGCGGAAGCCTACGGCGGGGCGCAACCGACCCGGGCCGAGCCTCCCTCCTCGACCTACAAACCATTCGCTCTTCTTGAAGATCTGTTGAAGCGGAAAAAGTAGCCCTCCGGCAGATCAACCGGCCTGCCACTCACCTTCCGGATGATGTCCTGGGCGGAGGCGTAGACTACCGGCTGCGGGTCTCCCTTCTCTCGGCCGAGGGTTCACGATCGTTTACTGAGGGCCTGGGGTCAAGAAGCGGACAGGCCCATTCTTCCGGCTGTTCCTCGGACGATGAGGCCGGCGGCGCTCGGCGCCACGGCTTGACTCGGGCGGCGGCATCAACGTCGAGAATGTGGGTGCCTGCTTTCTGACCGGCAATACGGTCTCGGGGAACTCGGCCGACAGTGGAGGGGGAGCCAGGCTCTACCTGCTGTCGGACGTTGAGCGTGCCGACCTTCACAACAACATCGTCTGGAACAACGGCGCCCCGGCCGGTGCCGACCTCGAGCTCGAAAACGACGGAGACGGGAACGGCATCCCCTCTCCAGTCGCTCTCTTCTTCAACGATTTCGATCAGGGCCCGGTGGGTTATTTGGTGACGATCCCTTTCCCCATCGACCCCAGCAATCTTGACAACACCGACCCCCTTTTTCGCGACCCGGGAGGAGACGATTACCGGCTCCAGGCTTCTTCGCCACTGATCGACAAGGGCGATGATGGTGCGCCCCACCGCCCGGCCCTCGATCACGACGGGAAGGCCCGGCTCATGGATGCTACGGTCGATCCGGGGGCCTACGAGAATCCCGGTCAC
>JBHHYX010000097.1:0-14544 GCA_046757765.1 Acidobacteriota bacterium | reverse complement strand
AGACGCGGGCATATCCGCCGCCGTAGTAGATTGGGTGTGAGAAATGCGGGCTAGCGCCATGTCCCCTGCTGTCAGTGTCGTTATTCCCACCTGGAACGGCCTCGATCTTCTCCGAGACAACCTCCCCTCGGTTCTGGCGGCGGTGCGTTTCTATTCCCAGAAAGAGGGTGTGCCGGTGGAGGTGATTGTCGTAGACGACGGGAGCCGGGACGGGACGGCTGAGGCGGCGGCCAGGGAGTTCCCCCAGGTCCGGCTCGTCGGCAAGAGCCGCAATGAAGGTTTCGCCGCGGCCTGCAATGCCGGCTTCCAGCATTGTCGCTTTCCTCTGATTGCCTTGCTGAACAACGACGTGCGGGTGGAAAAGGAGTACCTGGTCCACCAGGTGGAGCATTTTCAGGATGCTCGAGTCTTCGCCGTTACCAGCAAGGTTTTCGAATGGGAGCCGCCCATTTTCGCGACGGGAGGCCGGTTCGGCCGGTTTCGCCGGGGTTTCTGGAGTGTCTACCTGAATTACGATACTCTGGGACCGGACCAGGACGAGTGGATCCGAGGACACAAGCTCCTGTCCGCCTATGCCATTGGGGGGTTTGCCACTTATGACCGAGCCAAGCTGGAGGAACTGGGAGGCTTCTCGGAGTTGTTGTCTCCCTTTCACTGGGAGGATGTAGATCTTTCCTACCGGGGGTGGAAGGCGGGTTGGGAGATTCACTACGAGCCTCGCAGCCGGGCCCACCACCGGATCAGCGCAACCATTGAAGCCCATTACGACAAGCGAATGGTGGAGACTGTGTCCTGGAGGAACCGCCTCCTGTTCCACTGGGTGAACCTGCACTCACCTGGTTTCCTTGTGAGGCATCTGGCGATGGTGGGAGTATTTCTGCTGACCCGGTTTCTGGCCCTGGATTTTGGCTTTTACGTGGCTTTCGCCCAGGCGCTGACCCGCCTTCCACAGGTCTATCGCCTGCGAATAAGAGAAAGGCGAAGAGCGCAACGTTCGGATGTCGAAGTGGCCCGGCGGCTTTCAAGATTCTACCAGTCGGCCCCCATCAAGATCTACTCCGATCGCCGGCAGGTTCAGAAGGAACATCCTGAGAGTCAGGCGCTCGACTGCCCAGCCCGTATTTCTCATGAGGGGTTGTAGCCAGGCCGTGGAGATGGGCGTGGATACAAGGCGCCGCTTCCGGAAGGGAAACGCCAGCTACCCAGCTCCAGAATCCCAAAGTGCAGAGGGGTGCCTGGGATCTTGGGATTGGGTGCTTCCGAAGGGTGAGGGCCCTGCGGTCGTACTGGACAGTACGTCGAGGAGCCCGACGGAGCGCAATGCAGTAGACGGAGCAGAAAGGGGCGATCGCAGGGAGTTATGGCGTCCCCGCCGAGCTTTTCTCCCGGATAGGGCGGCTCTCATGGACGAGAAGTGCTAAGATGTTGTGTTCGCGTGGGTTGCGGAAGCCAACAGAGGACCTGTGGTGGCCTCGAGCGGATGGACGGCCCCACAGGCGCAAGCCAAGGGCGTGGAAAACACCCAATCTGAGCCTGACTCGCCTTGCTGAAATTAAAAAAAATCTCGGTCGCCATCATCACCTCGAATGAAGAAGCCAAGATCGGCAGGACGTTGGCCAGCGTTCGTGAGATCGCTGATGAAATCGTGATTGTTGACTCCTTCAGCACCGATGGCACGGCACAAATCTGCGCCCAGTTCGGCTGCCGGTTCCTGCGGAGGAAATGGGAGGGCTACCGCAAGCAGAAACAGTTCGCTACCGACCAAACCCTATTTGACTGGGTGCTGAGCCTGGATGCTGACGAAGCCGTGAGTCCGGAGCTGAAGCGAGAGCTGTTGGGCTGGAAGAGGACCGCCGAGGCGCCCTATCACGGCTACCGCATCCCTCGGCGAACCTTTTTCATGGGGCGTTGGATCCAGCACACAACCTGGTACCCGGACTGGCAGCTCCGGCTTTTTTGCAAGTCACGAGGACGCTGGCAGGGGCGGCGGGTCCACGAATCCTTCCAGGTCCAGGGTCCGACCGGAAAGCTGCAAGGCGCGCTCGAACATTACAGCTACGCCTCGGTTTCCGAGTATCTGGAACAACTGGAACGGTTCTCGACCCTGGCGGCAGCCGATTACTATGAACGAGGAATCAGAGCCCGTTTCCCCCACCTGCTGCTGTACCCGTCCCTCACTTTTCTCAACAACTATCTCCTCCGTCGCGGCTTTCTAGATGGCTTGCCCGGCCTGGCAGTTTCCACACTCTCAGCCGTCTCCACTTTCTTCAAGTATCTGAAACTGCGGGAGCTCCAGTCTGGACTCGTAGCTGTTTCCGAGTCCCTGTCAAAGTTGTGACCAAACTGAAAGTCTTGTACATCGATACGGAAAGAGTCTGGCGCGGCGGGCAGGAACAGTTGTCTTCGCTGATCGTGGGGATGAAACAAAGGGGTCTCGACGTCTCCCTGGCAGCGCCTCCAGCCGCTCCCCTGGCCCTCAGACTGAGTCAACGAGGGATAAGGTGCTTCCCGTTTTGCCAGCGCCATGAGCTCGGCCTTCCCACTCTCAGACGACTTCTCAACCTGGCTCGAAGGAGAGCCTTTGACATCGTTCACTTCAACACTCCCCGGCCCATTCTTCTGGGAGGATTGGCCGCCCGGCTCGCCGGCGTGCCGATCACGGTGGCCTCGCGAAGGGTGAACTTTCCCTTACGCTCCAGCCTCAGCAGATTCAAGTACAATTGGATGTTGGACAGCATCTTCACAGTGTCCCGAAGCATACGCGACACGCTGGTCGATCAGGGTGTCGATCCCGCCCTGATCGAGGTCGTCTATGAAGGGGTTGATCTGGCCTGGATCGACAGTCTGCCCTTACCCCGCCTGCCCCGGCCCAAGCAGGGCCAGGGCCCAGTGGTCGGCATGGTGGCCCACCTGAGTCCGGAGAAGGGTCACGACACGCTCTTGCGGGCTGCGGCGCGGTTGAAGTCCGAGTTTCCGACCACCACCTATGTGTTGGTGGGGGAAGGCAAGTTGGAGCCCAGGTTGAGGCAGGAGGTCGAGCGTCTAGAGCTGTCCAAGAGCGTGTCTTTCACCGGATTTCGTTCCGACAGCGAGGCCCTGATGAAGCAGTTCGATCTCTTTTGCCTCCCCTCTCTCTCGGAAGGTCTGAGTTCGGCCATTCTGGCGGCCATGGCGAATCGCCTCCCCGTTATTGCGACCCGTGTCGGGGGAATTCCCGAATTGGTAGTCGATGGCGAGACCGGCCTCCTGGTGCCGGTTCAGGATGTAGGATGTTTGACCCGCTCACTGGCGACACTCTTGAAATCGGAATCCGTGCGCCGAAGGATGGGTGCCAGAGGAAGGCGTCGTATCGAGACCAACTTCACACTCAAACAGAAGTTGGATCAGTCGACGCTTCTCTACCGGAGATTGCTTGAATCCAAGCGGATCAGATAACATGACAGCTTTTCCAGGGGTGGTGAATGAAAGCTGTGATCCTGGCGGGTAGCTGGGGGAAGCGTCTCATCCTCCGACCAAAGGTGACCAACAGGTACCTGGTGCCCGGTGACACAAACTCATCTTCTGCTACACCCTCACGACGCTGGTGATGGCCGGGATCGGTCGGCCCACACCGCGCAATCGAGCCTCAGGAGTCTGCGTGGCAGAAGGCTGATGAGAAATGCGGGGCGAACGCCGTCAGAGCAGGTGAGCCCGACTCTGCAGCAGAGATTTGACGGCAAATCGGGCTTTTGATGCTCCCCTTCCTGTCCAATTCGAGGCGGAGAAAAAACCTTCATGAAGATCATGATCACCGGGGCGGGCGGAATGCTGGGACAGCGTCTGGTTGAGGAATTTTCGGCGCGACACTCCGTGCAGGCTTTGAGTCACCGCCAACTCGACATCACTTCGATGAGAAGGGTCCGTGAGAGGGTTTTCGATTCAGGGCCGGATTGGATCCTCCACGCCGCCGCTTTCACCCGGGTGGATGAAGCCGAGACCCAATTCGAAAAAGCCTATCGGGTCAATGCCGTCGGGACTCGCAACCTGGCCAGCGCAGCCTTCGCAAACCACTGTGCCCTGCTATACTACAGCACCGATTACGTTTTTGATGGAAAGAGCGGGCGGCCCTATCGAGAGTGGGATCCACCTTCACCCGTCAATGCCTACGGCGCCTCCAAACTGGCCGGTGAAGTGTATGTCTGTTCCCTTTGCCCCGCACACCTCATCATTCGCACCAGCTGGCTGTTCGGGCCTGGAGGAGTCAACTTTGTGAACAAAGTGGTTGAGCGGTGCCGCTCGGGAGCCGAATTGCGAATGGTCGATGACCAGCGTGGCAGCCCCACCTATACTCTGGATCTGGCAAGGATCTCGCGTCTACTGGTCGAAGGCAATAAACGAGGGACCTACCACGTCACCAACTCGGGTCATTGCAGCTGGTATGAGCTGGCCAGAAAAATAGTGGAACTGAAGGCATTGGCAACCGCTGTGACACCCGTGCCTGCTTCAGAGTATCCCGTGGCCGCAAAGCGTCCCGCTTATTCGGTCCTGGAGAACTGTCTGTTGACCTTGGAGAAGGTCCCTCCGCTTCGCAGCTGGCAAGACGCAATCGCCGAGTACCTGGGGGGGCCGGGATGAGTGAACAGCCTCTCGCCAGAAACCGGAAAGCCTATCATAACTATGCAATCCTGGAAGAGTATGAGGCGGGGATGGTGCTTCTGGGCACCGAAGTCAAAGCGATCCGGGACCACGGCGTCAGTCTCAAGGACAGCTACGCCCGGTTCAAGAAGAACGAGCTCTGGCTCGAGAATTGCCATATCAGTCCCTACAGCCACGCCAGCCTGGATAACCATGACCCCCGGCGTCCCCGCAAACTCCTTCTTCATCGTCGACAGATCAATAAGTTGATCGGCAAAGTGGTCCAGAAGGGATTGACGCTGGTGCCCTTGGCCCTCTACTTGAAGGGCGGCAAGGTGAAAGTGAGACTCGCCGTGGCGCGGGGCAAACGGTCTTACGACAAACGTGAGTCCAAGCGGCGCAAGGTGGTGGAGAGGGAAGTCCGGGCGGAACTCAAACGGAGACAACGCTGAAGGTTCGGCCCGTCCGGTCAAAATGGGATGCCGGCGACTGCGACGCATTTGACAGTGGCGGCCTGTCGCTCAAACCGGCCCAGGCGATGGAAGCTTCCCAACGCCGGAGTTGGGGGCACCACCCTCTTCTCCCCCGCCAACTCAGTCAATCCTGATAGGCTGGCTGGCTTTCGCTTGCCCTGGTTCGGCCATCGCGCCAGTACACTCCAAATAGGCCACCGTGGTGGCCAGCGAAGTGACCACCACCGTCAGGATGCACCCGACTCCCAGGAAAGCCAGTCCCAGGAGATTGATCCCGAGGATCAGAATGGCGAAGAGGGTGAAGCCGAAATAGTCCCTCGAGACCAGTTTTCGGCTCGATTCCATGGCCTCCCAGAAGTCCTGATTTTGATCAACGATGAAATGGAATGTGAACAGGTACATGGAGAAAATAACAATTCCAGGGACGATCAGAAAAACCAGGCCAAGCAGCACGAAGATCAGAACCAGGAGCCCGCTCAGGAAGGAGGGGAGAAAAAAGCCGAATCCGTCGAAAAAATCAGACAACTCGATCCGCTCCAGGCGAGCCCGTCTCAATCCCACCAAAGCCAGTCCGGCCAGCACGGGACCCCAAAGCAGAAGGTTAGTGACCCCCAGGAACACCACCGCCACCAGACCGATGAGGATGCAGGTCCCGGGGTTTTCTGTAAACCAGTCCCACCCTGTCGCGAGCCAGTGACCGCTTCTTGCGGATGATGGCCCCAGGGCGTCTACAGCGTGACTCATTCTTTCTCCTCGATCCGCCCAGGTCTGAAGTGCATTCCTCACAAACGATCTATTGCGGAGCCGAATGCAGTCCAGGCGGAAGTTCTTTCCGCCTCCGCCGTCCATGGACAAGCTACGGTATCGGCGATCGAATTGTTCCTTCAGAGGCTTATAATAGTCGAATGCTGCCCCCACGCCCATCCGGCCCGCAGTTTGTCCGGTTAGACCACAGCCGGTTGTTGCTGGCGGCCAGGGAGGTCAGTTTCCAGCAAGTCAACCGGGATGACCTGATACCGGCGTTGGTCCGGTTCGAGTTGGCCAAGGCGGGGCGGCAGACCACACATTTGCCGACCGCTCAGCAGGTTGGGGCGACGCTTGGGGCATTGATGGGTTTGGGCCAGCCGGTCGAGAGGCTGGAGCCCCGGCACCTGATCCAGGTCCACCGCGTGCTGGCCGGGAAGAGAGAAGCCGCCTTGTTTCGCCAAGGGGGCGCTCTCTCCATATGTGCCAACCACGATCCTCTCTCCCCGGCCCGGGTCCAGCCGGCCTTGAAGCGGTTCTTTGAATGGGTGCGAGGCGCGAATTTCGGCTCTTTGCATCCGGTCCAACAGATGACCCTGGCCCAGTTGCGGCTCTATGAGATCTCTCCCTTTCAGCGACACTCGGAAATCACGGCATCGCTCTTTCCCACCTACTTTCTCCTGGCTGGGGGCCACTTGCTTCCTCTGCCCGAGCCGGATGAGCTTGAGGACTTCTATGCAGCCCTGTCGTCGGCCTTTGCATTGGACACCTCGGAGCTGGTGAGTCTGAATCTGAAAGCCTGCCAGCGCTCCTATGCTCGGGTCAGCCAGGAGCTTCCCCTGGAGCGGCTAGACGGCTCATGAGAAATGGCGGGTGTAGGGAAGCCCTGATGAAACGAGGCGAGGCCAGCCTCTCGTCTTGTGTCGGCCCTCCGGGCCTGGAGTCTGGTCCAAACCGGGTGTCCGGGCCCTTGCGGAGCGGGCTACTCGAATGTCGGCCCTCCGGGCCTTGGGAGCCAAGAGCGGGCAGCTGCGGAGTCCGCCCGTCTCGGCTGGCGCTCGAGGGTCAGGCGTTGACGCCCTCAGTGGCCGCCGCCGGTGTCGTCTTTCTTGTACAAATACTTGATAACGTGCTTGGAGATCAAGAGGTTTGGTTCTGTCTCCCGGTTGACCTTGATACAGGACTTGTCGTACCACTCGATCACCCCTCGGATCTCCTCTCCGTCCGTCAGCTTGACGACCATAGGGGTCTTACTCGTCATCTGCTTCAAGTAATAGTATTGTTCGGCGTTGGTTTGATCCGGGGGGACTCTCTTCTTTTGAGCGCCGGAATACTTTGGAGAACTCGGGTCCCGGGCGTCCGAGAGCGACGGGCGAATCAGTTTGCGATTGACCATGTTCACCTCACACTTCAGGAAGTGCGCTTCTCACCCGCGAATTTCAACTCAGGGCCGAAGCCTCCGTGAGAGAATTGACAAAAATCAAGAAGCTTAAGAAATTGTGCCTTCCGTTGATTCACACTCTATCACTGCGGGGGCTTTTTTGACAAGGGCAAAAAACTAAAATAAACTAGCTTGGAGATGGCGGTTGGTCATGCCTTTGCCCGGCTGGTAGTGGTGGTGTGTCTGGGGTCTCTCTTGGCTGGGCAAGTGCGGCCCCCGCGAAAGAAGCCGGTCTTGATCCGGGCGGATCGGACTACGGAAGCCACGGCCGAACCGGAAATCGTCTCACCTGATCCCCTCAAGGCAAGAAAACATGTGGAAGTCGGGGACTTCTATTTCAAGAAGAAAAACTATGAAGCGGCCACAGAACGGTATCGCGACGCCATCAAGTACAACCGGAAGTGGCCCAAAGCCTACCAGAAGCTGATTCGAACGCTGGAGAAGAGAGGAGAGTTTCCCGAGGCAGTTGAAGTGTGCAGGGAGTTCATCCAGCAGAATCCCGACTCAAAAGAAGCTCCGAAGTTCCGGAAGAAAGCCGACAAACTGGAAGCCAGGCTCGAGGCCGGCAGGCGAATCAAGGGATGAGTTTGGCAGCAACTTCGCCATCCCGGACTCCCGCGGAACGCTGATAGGATGTTGTTGCGAAGCGGCGAAGGCGCCGGCTGGCACGGCGTCGCGACCGAGCCCACCACAGTCGGACTCGTGCGCCGCGGCCTCGAATGCGAGGTGACGAACCTGGAGTCGGAGCCCCCGGACGCGGGCGCAAGACCCGTCAGCCTCTCATCTTGCAGCCCGATCCATCTCGAAGTTCAGGCAGCATTTCAGACGGCCGCACATCCCTGAGAGCCGATTCGGATTCATTCCCAAGTCTTGAGCTTTGACCGTTTGGACGGTGACCGACCTGAGCTCTTTGAGAAACTTTGCAGAACAGTTCTCGCCGGTTCCACAGCAGCCCACGCCGCCCACTAGCTTGGCTTCGTCCCGCGCTCCGATCTGCCTCATCTCGATCCGTGTTCTGAGTTCGCGGGCCAGGTCTTTGACCAGACCCCGAAAATCGACTCGTTTGTTGGCCGTAAAGTAGAAGATCACGCGGCTGCCGTCAAAAATATATTCGACTTTCGAGAGTTTCATGGGCAGATTCCGAGCCTTCAGTCGCTTGCGGCACAATCGGTGGGCGAGGACCTCCCGATCTTTTTTCTTTTCATACAGATACAGATCCCGCTCGGTGGCTTGACGCAGAACTTTGTGGATTTTGGCATCGGTGAAATTGAGGTTCTCCACCCTGCGCTGGTTCAGCACCCGTCCCAGTTCGACACCGCGCTCGGTAGTGACCACACACCAGTCGCCCACCCGGAGCCCCATATGGCTGCTCAGAAACTCGGAACGGCTTTTGCTCGGTTCAAATCTGACGGTGACGACGTCCAACATGATTGGCCTGATCCTTTAACCACACGCCTTCGAAACACATCAGGGGACTCACATAATGGGAGAGGTCCTCTTCGGCTTCTCTGATGCGGTTGAGAAAAGCCCGGCACCAGACTGGCGAAACGGACCCGGCGAGATCCTGCAGTTGCGATGTGCGGTCGCCATTGAGGAGCCGCCGTCTGGTATTCACTCCCACATAGTAGAGGTCTTCCACAATGAGCCCCATCAATTCCAGCAATCTGCCTACCCGCTCCCGGTCCTTCAAGAGTTTGCGCAGAGGGTCCCGCTCGCAAACGTCATAGATTCTCTCAAAAGAATGAGTCTGAATCCACTGGGCAAGAACGTCCAGCACACGGTCCCGATCCGCTAGAGTCGTCTTCAGATCCAAGGCAAGGGCCGCACCGATACTGCCGCCGGCAAAGGCCGATCGCAGCTCAACTTCCTCTTCTTGCACCCGAGTCCTCAGGTGGCGTCTGATCTCTTCTCTTTTCAACGGCTGGAACGAAAAGGTTCGACAACGGGAGCGGATGGTCGGAAGCAGACGGTAAGGATAGGCAGTGACCAGGACCAGGCGAGTCCTCTCTGGAGGTTCCTCCAAGGTCTTCAAGAGCGCATTGGCGGCTTCGTCGGTCATCTTCTCAGCGCAGTCAATAATGAAGAAATGGAGACGTCCCTCGTAGGGCAGAAACTGCGCCTGCCGGATGATTTCTCGAGTCACCTCAATTGAGAGAATCCGGGGGTTGTACCTTTTGCCCTTCGACTCCATGAAGCGTCTGATCCAGTCCGGCGTGGTGACCAGGATGTCTGGGTGGTGACCGGAACGGGCCTTGACACAGGAAGAGCAGCAACCGCAAATGTCATGGTCGACCGGACGGTGGCAATTGGCCAGCGTCGCCAGGCCGTGGGCCAGGGTCTTTTTCCCCACCCCGTCGGGACCGCGGAAAAGGGAAGCGGGAGGCAGCTGTGCCCCCCGCAGCAGGTGGACCAGGCGCTCGTTGCCCAGGAAATCGCCCAGTTTCAACATACCTGAGACACTCTTCCTGTACCCGATTGAGAAGGTTCAGCGTCAGACTGAAAACTCCTGTCGCAGCCTGAAACAACGCCTGCGCACCAGCGCCGGGGGAGCTTCGGTTCAGGCAAACACTTCCTTTTCGTACAGAACCGGGAGAAGCCGCGAGAACACCTCTTGGGGTGAACCGGAGCCGTCAATCAGATGAATCCGCTGCGGATCTCCCTCGGCCAGAAGGCGGTAGCCCTCACGGACTCTACGATGGAAATCGGTCTCTTCCGATTCGAAGCGGCCCCACGCCTCTTGACTGTGCTGGGCGTTGCGGGCCCGGGCCCGCCTGAGCCCGGTCTCCACATCGATGTCCAACACCAGGGTGAGGTCGGGTGGGCGCAGTTCCAGCACTCGGGCCAGCCGTTCTATTCGGGCCAATCCGATCCCCCTGGCGTACCCCTGGTAGGCCAGAGTCGCGTCGTGATAGCGGTCACTGAGGACATGAAGGCCTTGGCTGAGGGACGGCTCGATCACCTCCTTGAGATGTTGATAGCGGTCTGCCAGGTAGAGCATCAGTTCCGCAATCGGTTCACGGCCAACGCCGTCCTGCCGCAGGAGAATCTTGCGCACTTCCCGGCCAAAAGCGGTTCCCCCCGGTTCACAGGTGGAGACGAATGGGATGTTCCTCGTCCCCAGTGCCGTTTCCAGTAAACCGAGCTGCACCGACTTACCACAACCTTCGATACCCTCGAGCGTGATGAACAGAGCCTTGCTCAAAACGAATCGTTCACCTTCTGGCAAAGGTCAGGGTCGAGAATCCGACGGCCTCCCCGTGGCGGCCCCAACCCGCCTTTTTTGGCTTCACCTCCATCCCATATTATCACACCGAATCGGCTATACTGATGGCCGTGAACGACATCGCGTCAAACCTGAGATCGCTACGGGCAAAGATCGATTTCCATGCCCGCCGCTGTGGCCGCAACCCGCAAAGGATCGAGTTGCTGGCGGTTTCCAAGACCTTTTCCGCCCAGGTCATCGATCAAGTTGTTGGCGCGGGGCAGCGTCTTCTGGGAGAAAACAGGATTCAGGAGGCCGAAGAGAAGATTCCCCAAGTTCAGGGAGGTGGGCTGACCTGGCATTTGATCGGGCATCTTCAATCCAACAAGGCCAGGAAGGCGGTGGAAATCTTCGACGTGATTCAAACCCTGGACAGTGAGAAGATCCTGTTGAAGGTCGGCCGCTGGGCTGAACAACTCGGCAAGGAGTTGCGAGTTTACCTGCAGGTCAACATCGGCGAGGAAGCGCAGAAACACGGAATCAGCCCCGACCAGGTTCAATCTTTGGTCCGACGGGTGGATTGCGCGCCCAGCCTCGAGCTGGTGGGATTGATGGCGATTCCTCCCTACCAGGAAGACGCGGAGGCGGTTCGACCCTATTTCCGTCGAATGCGTGCCCTTCTGGAAGAGGTGAACCAACGCCGAGAGCGGCCCCTGGCCGGACTCTCAATGGGGATGAGCCACGACTATCCCATCGCCATCGAAGAAGGCGCCACCCTGCTCAGGATAGGCCAGGCGATTTTCGGTGAGCGGCGGCGGTGAAACCTCGACTCGGTTTATTTCGAAAACGGAACAGACTCTGCTTTGGGGTAAGGATCCAACCCCGGGCCAGTCGGAACCGGATTCAGGGGATGATCGAAGGGGTCCTCAAGATCCAGCTGACGGCCCCGCCGCTGCAAGACCGGGCCAATCGGCAGCTTCTCAAATTCCTTGCCCACACCTTGGATCTCCCTGCCCACCGGATCTCTCTCGTGGCCGGCGCTCGATCGCGCCACAAGACAATCGGAATCGAAGACTGCACGGAGGAGAGGCTGCTGGAGAAACTCGCCTCCCACCTGGCCCGCGTTTCTCATGGCAAGTCGTAGCCAGGCGCTGGATGGCGGAAGGTACCAGAAACACACACCTTGCCTCAGTGGGAACGGGCTCCGCGGGAATCGCCCAAATCGAGTAAAATAGAGGTCAGTCCACCCTTCAGGGTCGGGAAGAGCATGTGGCGAAAAAGGGTCAGACGGGTCGACTACAATGTCCTCCCTCACTCTAACCAGGAATGTTTGGACCATCCCGGAGGCGAGAATGAAGAAACTGGCCAGTCAAGCAGATTCGGCAGGCGGCTTGAGGATTGAGCCGTATTTCACTCGAGAGGGCGTACATCCCTTTGAAGACGTCGAGTGGGAAACGCGAACGGCGGAAATCAGGGACTGGAAAACAGGAAGGGTCGCTTTTCGCCAGGAGGACCTGGAGTTTCCCAAGTTCTGGTCCCAGAGAGCCACCGATATCGTGGCCAGCAAGTACTTCCGCGGCCATATTGGAAGTCCCAATCGGGAGCACAGCCTCAAGCAGTTGATCGGAAGGATCGTCAACAGCCTGACCCGCTGGGGCGAAAGAATGACTTACTTCGCCTCCGCCCGGGACGCCGAGACTTTCAACCACGAACTGACCTATTTGCTGCTGCACCAGAGGGCGGCTTTCAACTCTCCCGTGCAATTCAACGTGGGGATTAAGAAAAAGCCCCAGTGTTCCGCCTGCTTTATCAACAGCGTCGAGGATTCCATGGATTCCATCATGAGACTGGCCAGGACGGAATCGATGATTTTCAAGGGCGGATCCGGCTCGGGAGTCAATCTTTCCAAGATCCGTTCATCCTACGAGCCGCTCTCTGCCGGTGGTTTTGCCTCCGGGCCCGTTTCCTTCATGCGCGGTTACGACAGTTTCGCGGGTGCCATCAAGTCGGGGGGGGCGACTCGGCGAGCCGCTAAAATGGTGATTCTCAACGCCGATCATCCCGAAATCAAGGAATTCATCCAGTGCAAGGCGGCTGAGGAACAGAAGGCTCAGCGGCTCATCGGCCTGGGTTATGATGACTCGATTGACGGCGAGGCCTACCGCAGCGTCCAATTCCAGAATGCCAACAACAGCGTCAGTGCCAGCGATGAGTTCATGAAGGCCGTCCTGGAGGACGGGGAGTGGAAATGCCGGAAGATTACCACCGGTGAACTCGCTCACACCTACAAAGCCCGTGAAATGATGGAATGGATTGCCGAAGCCACCTGGGTCTGCGGGGATCCCGGTTTGCAGTTTTCGACCACTATCAATGACTGGCACACCTGTTCCAACACCGCTCCCATTCACGGGTGCAACCCTTGCTCCGAATATGTTTTTCTAGACAATTCAGCCTGCAACCTGGCCTCGCTCAACCTTATGAAGATGCTGAAGTCGGACGGCCGATTCGACGTTGAATCCTTCCGGCGTGCCGTCCAGATCATGATTATTGCCCAGGAAATCATCGTCGACAACTCCAGCTATCCGACCAAGGAAATCACCCGCATCAGTCATGACTACCGAACTCTGGGCCTTGGCTACGCCAACCTGGGGGCCTGTTTGATGGCTCGCGGGTTGCCTTACGACAGTGATCGGGCCAGAAATCTGGCGGCTGTCATCACGGCTCTGATGACGGGAGAAGCTTATCTGACCAGCGCCCGGCTGGCAGCACATAAAGGCCCGTTCGCGGGTTTTGAGAAGAATCGTGTGCCCATGATGGGAGTGATTCATAAACACCGCGAGGCACTCTCCAGCATCGACTCGGCCCAGGTGCCCATGGATCTTCTCCATGCTGCCATCGAGGCCTGGGATGCAGCCATCCTGAAAGGGTCCAAACGGGGTTATCGTAACGCCCAGGTGACGCTGCTGGCCCCGACGGGCACGATCGCTTTCATGATGGATTGCGACACTACGGGGATCGAACCTGAGTTTTCGCTGGTCAAAGTCAAGAAACTGGTCGGAGGGGGCACCCTCAAAATCGTCAACAATACCATTGGTCGTGCCCTGCGCAAACTGGGTTACGCCGATAAGGAGATCAGCGCCATCCAGCGTTATGTCGAAAGGAAAGAGACCATCGAAGGGGCGCCTCATCTCAAGCAGGAACATCTTCCCGTCTTCGATTGTGCCGACCGGCCCGCCAACGGCACCCGCTCCATCCATCACCTGGGCCACATCAAAATGTGTGGAGCGGTCCAGCCATTCCTGTCCGGAGCCATCTCCAAGACCATCAATTTACCCCACGAAGCTACTGTTGAAGAGATCCTGGAAGCCTACATCCAGGGCTGGAAGCATGGGATGAAGTCGGTCTCCATCTATCGTGACGGCTGCAAGATGGTCCAGCCGCTCTCCAACAAGCCGGCTGCGACCAACGCTTCGGCAGGTCCCCTGCACCGCAACATGCCCAAAGATCATCCGGCTCTTCAGCACGAATTCAGGATCAAGGGCTTCAAGGGGTTCCTGACAATGGGAGTCTATCCGGAAGACCATGAGCTGGGGGAGATTTTCGTCAATTTCGCCAAGCAGGGCTCCACCCTGCAGGGAATGGCAATGGCCTGGGCGATTGCCATCTCCATGGGTCTTCAGCGTGGGGTACCGCTGGAGGACTACGTCCGTATGTTTGCGCATATGAGTTTTGAGCCGGCTGGCTATACGGACAACCCCCAAATCCCTTTTGCCACCTCGATTCCGGATTATACGGTTCGTTACCTGGCCAGCAAGTTCCTGGAAGCGGAGATTCAGGAAGCGTTGGGCATCCACAATGTCAAGCCCAATGGAAGCCTGCAAGACGGTGTTCAGGTGAAGTTTTCGGACCAGGCGCAGAAGAACACTATTTCCGAGGCGGCGCAGCGCCTGGTTGCAGACAGCGGCCATGAGTCGCACACCTGCCAGGCGTGTGGAAATCTGATGCAGCGCAACGGCAACTGTTACGTGTGCACCGTGTGCGGCAGCACCTCTGGTTGCAGCTGAGTCGAG
>JBHHYX010000096.1:0-14705 GCA_046757765.1 Acidobacteriota bacterium | reverse complement strand
AGGCAACCAAATCATCACCTCGATGGCCGCTCGGCGGTATGAGGTCGCTCGCTACCCCTGGTCAGAGAGGCCCTGCACCACGCCTCACCCCACCGGCCCTGCGGGGCCCTCGGTCGCGGCGCCTCGTACCCACACCCATTGGGAGTTGAAAGTTGGGCGCGGCTGATAGCTGATCCCGGAAGCCTGGCAGGCGGCAAGGCTTTCTTGACTGGATCGGTTTTGGGGTCATAAAATAGCTTTTTTGTTGGACGAAGTTTGGGGGATTGAGTGAAGGTTTGTTCACTTCCGCCATGAGTTTTCTGTTTCGGGGATGCGCCGCCGGTCCCTGGTGAGGGCGAGCGGGCACTTGAGGGAACCCTCAATTCCCGTTTCATCTGCCGGCTCTGGGGTGAGAGGGACTCGTGAGCGGGGATCCCGATTCATCCGGGCAGCTGCTTCAAGAGCTGCCGTCGGGACCGGATCCTTCCGGGCTTTGCAGTCCTCGATTCCACGATCGTGGCAACGGTTCGGCTGCAACCGGTGTCAGCTCGGAACCCTCCTGCGAAAAGGGTATTTCGGCTGGCGCCCCGTTCCAGGATCCCGGCCGGCCTGGACACTGGAACGGTCCTGGATGCCGAGCCATGCTCGCAGCGCGGGAATGGGTGGCGCGCCCTCCGAAAACTTTCTTGAACTGCTCAGCAGAAAATGCGTAAAAGCGCTGTGTAGGAATGGTGATCACGCGGCACACCCTCGATCCTTCCTCACAAACGGGCGGGGTGAGTGCCGGAAAAGTAAGAGAGGTGGACGAATTCCCCAGGTCGTCCGACTTGGTACAAAACGGAGGTGTTCCAGATGGAGACTGGCTCTTCGAGAGTGATGATCGAAGCGAAGGGGCTCAGTAAGTATTACGGCCCTTTCGTGGCCATTGAACAAATCTCGTTTTCGATCCCGGAGGGTCAGATCACGGCCTTCCTGGGACCTAATGGCGCCGGCAAGTCCACCACCATGAAAATCCTGTCGGGGTTTCTGGCGCCCAGCTCGGGCACCGGGGCCATCGCCGGCCTGGATATTCACGAGCGGCGTATCGAAGCTTCCAGACGGCTGGGCTATCTGCCCGAGAATGGGCCACTGTATCTCGACATGACGCCTCTGGAGTTGCTCAACTTCTTCGGCCAGGCCCGGGGCCTGCCGGAGACCCGTCTCAAGAGTCGCATCGATGCCGTGGTCCAACAGTTTGGGCTCATCGACGTTCTGGAGAAACCGATCGGCAAGCTCTCCAGGGGTTTCCGCCAGCGTGTCGGGCTGGCACAGGCGCTCCTGCACGATCCGGAGGTCTTGATTATGGATGAGCCGACCGCGGGGCTGGATCCCAATCAGATTCGAGAGTTCCGGGAACACATTGTGGATTTGGGACAGACCAAGACGCTTTTAATCTCGACTCACATTTTGCAGGAGGTCGAAGCCGTTGCCGACCACGTGCTCTTCGTCCACAATGGCAGGTTGATCTTTGATGGCCCTCGAGAAGAATTGAAGGAGAACGGTTCCCTGGAGTCGCCCTTTTACAAAATGACCAACTTCGGACGTCCCTTGCCTTCGAATGACGGAGGCGGCGGGGCTGCCGTCGAAGAACCCTTGGGAGGAGAGTAGATGTCGGACAGAATCAACATCGCTTTCATCCGAGCACTCGTCAAGCGTGATCTGTGGAGGTATTTCAGCAATCCGACGGGGTATGTGTTCATCACTCTTTTCATTTTCCTGAGCGCCGCCGCGGCTTTCTGGCAGGACCGCTTTTTCCTGAAGAATCTGGCCAACCTGGACCAGCTCAACGCTGCTTTCCCCTTCCTGCTTCTTTTCTTCGTTCCGGCGCTCACCATGGCGGTCTGGTCGGAAGAACGAAAGCAGTCGACGGACGAGCTTCTGCTCACACTGCCGGCCACCAGCCTCGAAGTGGTGTTGGGAAAGTACCTGGCCGTTCTGGCCGTCTACACTGTCTCGCTGCTGCTTTCCTTGAGCCATGTACTGGTGCTTTTTTGGCTCGGCAGCCCCGACCTGGGTTTGATGTTTGCAAACTACGTCGGCTACTGGGTCGTCGGCGCGGCCATGATCTCCCTGGGGATGCTGGCGTCACTGCTAACGGCCAATGCCACCATTGCCTTCATTCTGGGGGCCTTATTCTGCGCCTTTTTCACTTTCATTGAGTCCGCAGCCGGTCTCGTCAGCCCGAGCCTGCAAAAGCTTGCGACCTCTTTGGGAGTCTTCGGCCACTTCAGCGACTTTTCCAGCGGAGTGATCAGCCTCTCGGGACTGCTCTATTTTCTCAGTCTCGCTTCCCTGGTGCTCTACCTGAATGTCCTCGTCGTGGGAAGGCGCCACTGGCCCCAAGAGGCGGAGGGCTATCCCATGTGGCTGCATCAAACCGTCCGCGCGCTGGCGCTGGTGGTGGCCGTGGGGAGTTTCAACGCGATACTGGCTCGAGCCAGTATTCGCCTCGATGTGACGGCCGAGCGTCTCCATTCGCTGAGCCCGGAAACCCGCCGGCTGGTCAGTGAGATTCCCGACGACCGCACCGTTTTCGTTCAGGCCTACGTCAGCCCTGATGTTCCGGAACAGTACGTTCAGACTCGAGCCAACCTGCTTGGCATTCTGGATGAGATCGACGCCTATGGAGGATCTCGAGTCCAGGTCAGGATTCTGGATACAGAGCCTTACACGGAAGGGGCGCGAGAGGCGAGAGAGAAATTTGGCATCGTCTCCAGACAGATTCCCGACCTGGAAGGCGCCCGGGCCGGTTTTTCGGACGTTTTCCTGGGGGTGGCTTTTACAAGCGGCGCTGAAGAGCAGGTCATTCCCTTTCTAGACCGTGGATTGCCCGCAGAGTATGAGATTACCCGCAGCATGCGCGTGGTGGCAAGAACCGAGCGCAAGAAGATCGGCGTCTTGAATACGGAAGCCAAGCTGTTTGGCGGTTTCGACTTCCAGAGCATGCGAAGCAGCCCCCCCTGGCCGGTGGTGGCCGAGCTGAAGAAGCAGTACGAGGTGGTCCAGATTTCCGCTGGCAATCCCATTACGGAGAAGCTGGATGGGCTGCTGGCGGCGCTGCCCTCCTCCCTTTCTCAACAGGAAATGGACAACCTGGCCGAGTACATTGAGGCCGGAAATCCCACCTTGCTCCTGGTCGATCCCTTGCCGGTGGTCAACATCGGCCTGGCCCCGACCGAGAAGGCCGGCGCCAATGTCAATCCTTTCATGAGAAACCAGGGGCCACCGCCCAAGGAAAAGGGGAACATTCAACAATTGATCTCGGGCCTGGGAGTTCGATGGGATACGTCGCGGATTGTGTGGGACACCTACAACCCCCACCCCGACCTCGCCCACTTGCCCCCTGAGGTCGTCTTTCTAGGTGAAGGGAATGAGAACGAGGAGACCTTCAACAAGAAGGAAAAGGCGACCGCCCATCTGCAGGAACTGGTTTTTCTTTATCCTGGAGAGCTGGAAAAGGCAGCCAACACAGATTACGAGTTCACTCCACTCTTGAGGTCGGGGAAGGTTTCCGGCGCGCTCAGCTATTATCAGATGGTGCAGCGTAGCTTCTTTGGCGTTCAACTGAATCGTCGTCTTCCCCATCGGCCGGACAATCGAGACTATATTCTGGCCGCTTACGTGCAAAGTACTTCCCCGGCGGAGGACGAAAAGGGCCAGGGCGCGGAGGGAAACGGGGAGGGCGAAGAGAAGGACTCGGATCCCCAGCCCGCCGAGAAGAGCCAGCAGGTCAGAATGATCGTGATTGCCGACCTGGACTTTATTTCCGATCAATTCTTCCAGATCAGGGAGAAAGGACCCGGTAACCTCAATTTCGACAACGTCACCTTTTTCCTCAATGCCATGGACGTGTTGGTGGGGGACGACTCCTTCGTCGCGCTGCGCAACAAACGAATCCGGCATCGGACGCTGGAGAGGGTCGAGGCCCAGACCCAGAATTTCATTCAGCAGCGGGTCAAGGAAGAAAAGGATGCTGAAGCGGTGGCCAAGACCGCCTTGGACGAAGCCCAACATCGCCTCGACGAACGGGTGGCTGAAGTCCGGCGCCGCACCGACTTGGACAGCCAGACGAAACAGATCATGGCGAGAAATCTGCAGGAAGTGGAAAGCCGCCGTTTCGAAGTGCTGAAAACCAACATAGAGACTGAGAAGGAGGCCAAAGTCCAAAGCAGCAAGGAACACATGGAGGGACAGCTGCGCAGGATCCAGAGCAACATCAAGACATTTGCCGTCCTGCTCCCTCCCATCCCGGTTTTTGCCTTCGGCCTGTGGATTTTCCTGCGCCGACAGCGCCGCGAGCGGGAAGGGGAAGCCGCGGCCAGGAGATTGAGGGGTTAACGATGAGTGAGACACGTAAGACGATCACCTATGCCGGCATCGCTCTCTTGCTGCTCCTGCTGGGGGTCGTGACCGCTCCACGGAGGGTGACGCCCGATTCCTTTCTCGACAGGGGAGAGCAGTTTTTTCCCGAATTTACCGATCCCAACACGGCCACTACACTGGAAGTGATCGATTTTGACGAGGCGGCTGGAGCGGCCCGTCCCTTCAAAGTCACTTTCCAGGATGGCTTGTGGACCATCCCCTCCCATCACAACTATCCCGCCGACGGCAAAGACCGCCTGGCCAAGACCGCCGCCGGAGTGATCGGGCTCACCAAGGAAGGCTTCAGAACCAATAACGTGGCCGACTACGAAGCGTGCGGTGTGATTGACCCCCTCGACGAGACCGCGACCTCGCTCAAGGGTCGCGGCAAGCGGGTCACCATCAAGGACAAGAACGACAAGATCCTGGCCGATCTGATCATTGGCAAGAACACGGGAGAGGGCAAGAAGCTCCGCTTCGTTCGAATCCCCGATCAGAAGAGGGTTTACGTGGCCCAGGCGGATATCGATATCTCCACCAAGTTCGAAGACTGGATTGAGCGAGATCTTCTGAAGGTCAACCAGGCGGATATTGACAAGATCACCCTGAAGGACTACTCCATCAATGAAAGGACGGGTCGCGTCAATCAGCGGGATGTCTTGATCCTGCAAAAGAAAGGAGACGACTGGCACGCCAACAGGATGTCCTCGAGTCAAGAAGTCGACAGAACCAAAATGAACAATATGCTCACCGCCATCGACGAGTTGTCTATTGTGGGCGTCCGTCCCAAACCGGCCGGTTTGTCTCGGAGCCTGCGCCGGACCCAAGGCGATATGCCCATATCGCAGCCCGACATGCTCTCTTTGCGGAGCAAGGGGTATTACTTCACCCGCGACGGGAGCCTTCTCTCCAACGAAGGAGAACTCCGGGTGGACTCCAGCGACGGCGTGACTTACACCCTGCGATTCGGGGAGGTCGTTTACGGAACTGGGGAAGCCGTCACCGCTGGCACCGATTCGAACGACGGTAAGAAGAGCGGGCCGGGCGAAAACCGGTACTTGTTCATCACCACCTCATTCGACCCCTCCCTCTTTCCGGAGCCTGCCAAGCCCCGCAACACCGATTTTGAAAGTAAGCCCGAGAAGGAATGGACCGACCAGGACAAGCGGAACAAGGAGATCAAGGAGAAGCACGATCAGTGGAAGGAAAAAGTGGAGAAGGGTCAGAAAACCTCCGATGAACTCAATGCGCGTTTCGCCGATTGGTATTACGTCATCTCTTCCAGCAGCTTCGACAAGATCCACTTGAAACGCCGCGATCTGGTGAAGCGAAAGAAAAAATAGCCGCTACCATCGAGTTCCCATCCCAAAAAAAGAGTAAGTTTTTAGAAAAAAGAAAGTTACCCGATTGGGATGGGAACTCGAAATTCCCAAAGTAGATTGCAAGTAGGACATCACAAATACAAGAGTTGTTGAGGTTTAGTTAGCTGCTTGCCACCGAATTCTGAGAGCTCTCGGATGCGTTGCAGCGCCCTTGGATTCTTGGGACTTCTCTAATCAGGGGATCAGGTGTTGTCGGACGTAAGCGCCGACCTGGCGAGCCAGCTGGCGCTGGGAACGATGTTCCTCGATGAATCGGACAATCGCAGAACCCACCACAGCCCCCTCGGCATATTGCCACACCTGCCTGACGGCCTCGGCGCTCGTGATCCCGAAGCCAACAGCGACAGGCATCTGGGTATACTGGCGCAGGCGGCGGATGGTGGTGGGCACCTGGGCCTCGAGGTTGGAGCGTCGACCCGTCACGCCCGTCCGCGCCACCACATAGATGAAGCCGCGGCTGACCTGACAGATCCTCTCCAATCGCTTCTCGGAGGAGGTGGGCGCCGACAGAAAAACGGTATCCAACTGCTCCAGCGCCCCCATGCGCCGAAACTCCTCGGGCGTGAGGTCGGAAATGAGAATCCCGTCCAATCCGGCTTCTTCAGCTTCGCTCTCCAGCCGGTCCAGTCCGTACTTGAGGACCGGATTCAGGTAGGTCATGAAGATCATCCCGACGCCGGATCGGGATCGAACTCGGCGGACCAGCCCCAGGTAATCTCCGATGGAGTGGCGGTGGCGAAGCGCGTCAAAGGAGGAGCGCTGGATGATGGGGCCATCGGCGATGGGATCGGAGAAAGGGATTCCGATCTCGACGATGTGGGATCCGGCGGCAGCCAGTTGGAGGATGATTTCCTCGCTCGAGGCCAGGTCCGGATGTCCGGCCGTCACAAAGGGAATGAAGCATCTGTCGTTAGCGGCGAAGATCTCTGACAGTCTCGACATCTTTATCTCCACGACCGGACAGGTTGATGAGGATCAACGGGTCCGCCGACAAGCCGGCCACTTTTCCCCCGCTGCCCAGTCTCAGGCATTCCGCCACGGCGTGGGCGGATTCCAGCGCCGGGAGGATGCCTTCCTGCCGGCTCAGCAAGTGGAACGCCTCCAGGGCTTGGGCGTCGGAGGCGGAGGTATAGGTCACCCGTCCAGTCTCTCGGAGCCAGGCGTGCTCGGGACCGATGGAAGGATAGTCCAAACCTGCCGAGATGCTGTGGGTGGCGGCGATCTGGCCCCGTTCATCCTGAAGCAGGCGGCTGAAGGTTCCGTGAAGAACTCCGTTGCTTCCCCCTTGAAAGCGGGCCGCATGCTGGCCCAGTTGGGTGCCCCGCCCTCCAGCTTCCACCCCGATCATCTGAACCGAGGTGTCCTCCAGGAATGGGTGGAAGAGCCCGATGGAGTTGCTTCCCCCGCCCACGCAGGCGATGAGCAGGTCGGGTAGGCGCCCTTCCGCTTCAAGGATCTGGTGGCGGGCCTCCCGCCCGATCACAGCCTGAAAATCGCGCACCATCATTGGATAGGGGTGGGCTCCCAGGACCGAACCCAGGAGATAGTGGGTGCTCTCGACATTCGTGACCCAGTCCCGCATCGCTTCGTTGATCGCGTCCTTGAGGGTGCGGCTTCCCGCATCCACAGGGATGACCTTGGCTCCCAGCAGTTCCATGCGAAAGACATTGAGGGCCTGGCGCCGCATATCCTCCGTTCCCATATAGATCTCACACTCCAGAGCCAGCAGGGCACAGACGGTTGCCGTCGCCACGCCGTGCTGGCCGGCGCCGGTTTCCGCAATGATCCGGCTTTTTCCCATGCGCCGCGCCAGTAGCGCCTGCCCCAAAGCGTTGTTGATCTTGTGAGCCCCCGTATGACAAAGGTCTTCGCGCTTGAGATAGACTTTCGCACCCACCTTTTCGGACAATCTCCCGGCTGGCGAGAGGGGTGTAGGACGGCCCACATACTGGGCCAGCAGACCCTCCAGTTCCTGGCTGAAGTCTGGATCCTGTTGGGCCTGCCGGTAGGCCTGCTGGAGTTCCTCGAGTGGAGACATCAGCGTCTCGGGAACGAACTGGCCTCCATAGATCCCAAAGTGGCCCTGAGAGTCAGGCAGGTTTTGCATCGGTTTCCTTTCGCTCCTATCCTTGGATTCCTGAAGCGGCTTGGCGGACGGCTTCGAGAAAGCGTTTGAGCCGGTGGGGGTCCTTCCTGCCCGGCGCCGACTCCACCCCGGAGCAGACGTCCACTCCCGCCGGATGCAGTTCCTGGATGGCCTCGCCGACGTTCTCGGGAGTCAGCCCTCCCGATAAAATGAAGGGTCTGCACACCTCTCTCAACCCTTTCCAGTCCGCCTTCTTTCCGCTTCCCCACGAGGTGTCGATGACGATTTCGTAGTTGGGGAAGTCGTCGATTCGAGTGGGCGAGGTGGCCACGAACACCCTTCGAGTCGAAGCCTTGATCTCAGACTCCGAGTGGAGCCCGTGGAGCTGGAGCGCCCGCAGCTCTTCACAGATCGGACCGGTGGGGAAGCCGACAAACACTCCCACCATCAGAACCTGGAGCGGCAGTCTATTGATGATTCGGGTCGATTCGGAAGGGCTGATATAGCGGGGGCTGGGGGGATAGAAATTGAACCCCAAAGCATCCGCGCCCAGCTCGATCGCCCGTTGGGCGTCGTCCAGGTTGGTGATACCGCACACCTTTACCCACATTTGCAGCTCTTCCCGACTCTCGCCACCCAGCTGGCCCCGACGCTCAAACTCTCAACACTCAATGGGCGGGGTGGGCAGGCGCCGCCACCGCCTTGCTACGACCGAGTGTGAGAAATTCGGGCCAGCGCAACGCCGTCGACTCCCGGTCGCATCCGCCCGTCGCTCTACATTGAGAGTAAGAAATCGGGGATGGCGTCGAGTACTTCCAGATCGTCCTCCAGGCCTTCATTCTTCTTCAACTGCCGACCCCAAGCAACTCCCCCAGTTTTTTCCCCGGATCTGGGGCATCCATCAGGATCGAGCCGATGAGAAAGGCACTGAACCCCGCATCACGAAGCTCCAGAATCTGACTCCGCTCCCGGATGCCGGATTCGGAGATGAGCCAGCAGCCCGACTCAACTTCCATCCTCCGGGCCAGATCGAACGAGGTTTGAATGTCCACCTCAAAACTCTCCAGATTCCGGTTGTTGACCCCAATCAAGCGAGCACCCGACTCCAGGGCCGTCTCCAGCTCACGGGCCCCGTGCACTTCAACCAGGGCCTCCAGCCCCAATTCTTCTCCATACCCCATCAGACTCTGCAACTGCTCCTTGGAAAGACAGGCGGCGATCAGAAGAAAGGCGGAGGCGCGCTTGACCCGCGTCTCCACGACTTGATAGCGATCAAAAATAAAATCTTTGCGCAAAACGGGCAGGCCAGGTTGGGAGTCCGACACGATCTGAAGAAACTGCAAATCCCCTTTGAAGTGATCTTTCTCCGTGAGAACGGAAATCGCCGCGGCCCCATTTTCGACGTACAAAGCGGCCAGATCCTTGGGCCTCAAGTGACAACGGAAATCGCCCCGGCTCGGACTTCGATATTTGATCTCAGCGATGATATTGACTTCGGGTCGGGCCAGCACCTCCTTCAAAGAAGGCAACTTGGCATCCCTTATCCGGCTGACCAGTTCAGCCCAGGGAACCTCCACCTTGGCCTTGGACAGGTCGCGCCGTTTGTCGGCAAGAATCGCATTCAGCATTGAACTAAGGGCTCGCGCAAGAATAACTTCACATTTTGGCATCTCATCTTCACACCATCTTCGGCCGCTCCTCAATCGCGAAATCCTCAACCTAGGCCCGGCTACGCCTGCGGTTTTGCTCAATCGTCCGCGGCCAAATCTGGTGCAAATCTGAGCGCCAACTCTGCGAACCTATTATTGCGCAAACCCTAAGACCCCAAAGAGGTGCCCGAATAGGCTTGAACCAGGCACTGGAGTTTTTCCAGGGCGGCCCCCGAGTTTAGGGACTCCTCGGCCCTCGCGAGAGCCAGCTGGAAGTCCGTTTCTCCGGCCACATGAATGGCGGCGGCCGCGTTCAGGAGCACGACATCGCGAGCGGGGCCGTGACGCCGACCTTCAAGAATAGCCCGACAGATTTCGGCATTTTCCTCAGGAGTGCCCCCGCGGTAATCCCGGCCGGCGGCCCGCGCCTGAAATCCATACTGCTCTGGATCCAACCTTCGGCTTCTGATGTGACTCTTCTCCACCTCCACTATCGTGCTCGGCGCCCGGCTGGAGAGCTCGTCCAACCCATCCTCACTGCTGACCACCCAGGCGCGGCGTGTGCACCCCAGGAGCGAAAGTGCTCGACCCACCTTTTGAGTCAGCTCGGGAGAATAAACGCCGATGATCTGGAAGGGCGCTCCGGCAGGGTTGGTCAGCGGACCCAGCAGGTTGAAGATCGTGCGCTGGCTGAGCTGCCGCCGAATCTTGACCACTCTCTTCATGGCCGGGTGAAAGAGAGGGGCAAAGATGAAGGCCAGTCCGAAGTCACGCAGCGACTGTTCCACCACTTGCAGAGGGGCATCCAGGTTGACGCCGAGGGCGGCAAGCATATCGGCGCTGCCGGAGCGGGAGGTCACGGCCCGATTCCCATGCTTGGCAACCGGTAGACCCGCCCCGGCGATGGCGAAGGCCGCAGTGGTCGAGATGTTGAACGTGCCCGATCCTCCGCCCGTGCCAGCCGTGTCCACAAGGGTCGAATGGTTGCTGCCAACGGGTATCAACTGGGCCCGCATAACCCGTGCGAACCCGCAGATCTCTTCGGGAGTCTCCCCTTTGAGGGAGAGTGCGGTCAAAAAGGAAGCGATCACCACATCCGAAGAGTCGCTGGAGAGCATCGATTCCAACGCTCGAGCGGACTCCGACTCCGTCAAGTCACCGCCTTTCATCACTGTTGCGGTCAGTGCCTCAAGCATAGGAAGCTTTCCAACAGAGTCTTGCCATGAGGGGTCAACACCGACTCGGGATGAAACTGCACCCCGAAGACGTCGACGTCACGATGCCGCAGTCCCATAATCACACCTTCCGCCGTCCAGGCGTTGACAATCAGACACTCAGGCAGTTCCTCCCTGCGAACAATGAGGGAGTGGTATCGAGTCGCCTCAAACGGGTTGGGAAGCCGGGCCAGGATGGAATCCCGGGCATGATAGATGGGAGAGGTCTTGCCATGTCTAATCTCGGAAGCCCGCTCAACCTTTCCGCCAAAGGCTTCGGCAATGGCCTGGTGGCCCAGGCAAACACCCAGGATAGGAATCTTCCCCCCAAACTCTCGTACCACCTCGACGGAGATACCCGCCTGGCTCGGTGTCCCGGGGCCGGGCGAAATGACGATTCGGTCGGGTCTCAAATGGGAAATCTCAGAAACCTTGATTTGGTCGTTGCGGTGAACGCGCAGAGCACAACCCAGTTCCCCCAGATATTGGACCAGATTATAGGTGAAGCTGTCATAATTGTCGATGACAAGCGTCATCTGCTCGGGCGCCCCATGACGTGAAGGCACCCGCGGGCTTTGCGGCGATTGGAGAGGGGTCCCATCGCTATCGACTCCAGCACTGCAACAACCGCGGACATCGGGCGCCGTCGTCCGCTCATTCTCACCAGCGCGAGGCCCCTCTTCACTGGGCACGACCCCGTTCCCCTCCCCGGGTGCAAAAAGTATTCCTGGCACTGACGGGACTGACTCCCGGTCGCTGACGACAAGAGTTCGCTCCTCCCTCCTCGTCAAGTGATCCTCCTTTGTTTCCACTCTCGTGCCGTCACTTCGGGCTTAATTTCCGGGCCAGTTCGAGAGCCTGGATCAGGGCGTGAGCCTTGTTGTAGCATTCCTGGTACTCCAACGGGGGAACCGAGTCGGCCACTATGCCAGCTCCCGCCTGCAGTCTGGCCCGGCCATCTCTTAAAACGATCGTTCGGATGGCAATGCAGGTGTCCAGGTTGCCGGAGAAGTCGAGATAGCCGATCGCTCCGGCATAGACACCCCGGCGGGAGGGTTCCAGCTGTTCGATGATCTCCATGGCTCGCACCTTGGGGGCGCCCGTCACCGTTCCAGCCGGAAAGCAGGCAGCCAACGCGTCGAACCGATCCAGGTCGGACCGGAGCCGGCTCTTCAGAGCGCTCACCAGGTGCATCACGTGCGAGTATTTCTCAAGAAGCATAAGCGCTTCCACTCGAACCGTTCCATATTCACTCACCCTGCCCAGGTCATTTCGTCCCAGGTCGACCAGCATGATGTGTTCGGCGCGTTCTTTCTCATCCCTCAGCAACTCGCTCTCGAGCTCCTTCTCTTCCTCAGCCGTCTGCCCGCGGCGGCGCGTTCCGGCAATGGGGCGATAGTGGAGTTCACGCCCATGGACGCGCAGAAGCATTTCCGGGGAAGAGCCGACGATTGAGGTCTCGCCCAGCTTGAGGAAGAACAGATACGGCGATGGATTCACAAATCGGAGAGCTCGATAGACATCGAAGGGGTCACCCTTGAACTCAGCCTCGAACTGCTGGGAGAGGACGACCTGGAAGATGTCTCCGGCTGCAATGTATTCCTTTGCCGTTTCGACGGCCTCGCAAAAAGCCTCTTTGGGGAAGTTGGATTGGACCACCAGGTCGGAATCGGTGTCTCGCCACCTCGCTCCTTCAAGCGGCAGACTGGCCCTCTCCAGGCTCGACACGGGACCACTCAACCGCTTTTCCAACTGCTCCACCTCGCCCATCCCATCATGAGACAGGATGATGATCTGATGCTTCAGGTGGTCGAAGGCAAGAAGAGTCGAATAGAAGTCCATCAGGACAGAGGCCTCCGCTCCGGGGCCTCGCTTCTTCAGGTCCGGCAGCCGCTCCAGTTCGCGAACCATGTCGTAGGAAAACAGCCCCACCCCCCCGCCCGTGAAAGGCGGCAGACCCGACGGGGCTTTCTCAACAGGAGGGAAGCTCTCGCGGAACTCCGCCAAGCCGCCCTGAAAGGTCTGAAAGGGATTCGCCCCGATGAACGAGAAACGACCGATTTTCTCACCCCCTTCAACCGATTCGAGCAGAAAAGCGCGCTCGGCGCCCTGGGCCACTCGCAAAAAGGCGGAAACCGGGGTCAGAAGATCGGCCAGAATGGATTTGTGAAAGATCGTCCTGGAAGGTCTGAAGGCCCGAATGGGAGGAGTGTGCATTGGCTTCAGCGACTCGTCGTCAGCTCGCGATCCGGCCTGCGGTTCTGCCTGCGCTCTCCGCAACTCGCGAAACACAATATCCTGGCGCTTCTCATTCGCAAGACTCGCTCCACTCGGGTTGAACCCAAGATTACCCCGGGTAGTCTGCCCCCGCTCGGTCAGGGCTTCCCGACTCCTCCCGGGTCTCTGCGGCGCCGGCACGACTCACGGACCGAAAGAAGAGACGCTGTCCGGCCCATGACGGCACGCAAAAAAGGCCATGGAGAACGTTCTCCATGGCCTTTTTTCGATCGGTCTCTATTTCAGCCTGATGAAGTCTCAAGTCCCCCCGGCAAATCAAGCAACAGCTAACTTCGCCAGAGAAGACCTTTCTTCATCGTTGTCACTTCCCACTTTCTAGAATAGGCAGCAACCTCCTTCAAGTCAAGTGTTTTTTTGGGAGGACCCAATGGCGCTTAGTTAACGAGGTGGCCCCTAATCCGGCGTTCGAGCGTACTGCCTTGCCAATCGGAGCAACTCAAGGCCAAAGCGTTCCTTGATTACTTTCTCGGCGGCGTCCGCAATCACCTTCTTGTGCTCCCTTGGGCAAAACACGTGAGATCGCCATTGGTGGTGGCCATACAGCTCGACCCACTTCGAGATTGGTAGGAAGTCTTCGAGCTTCTCTGGTTTCGGCTGCTGGGGTGCCTCAATCCACATCCGCTTGGCCTCGTCCATTGATGGCAGTTTGGGAATATCAAGCCAAACCTCGTGGCGCTTGCATGGCTTGCCGGATAGCTCCCAAATTTCATCTGCAATCTCCCGACGGATTCTGATTTTTTCGGGCTGATTGCCCATAAACTTTGTATACTCAGTAAAGACACCCTTTTTCTCATCACCCTTTGTGTCGGCGTGCATCGACTCTGGCACCGTTCGGCGGGAGATCACCAACGCTCGTTCCCACAAGTCGCGCGTCCTAATACGGAGAATGAGTTCCTTAATCTCCTCATCGTTGGTAAGCTCAGGAATCAATACATAGTCATCGGTGAGCCGCAAAAAATCGACTGGACTACTGATCTCGACACCTCCAATCTTCGCATTTTTTTGCATGGCTAAGTCGAAGATGGCCCACAGCATGCAATCCACGGCTCTCACCTTGTGGTGATGGTACATGCCGGTATAGAGGATCATTTTGTTGAACATGATCTGAGTGAGGGGCGTAATCCCTGACACCGAGCCGCATAGCCGCGTGGTTGTTTTGCCTTCCTTGGTGTTTGCCTTGATGTTGATCGAAGCGAAGAGCCGATCCAGGTCGACGTGCATTTGCAGCCCACTAAACATGCCGTCACGATGCATATAGTCAAGCTTGTCCGCATCGAAGGGGCCATGCACGACCTCGCTAAGGAACATTCGTTCCGGTGCGAGGCACCCGGTAATGCACCGACTAATCGCGTCACAGTCGAGGGCCTGGTGGAAATGGGCGTTGATCGCTGCGACGAATTCGCGGAAAGGCTCCGAGAGTACGATTTGGTTTGACAGAAGCTCGCCAGCTGCGCACTCGCGGTACATCGGCTCGTTGTCGCGGAGCTCTTTCAATTCCGGTAATGCTGAATAAAACTGTTCGCTTGTATGCGAGAAGGGACCGTGTCCCGTGTCGTGCCTCAGAGCGGCGAAGCGAAGCAACCTCTCATCTTTCTTGTCGAAGCGGCCTTCGCCAGGGCGTTCCACGAACAAGGAAGAGAGCAGCCCATCAGCGGTTCGGTGGTCTCGGGCGCTTCGGGTTCGAACTCGAGCAGCC